>JANQLT010000095.1 GCA_028280455.1 Kiloniellales bacterium
CAAGACATCTCGATCCAAGTCTGCCTCCTTCCAAAAGACAGTCTTGAATCACAAACCGCGCCGAGCTGGGAATCCCCTAAATGTCCACAGACCCTAGCCCATCAACCGAATGATAACCGTTCAACTTTAGGATTTCGCGCGGTCGGCGCCTTCGAGCCTCGAGCGGAGGCGGTGCCGACTCGCGGCGGACGCGGCCGCGCCGCAGGTGTGCCCGGGCAGGCGGGGATTCTGAATGTTCAAACTGATGAGATACTTCTCCATCGCGAGCGCGATGACGATTGCGCTGGCGATGTTCGCGGTTTCGACCGTCGTCACCGACATCACCACCACGCAACTGATTCACGAGCGCGAAGCCGCCGGCCGAACGCTGGCCCAGAGCTTCTCGAACGCGCACTGGCCAGGCTATCGGGGCCACCTGGAGACGGCCGTGACGCTCGACGCCGAAGAGCTGCGCGACGCCGTCGAGAACCGGCGCTTCGCCGAGGAGATGCGCGGGCTGGTCGCCGGCCTGACGGTCGTGCGGATCGACGTGGTGGCGCCCAACGGCAAGACCGTGTTCACCACCGACGCCAAACGTCTCGGTCAGGAGACCAAGGACTATGCCGGCTTCGTCGCCGCCGCGCGCGGTCAGGTCCAGTCGGAGATCGCCCACTACGGCCGCTTCCAGGCGATCCAGGGCACGCTCGGCAACATCGACACGGTGACCTCGTTCCTGCCGATCCGTGGCGAAGGACGAGCCATCGAAGGCGTCTTCGCGGTCACCTACGACATCACCAAGACGCTCGAGGCGGTCCGGCACCAGCGCTACTCCCTGATCGCCACCGTCTGCCTGCTGTTCATCGTGCTCTACATGATCCTGCAGATGATCGTCGGCCACGCCGCCAAGGTGATGGGCCGCCAGCACGATGAGCTGACCGTCGCCAAGTCGGCCCTCGAGACCAGCAACAAGGACCTGGCCGAGGAGATCTCGATCCGCGAGCACGCCCAGACCGAGCTGCAGACGACCTACGAGCAGCTCGTCGAGCGCACCGACGAGCTGCAGGCCGCCCAGGACAGCCTGGTCCAGAAGGAGCGGCTGGCCACCCTGGGCCAGCTCACCGCCACCGTGAGCCACGAGCTGCGCAACCCGATGGGCGCGATCCGCACCTCGCTGTTCCTGGCCAAGCAGAAGACCGAGGGCAAGGGCCTCGGCGTCGAGCGCGCCCTCGACCGGGCCGAGCGCAACATCGTGCGCTGCGACGGCATCATCGCCGAGCTGCTCGACTTCGCCCGCGACACGCCGCCGAACCTGGAGCCGGAGATCGCCGACCGCTGGCTGCGGCTGACCCTGATCGAGCAGCCCCTGCCGGAGGGCGTCGAGGTGGACTACGACTTCGGCGCCTCCGACGTCGAGGTGGTCTTCGACAAGGAGCGGCTGCGCCGGGCGGTGATCAACGTCTTCGACAACGGCGCCCAGGCCATGATCGACAACCCGCCGGAGCGGACGCGCCAGCTCAAGGTCTCGACCCAGGTGCTGGACGACCACTACCTCATGGTCTTCGAGGACCGGGGCTCGGGCATGGATACCGAGACCTTGGAGAAGATCTTCGAGCCGCTGTTCTCGACAAAGTCCTTCGGCGTCGGGCTCGGCCTGCCGACGGTCAAGAAGATCATCGAGGTCCACGGCGGCGAGATCACCTACGACAGCACGCCCGACGTCGGCACCAAGGCGACGATCCGCCTGCCGATCAAGAGCAAGCAGCAGGAGGCTGCCTGATGGCCGGCCTGAAGATCTTCGTCGTCGACGACGACGCGGACGTCGCCGACGCGCTGGCGGAGGTGCTGGAGCTCAACGGCCACGACGTCAAGGTCGCCTACGGCAGCCAGCAGGCGATCGAGACCTTCCAGAAGGAGGACTTCGACCTCGCCTTCATGGACGTCATGATGCCGGGCAAGAACGGCGTCGAGAGCTTCATCGAGATCAAGAAGTTCAAGCCGGACGTCAAGGTCGTGATGATGACCGGCTACAGCGTCCAGAACCTGCTCGACCAGGCGGTTCAGGAGGGCGTCGCCGGCGTGCTGCACAAGCCGGTCGCGGTCGACGACCTGCTGACCATGCTCGCGGACATACAGAGCCGCAAGAACCGCGAGGTCATGGTGCTGCTCGCCGATCCGGCCGAGGGCTTCTCCGGCTCGCTGACGCCGCTGCTCGAGGCGCGCGGCTATCACGTGCGCCGGGCCAAGACCCTGGACGAGGTCATCGCGGCCATTCGGGCGGAGCAGATCGACGCCCTGGTGCTCGATCTCGACTTCTCGGTGATCGCCGGCCTCGAGCTCTACTACGAGCTCAAGCGGCAGTCCTACATGCTGCCGACCATCCTGATGAGCAGTCAGCCGACGCCCAACTCGGAGCACGAGGCGGCGATCAAGGACTCGGACGCCTCGGGCATTCTCTTCAAGCCCTTCGATCCGTCGATCCTCCTGCACTCTCTCAACAAGCTGACCGTGGCCCGGGCCAAGGACTAAGGGGGGTGAGCGTCTTGCGCAATGAACAGGAACGTCGCGCCGAGCACGAGCGCCGGGTCCTCGTCATCGACGACGACGAGGACGGCGCCGAGAGCATCGCCGAGGTTCTCGAGGTGCAGGGCTTCGCGGTCGACCTGGCCCACGACTCCAAGGGCGCGCTCGCCAAGGTCGAGGAGTTCAAGCCGCAGGTGGCGCTGGTCGACCTGCGGCTCGGCCGGGAGAGCGGGCTCGACCTGATCGTCGAGCTGAAGGACAGCCACCCGGACGTCATCTCGGTGGTGATCACCGGCAACGCCGACCGCGAGTCGGCGATCGGCGCCCTGCGCCGCGGCGCCTACGACTATCTGACCAAGCCGGTCAACCTGGAGGAGCTGTTCCAGGCCCTCGGCCGCAGCTTCGACCTGGTGCGCCTGACCCTCGACAACAAGCGCATGATCCGCGAGCTGGAGGCGGCCAAGGACCAGGCGGAGAAGCTGGCCCTGAACGACAGCCTGACGGGCCTGGCCAACCGTTACTCCTTCCAGACCCAGCTCGACCTGGCGATCAACCACGCCAAGCGCCTCGGCAAGCTGGCCGGCGTGCTGATCCTCGACCTCGACGGCTTCAAGCTGATCAACGACACCCACGGCCACGTCATCGGCGACGAGCTGCTCAAGGGCATCGCCCGGCGCCTGAAGGAGACCGTGCGCAGCACCGACACCGTCGCGCGGCTCGGCGGCGACGAGTTCGCCATCATCCTGGCCAACGTCGACAAGCCGGAGAACGCCGCGCGCCCGGCCGAGCTGATCCTCAAGAACCTGAAGCAGCCGATCGACGTCGGCGGCCTGGCCCTCGAGGTCGGCGCCAGCATCGGCGTCAGCCTCTCGCCGCTCGACAGCGAGGACCGCGGCGAGCTGATCCGGCGCGCCGACGTCGCGCTCTACGCCGCCAAGGCGCTCGGCCCCGGCAGCCTGCAGTACTACGACGCCGAGCTCGACCGCCGCGCGCGCATCCAGCGCGAGCTGAAGCAGGACCTGAAGCGGGCCTTCTCCAAGGACGAGTTCTGCCTCTACTACCAGCCGCAGGTCGACCTCGAGAGCAACAAGGTGATCGGCATCGAGGCGCTGCTGCGCTGGAACCACCCGCACCGCGGCGTGCTGGCGCCGGGCCACTTCATCGACGCCGCCGAGAGCTCCGGCCTGATCATCGAGCTCGGCCGCTGGGTGATCCGCACCGCCTGCCGGCAGTCGCAGGTCTGGTCCCAGAAGGGCCTGCAGCCGCTGCGCATGGCGGTCAACATCTCGCCGCGCCAGCTCCGCGACACCAAGCTCTTCGACACCGTCGACCGGGCCCTGGCCGACAGCGGCATGGACCCGGCGCATCTGGAGCTGGAGCTGACCGAGAACGCGGTGGCGGCCGACGAGGAACAGGCCTCCATCGTGCTGCACAAGCTGCGCGCCCTCGGCCTGCACCTGGCGATCGACGACTTCGGCACGGGCTACTCCTCGCTCTCCCGGCTGAAGGAGTATCCGGTCGACCGCCTGAAGATCGACCGCACCTTCATTGACAACCTGACCGACGATCCCGGCGACCAGTCGATCTGCTACGCCGCCGTCAACCTGGCCTCGAGCCTGGGCCTCGGCGTGATCGGCGAGGGCGTCGAGACCAGGGCCCAGCTCGAATACCTGCGCGGCATCGGCTGCGACGAGGGCCAGGGCTATCTCTTCGCCCAGCCCCTGCCGGCCGCCGACTTCGAGCGCTGGCTCGCCGAGTGGAACGGCCAAACGGCGGCCGAGCCGGCCGAGCCGGCCACCGCGGAGAGCGAGCCGCTGGCCGCGGCCTCATAGAGAAACCACGGCCAGCCACTTTTCCGTTCGTTCACGCACGGACCAGGGCCGAGGGCAGCCAGCGCTGCAGCTTCGGGCCGAGGGCGTAGGCGCCGTCGCCGAGCATCGCCTGCACCAGGGCCGCGGCGACCAGGAACAGCGGGCACTCCCAGCCGCCGCCCTCGGCGGAGAAGAGCCAGCCGTTGCCGGCGTGCGTCCAGGTGGCGCCGAGGCTCTCGGGGGCAGAGCCCGCTAGCGGGTGATCTCGCCCAGCTCGCCGGCCGGGTTGTGGCGCGGCGCGAAGATCTCCTCGCCGCGCACCTCGTCGAAGTGGTGCAGGGCCCAATGCACCGAGGGGAAGGCCAGCTCCTCCCAGGGAATCCTGTCCCAGGCGAAGAGATCGAGCACCTCGGTCTCGGGACCCGGCTCGACGGCCGCGGACAGCAGCTTGGCGCGGAAGATGAGCTGGATCTGGCTGATCCGCGGGATCGAGTAGACCGCCAGGAGCTGGTCGATGGCCAGCTCGGCGCGCGCCTCCTCCCAGGCCTCGCGCTTGGCGCCCTGGATGGCGGTCTCGTGCTGCTCCAGGTAGCCGGCCGGCAAGGTCCAGTAGCCCTTGCGCGGCTCGATGGCGCGGCGGCAGAGCAGCAGGCGCTCGTCCCAGGTCGCCACGGCGCCGACCACGACTTTCGGGTTCTCGTAGGCGATGAAGCCGCAGGTCTCGCAGACCAGGCGCTCTTGGTCGTCGCCCGCCGGCACCTTGCGCACGAAGGCCGAGTCCGGCGTGTCCTCCGAAGCGGTCATGGCGGCAGTGTGGCGCAGGCCCCCAAAGGCGACAAGAGAGCCGACAAGGGAACCGACAAGCGGCGCCGGATGCCCAAACGCGAACCGCGCGGCAATGCCGCGCGGCCGCTAAAGCGCAATCCGCACCGGCTTAGGCCTGGATGTCGACGTGGCTGCCGCGCGGTGGGGGACCTTCCGAGGCGCGCGCTTCGGCGCGGGCCTGCGGTGCCTCGCTCCGCGACTCGCGGGCCGGCGCCTCCACCCGGCGATCGGTCTCGGCGGCGTTGTCGACGCGCGCCTCGCGGGCCGGCGTCTCGGCGATGCCGGGATCCTGCCTCGAACCGATGGCTTGGATGGTGGCGGGGCTGGGAGCGATTCCAGAGGAGATCTGCATGGGTAAGATAATAGCAACTCGCAATTAAGGAAGGTTTAAGCGCTGGTGAGAAAGTCGTCCTATCGCTCGTTCAGTTTTAGAGCGGATTCACGCGGTTAAGTGGAAGCACGCCGTGCTTTCACCCAACCGCGATCCGCTCTAGGCTCGGCGCCTCTTCCTGGGGGCCAGTCTCTTGGCCGATCGCAACGACATCAAGCCGTTCGGCTCGCCGCGGGCCGCCTTCAAGGGCGGCCTGCGCCGCGCTTGCGGGGTGCCGGTGCTCGTGCTGGCGAGCAGCTTCCTGGGCTTCGGCGCCCTGGTCCACCAGGTCGGCCTGAGCGTCTGGCACGGGCTCTTCTCGACCGCCACGGCCTGGGCCCTGCCGGGCCAGGTGGCGCTGCTCGAGCTCTATGCGGTCGGCGCCTCGCTGGCGGTCATCGCCGGGGCGGTAGCGCTGGTCAACGCCCGGCTGCTGCCCATGACGATCACCCTGATGCCGCTGCTGCAGGGGCCCGGCTGGCCGCGCTGGGCCTACTACCTGGCGGCCAACTGGATCGCCGTGACCGCCTGGGCGGCCGGCCAGCGCGACTGCCCCGGCCTGCCCGAGGAAGAGCGGCTGCCCTACTTCTTCGGCATGTCGGCCGTGCTCTGGAGCGCGACCCTGGCGACCACGGCCGCCGGCTTCTACCTCGCGGATCTCGTGCCCTTCTCGGTCACCCTCGGCCTGGTCTTCGTCAACCCGATCTACTTCATGCTGGTCTTCGCCGCCGACGTGCGGGCGCGGCCGCGGCTCATCGCCCTGCTGCTCGGCGCCCTGCTCGGGCCGCCGCTGTTCCTGCTCGACCCGGAATGGAGCCTGCCCGCGACCGGCATCCTGGCCGGCAGCCTGGCGTTGCTGCTCGACCGAGCCCTGGCCAAGCGCCGTGGCTGAGTCCTCGGCGCTCTGGCCCTACCTGGCCATGCTGGTCGGCGCGCTGGCGACCTACGTCTGGCGCGGCCTCGGCGTGGCGCTGTCCGGCCGCATCAACCCGCAAGGCCTGCTCTTCGAGTGGGTCGCCTGCGTCGCCTACGCCCTGCTCGCCGGGCTGATCGCCCGCATGATCATCCTGCCGGTCGGACCGCTGGCCGAGGCACCGCTCGGCGCGCGCCTGGCCGCGGCCATCACGGCCCTGGCCATCTTCTTCCTGACACGCCGCAACCTCGGGCTCGGCGTCGCCGCCGGCGCCGGCGCCCTGGTGCTGCTGACCTGGGCAACGGGCTGAGCGGCCGTGCTAGGGTGTTTTCCGCTCACGCGGAATCACGGCACCGGCCCGCTCCCCCTCCCGGCCAGCCACGGCAGTATCCTGTTGGCTGGCCGGGAGGGGCACTGGGCCGGTGCCGTCCGATCG
>JANQLT010000237.1 GCA_028280455.1 Kiloniellales bacterium
CCGCTCCCCCTCCCGGCCACCCACGGCAGTATCCTATTGGGTGGCCGGGAGGGGGAGCGGGCCGGTGCCGTCCGATCGGAAAACGCTCTAGCGTCAGGATGCGTGGATAGGGCGCGATTTGGACCGTGGTGCTTGATCGCCTGGATCGCGCGCTCCAAGCCGAGTCTTGAAAGCGCCGAAGCCCTCACCGACCTCATTGTCCTGCGCGCGTTTACTGCGTCGGGCCGCGAAGCCAAGACCGGCTAAGCCGGCGGCGAAGAGGGCGAGCGCGGAGGGCTCCGGAATCATCGCCACTTCCACAAAGGTGCGGAACAAGGAGTCCTGGCCCGGCACGACAGTCCAATTGTTGACTGGCACTGGGGAAAAGACACCCGTATCGAAGACGTAACGCTCGCCTGCGGCGTATGCGTTGCCAAAGCTCAGTTCCCAAAAACCAGTCCCAATCAGCTCGATGGCCAGCACATCACCAACGGCCACAGCCAGGGCGGCGGCGCTCAAATCGAAGGTGTACAGATTTGCAACGCTGGTTACAGACGAGGAGGTCGCAAGCACCGTTGACCCAGCGGCACCTCCAATGGGCACCCCGCCCGCGGTCGCGAGAATGCGCAAGGTCGTTGGGCTACCGCCAAGGACAGGAACCTCCACGCTGTCAAGGATGCCGGCCAGCCCCACGGTGAAGGTCTGCGCATTGCCAAAGCTGCTGCCGTTGCCGACAAAACTGGTCGCGGAGAAAGGCCCCGTGTGCGCCTGGTCGAGCATGACCGTCGCTCGCGCGGTCGCACTGAAACCAACGACCATAGCGGCGAGCGTGCCGGCCAAGACCGACGACACCAACGCCCGATAAGCCCCTGTCACTCTTGAATCCTGCATTGAAGCTCTCTTTTGCTGAGCATTCTCAAATACTTGCGAATTGGCCAATTATACACTGAAAGCCGAGCGGGCAGCGAGCCCTGACGGTATTCCAGCAAGGACCGGATTGCTGGCGCTATGTGCCACTCGGATGATGTCGTGACATGAGTCCCGCGTTCCCTCCAATCAATGAGTGAGTCTGTTTTTGATTGATCTCTTGCAAGACCAACCAGCAAGACTCCTGTCAGCGATCGAATCTCAATCTCTTTCTAGACTCAAGAATGTCGACTATAAGGAGCGCGAAACGGCAGGATTCCGGGCAAAAGCCCCTCGTTAGTTACAGTCTAATCAATGACTTAAGTCCTTGTGGGGCGTAGCCAAGCGGTAAGGCAACGGGTTTTGGTCCCGTGATCCCAGGTTCGAATCCTGGCGCCCCAGCCAAACTACTGAAAACAATGGCTGAAAAGGACCGAACCACGGTCGGCCTTGAAACTTGCGCCATTAGGTGTAAATACACTTACCATGAATGAACGAAAGGCCAGGCGCCCCCAACCCGCGATCGACGACCCGGCGGCCTGCACGGGGCACAACCTGCGCCGGGCAAGCCGGGCGATGACGCAGGTCTTTGACGCTGCCTTGGCGCCAAGCGGGCTCAAGTCGACGCAGTTCAATCTGCTGGCGGCGCTGGCCAAGCTCGGCGAGCTGCCGCTGACCCGGCTGGCCGAGGCGCTGGTGCTCGACCGCACGACCCTGACCCGCAACCTGCGGCCGCTGATCGAGCAGGGGCTGGTCCGCTCGGGCGGCGACGAGGACCGGCGGGTGCGCCGGCTCAGCCTGACGGCCAAGGGGCGGCGCAAGTTCGAGCAGGCCCTGCCCCACTGGCGCGGCGCCCAGGAGCGCCTGGTCGCGGACCTGGGGCCGGCGCGCTGGGCGCGCCTGCTCGACGACCTGGACGCTGCGGTAGAAACCGCGCGGCGCCATTGACCCCTTTTTTCGGCTTATAGGTGTATTTACACGTTAAAACCACGGAGACAGACCATGACCCGAGAAACCCAGACCTCACCTGACGAGAGCAGTCCCTGGACGCCGCGCGCCAAGACCCTGGCAGCCGTGATCCTCACCGCCTGGGCCGGCCTCGCGGCCTTCGTCGGCACCACCGGCATCGCCGCTTCGGCCCCGGGCGCGGTGTTCCAGCCGATCGCGCTAACCGCCGCCCTGCCGGTGCTGCTGTTCGTCGCGGCCTACCTTGCCTCGCCGCGCTTCAAGGCCTTCGTGCTGGACCAGGACATCGCCCGGCTGACGAGCTTCCAGCATTGGCGCGTGGTCGGCTTCAGCTTCCTGCTGCTCTATGCCGCCGGCCAGCTACCGGGCATCTTCGCCTTTCCGGCCGGCGTCGGCGACGTGCTGGTCGGCCTCTTCGCGCCGCTGATCATGGCCCGCCTGGCCGCCGACCCGAGCTTCGTCCGGAGCCGGCGCTTCGTCGCCTATCACGGGCTCGGCCTGGTCGACTTCGCGGTGGCCGTCACGGCGGCTAGCCTCGCCTCCGGCAGCTTCCCGGCGATCCATGCCGGGCCGCTGACCAGCGCGCCCATGGAGCTCTGGCCGCTCAACCTCTTCCCGAGCTTCATCGTGCCGCTCTTCATCATCCTGCACCTCAGCGTCTTCCTGAAGCTCGTCGCCCTGCGCCGGGCTGAGGGAGCCGGCCGCCGCCTGCAGCAAACCGAGGCGCAGCAGCCGGCCCTCTAGACTGCAACCCCGCCCCGTCATCGCGAGCCGGCGACGGCCGGCGTGGCGATCCAGACCGACCGCGTGGGCGGCGATGATCTGGATCGATTCGCTGCGCTCGCGATGACGGGAAGATGGGGAGGTGCTGGCGCTCGCGTGATCAGGGGCGGCGAGTGCTGCCGCTGTCGATCGATTGACACGGATGAACACAGATGGACACGGATAACCAAAAACAGAACCAGTTGTTCTTGTTGTTATCTGTTATCCGTGTCCATCCGTGTTCATCCGTGTGAAATCCAAAGCTCGACCGACTGACGGTCGCGGCAATGGGCGCCCTCGATCGCGCGAGCGGCGACCGATGGGCTACAATCGGCGGATGTCCGAGATACAGCTCAAGCGGGTCTACGAGCCGCCGGCGGCGGGGGACGGGACGCGGATCCTGGTCGAGCGGCTCTGGCCGCGCGGCCTCAGCAAGGACAAGGCGGCGCTCGACCATTGGCTGAAGGAGGTCGCGCCCAGCCCCGAGCTGCGCCGCTGGTACGGCCACGTGCCCGCGCGCTGGCCCGAATTCCAGGAGCGCTACCGCGCCGAGCTGGCGGCCGCGCCTGAGGCCCTGGCACGGCTCGAGGCGCTCTGCGCCGAGGGGCCGGTGACCTTCGTCTATGCCGCCCGCGACGAGGCCCGCAACAGCGCGGTGGTGCTCCGGGCCCTGCTCGCGGAGCGCGCCCGGGGCTGAAAAACCCCCGGCCGGCCATGGAGTTGCGTGGGCCGCGGCGGCCTGCGATAAAGCGCCCGCGAGGGGTGGCAGGGACCGGCAGCGCGCCGCCAGGGCCCTGTCTCCGCGGCCCAAACACCGCACTGGGGAACGTGAGCAGGATCGATGGCTAAGCACGGCGAGGCGATGGCGACGGCCTCGGCGCCGGCTATGGTTGCCGAACAGCCGGCCGAGGCGGCGCGGGCCGGGGCGGCGCAGGCCCCCGGCCAGGCCCAGGCCGAGCCCGACTTCTCGGTCGTCGTGCCGCTGCACAACGAGGCCGGCAACATCGGCGACCTGGTCGCCGAGATCGTCGAGGCCATGGGCCCGCTCGGACGCTTCGAGATCCTCTGCGTCGACGACGGCAGCGACGACGAGACCGCCGCGGTCCTGGCGCGCGCGGCGAGCACCGTCCCGCAGCTACGGGTCCTGCGGCACGACCGGCGCAGCGGCCAGAGCACGGCGCTCTGCAGCGGCATCCGCCACGCCCGGGGCGCCTGGATCGTCACCATGGACGGCGACGGCCAGGACGACCCGGCCGAGGTCGCAAAACTGATCCGGCGGCGCGACGAGGCGCCCGGCGAAATGCCGCCGATGGTCATCTCCAAGCGGCGCAAGCGGCGCGACAGCACGGCCAAGCGCTATGCCTCGCGGCTGGCCAACGCGATCCGCCGGGCGGTGCTGAAGGACGGCGTCGCCGACACCGGCACCGGCCTCAAGCTCTTTCCGCGGGCGCTCTTCCTGGAGTTCCCGCCCTTCGATCACATGCACCGCTACCTGCCGGCCCTGGCGCTCAGCCGCGGCGCCCAAGTGCTGGAAGTGCCGGTCAATCACCGGCCGCGCGCCAGCGGCCGCTCGCACTACGGCATCGTCGACCGCGCCCTGGTCGGCATCGTCGACCTCTTCGGCGTCGCCTGGCTGATCAAGCGGAGCAAGCGGCCGAAGGTGCGCGAGACGACCCCGCAGGAGACGACTGGGCGCGAGGAGGCGGGGCGCGAGGCGGCGGGTAAGCAAGACACCTAGCTAAAGCAGTTCCAAGCAGTCGAGGACGGGATATGGATCAGGAGACAATCTGGCTGGTCATCGGATTCT
Organism: Kiloniellales bacterium; assembly: GCA_028280455.1. Classification (GTDB taxonomy): domain Bacteria; phylum Pseudomonadota; class Alphaproteobacteria; order Kiloniellales; family JAKSDN01; genus JANQLT01. Next base: position 4,421 of record JANQLT010000237.1, read on the forward strand.
GTGGCCAGGCGCTGTTCGGCTCGCGCTTTCTCATCCAGTGGATCGCCAGCGAGAAGCAGAAGCGCAGCGTGATCCCGCTGGCCTTCTGGTACTGCAGCATCTTCGGCGGCCTGACGCTGTTCTCCTACGCGCTCTACCGCATGGACCCGGTCTTCATCGTCGGCCAGGCGCTGGGCGTCTTCATCTACGCCCGCAACCTCTACTTCATCCACCGCCGCGAGCCCGAGGCGCCGGCGGCCTCCTGATCCCGGCACGCCGGTCGTCAGCCCGCCTCGCCCCCCATAGGCTCCGCCAGCTTTGCAAAGCCCCCTCCAGATGCAGGCCTCCGACCCGGCGGCGGGCGACCCGCACGGCTGGCTGGCGCGCCTCGACCGGGCGGCGGAGCGGGCCAGCGGCTGGCTGCAGACCGGCTCGGCCGTCGCCGCCTTCATCGCCGGCCTCTGCCTGCTGCAGTTCGTTCTGCGCTCCTGGGTCTTCCCCGGCGGCACCAACGACGATTCCGAGCAGTACCTCTACAGCCAGGCCTTCTCGCTCGGCTACCAGCACTCCAACCCGCCGCTCTTCACCTGGCTGCTGATCGCCGTGCAGCAGGTCATCGGCCAGGTGCCGATGGCCCTGCACATCGTCAAGACGAGCCTCTTCGCGATCTTCTTCGCCTCGACCTATCTGGTCGCCCGGGAGATCACGGCGGACCGGCGCTTCGCCCTGGCGGCAGCGGTCTCGCCCTTCGCGATCTACTACGTCGCCTTCGACGCCATGCGCACCTACACCCACAGCATCGCGCTGATGGCGGCCGTCATGGCGACCCTGGCGCTGGTCTACTGGCTGCGCCGCAGCACGAGCCTCTGGCCCTACCTGGCGCTCGGCCTGGCGCTCGGCCTCGGCACCATCTCGAAGTACAACTTCCTGCTCTTCACCAGCGCGCTGCTGCTCGCCGGCCTGCTCGACCCGCAGCTCCGGGCGCGCCTGCTCGACCGGCGCATGCTGATCGCCGTCGCCCTGGCCCTGGCGGTCATGGGCCCCAACCTCTACTGGCTGATCGAGAACGCGCCGGCGATCAACGCCAAGCTGCAGGACAAGCTGACGGTCGACGATTCCGCCGGCGGCCTGACCGCGCGGCTCGAGGGCCTCGGCGCCTTCCTGGCCGCCGGCTTCAACATCCTGCTGCCGCTGCTGCTGCTCCTGCCGCTCTGCTTCCCGCGCAGCCTGCTGCCGCGCGAGGCGAGCCTGATCAAAGGGCCGGACGCCCAGCGCTCGCTGGCCGGCCAGGCGCTGCTCGGCAACGCCCTGCTGATCCTCTTCGTCGGCTGCTTCCTGGCGATCCTGATCGGCGGCTTCGACCGGATCTCCAACCACTACATGCTGATCTTCCTGCCGGCGCCGCTCTGGTTCTTCGCCCGCGCCAGCCGGATCGAGGCCGGCTCCGGCGGCCTGCACCGCTTCTTCACCCTGGCCATGGTCCTGGCGCTGGTCGCGGCCTCGGCGATCGTCATCAAGTTCCTGACCGATCCCCTGGAGCCGCGGCGGCGGCCCTACAACAACGTGCCCTACGCCGAGATCGCCGAGGCGCTGCAGCGCGCCGGCTTCGCCGCCGGCACGGTCTACGCCTACGACAACCTCTTCACGGTCAGCGGCCACCTGCGGCGCTACTTCCCGGAGTCGCGCTTCCTGTCGCTGCGGCACAACGTCAGCCCGGCGCCGGAGCGCGCCGAGCCGGGCCAGTGCCTGATCCTCTGGTACGAGAAGCGGCCGGGCGAGACGCCGGCGATCCCCTCCGACGCGGCCTACCGCGACCTCGGGATCGACCCCCAGGCGCCGCAGAGCGAAGGCTTCGTCGAGGCGCCCTTCGTCAACGGCTGGGGCCGGACCTTCAAGCTGAGCTATCGGCTGGTCGACGAGGCGGCGCAGCGCTGCCGCTGACGCCCCTTCTCGAGCGCTACCGGATTGGGTTGCATCGCCGGCCCGTTGCCAAAGGGAAACGAACTGCCCCCTCACCCGGCTCCGGCTAAGCTCAGCCTTCGGCTTCGCTAAGCCTCCACGCCCTCTCCCCCGACGGGGGAGAGGGATGCGCAGG
>JANQLT010000014.1 GCA_028280455.1 Kiloniellales bacterium
GCCGCGGCCATTTCGGAGTCGCCGGATCCCGCGCGCAGGCCGGTTCTCGAGGTGCGCAACGTGAGCAAGCGCTTCGCGGACTCGGTGGCCGTCAACGATGTCTCCTTCGAGCTTTACGACGGCGAGTTTCTGTTTCTGATCGGGCCGAGCGGCTGCGGCAAGACGACGACCTTGCGGATGATCGGCGGCTACGAGACGCCGAGCGAGGGCGAGATCTCGATCCGCGGCCGGGTCATCAACGACGTGCCGCTCGACAAGCGCAACATCGGCATGGTGTTCCAGAGCTACGCGCTCTTCCCGCACATGACGGTGCGCCAGAACGTCGAGTTCGGCCTCAAGACCCGCGGCGTCGCCAGGCGCGAGCGGCGCGAGCGGGCCGAGGGCGCGCTCAAGCTGGTCGAGCTCGAGGACCTGGGCGAGCGCTTTCCCTCGCAGCTCTCCGGCGGCCAGAGGCAGCGCGTGGCGCTGGCCCGGGTCATCGTCTACGAGCCCGACATCCTGCTGCTCGACGAGCCCCTGGCGAACCTCGACAAGCGCCTGCGCGACGTCATGCGCGTCGAGCTCAAGAAGCTGCAGGAAAAGGTCGGCATCACCACCCTCTACGTGACCCACGACCAGGAGGAAGCCCTGGCCATGGCCGACCGCATCGCCGTCATGGACCAGGGCAACCTGCTGCAGATCGGCACCCCGCGCGAGGTCTACAACCGGCCCAAGACCGCCTTCGTGGCGACCTTCCTGGGCGAGACCTCCTCCTTCACCGGCCTGGTCGACTCGGTCGCCGACCATATCGCCCACGTGGTCATGGAGGAGGGCTTCCGCTCCGCCGTGCGCCACGACGGCGACGTCGCCAAGGGCGACCGCCTGACCATCTCGATCCGGCCGGAGCGGGTCAAGCTCGCCCGCGAGCGGCCGGCGCAGACGGAGAACGTCTTCGCCGGCAGCGTCGACTTCGTCGAGTACCTCGGCGCCTACGCCGTCTATCTGATCCGCCTCGACGGCGGCAAGGCCATGATCGAGGCGAGCGAGCCGATCCCCTCGGGGCAGACCTCCTTCGAGGCGGGCGACCACGTCTTCGCGTCCTGGGACGTGGAGCACGTGGTCTACGTTCAGGACTGATGCGGTGACGGCGGCGGTCCGAGCCGGCGCGGCGCCGCAAACGGCCTTCCGGCCGGGCTGGTCGGAGCGGCTCGGGCCCTACTACAAGTACTTCCTGCTGGCGCCCCTGATGGTCATGCTGATCGGCTTCTTCGCCGGGCCGCTGCTCTGGCTGTTCCGGGTCAGCCTCTACGAGAGCCGCGGCGCCTCGGGCTTCGGCATCGGCGGCGCCAAGGGCCAGGAGGGCGGCGGCTACTACGTCGAGGGCACCTGGACGCTCGACAACTACATCAAGTTTTTCTCCGACGACTATTTCCAGTCGATCCTGCTGTTCACCGTCGAGTTCGCGCTGCTGGTCACCGCCGTGACCATGCTGCTCGCCTATCCGCTGGCCTACTACATCTACAAGGCCGGGCCGCGGCTCAAGGTGGTGCTGCTGATCCTGGTGATCCTGCCCAAGCTCAGCAACATGCTGGTGCTGGTCTACGGCCTGCAGATCCTGCTGGCCAACAACGGCCTGGTGAACGAGCTGCTGATCCTGCTGGGCGTCGTCGACGAGCCGGTCAAGCTGGTCTACAACCTGGTCTCCATGACGATCAGCAAGGTGCTGCTGATCATCCCCTACACCGTCCTGGTGATCACCGCGACCCTGCACGGGCTCGACCCGACCCTGCGCGACGCCGCCAAGGGGCTCGGCGCCGGCCCGGTGCAGACCTTCTGGGCCATCACCTTCCCCTTGAGCCTGCCGGGCACCTTCGTGGCCCTGCTGATCACCATCGTCTGGGCGCTCGGCGCCTTCGTCTCGCCGGCCCTGCTCGGCAACCCTGACCTGCAGACCCTGGCCGTCGAGGTGCCCAAGCAGACCTTCGAGAACGTCAACTGGGCGCTCGGCTCGGCGGTCGCCTTCATCATGCTGGCGATGATGTCGCTGGTGGTGCTGCTCTACAACTGGATGCTCTCGTCCAGAATGCCCTGGCGGTCGTGAGGGGCGGCGGGTCATGAGACGCTTCGGCCGCTACGCCTTCCACGCCTTCGCGCTGCTCATGGTGGTCTACTTCACCCTGCCCATGGTCATCGCGGTCATGATGTCCTTCACGCCCTCGCGCTTCCTGCGCCTGCCGACGGACAGCTGGTCGCTCCGCTGGTACGAGGCTTTCTTCAGCGATCTCAAGTGGATGGAAGGGCTCTGGAACAGCCTGATCGTGAGCGGCATCACCATGGTGCTGTCGCTGATCGTCGGCATGACCGCGGCCCTGGCCTTCAGCCGCTACAAGTTCAAGTGGGGCGTCGGGCTCTACACGGTGGCGCTGACGCCGGTCTTCACGCCGGCGGTGATCATCGCCATGGCGCTGCTCTCGGTGGCCTACAAGCTCGACCTCTGGGGCGGCTACCTGATCATCGCCATCGCCCACTCGCTCTGGGCCTTCCCGCTGGTCATCATGATCCTGCGCGTCAGCCTGGAAGGGCTCGACAAGTCGCTGGAGGAAGCGGCGCGCGGCATGGGCGCCTCGCCCTGGTACACCTTCTACGCCATCATCCTGCCGCTCGTCGCGCCCTCGGTGCTGGTCGGCGCGCTCTTCGCCTTCATCATCTCGATCAACGAGTTCATCATGGCCCTGTTCCTCGGCACCTCCGAGACGGAAACCCTACCGCGGATCATCTACCCGACCTTGCGCTATCGACTGACGCCGCTGGTGGCCGCAGCCTCCGGCATCCTGATGCTGCTCACCGTCGTCGTCCTACTCCTCTCCGCACGCATCATCAACCTGCGCAAGCTCGTCGAATACAACCGAAGCCAGTA
>JANQLT010000174.1 GCA_028280455.1 Kiloniellales bacterium
CATATGCGCATAATTCCTAGTTATCCTTGCTAGAAAGTCATCACAGTCCCTCTAGGTAGCATTATTTGATAATTTCGACAACTATAACGTCGTCTCGCGAGCTTCGAACGGTCTCCGTTTGCGATTTGGCGCCGAAGACTCCGCTGACCCACTATCTCTCACCGGGCCGTGTGGAGCCTACGGACTAGCTCCGTAGCCCATCGGGGCCTTGGTGGGCGCGCCGCCAGTAGACCACCCTCAACGCCACCTCCACCGCCCGCTTCGCCTTCCGCTGCCATTCGCCCCGCCTGATCCATTGGTCTTCGATGGTCAGGGCCGGGTCACTGCTGTCCTCGTGCAGCAGGCCGTTGCGCAGGCGGCGCAGCCAGGCGCGCTCCTCGGTCAGGCCGTCGCGCGGGAAGCGGCGGTGCAGGCTCTGGGCGTCGACGATGGCGGCGGCGAGGATCACCACGGCGCTCCAGGCGCCGGCGCAGTAGGCCACCTGCAGGTCGATCATCAGGGCGCAGGCCTGCTCGGAGAGATCGCCGACGCCGTCTCGCGCGTAGGCCGCTTCGCGCGCCTCGAACCAGAGCCGGCGCTCGTCCCACGCCAGCTCGTCCGGCCGCTCCAGATGCTCCATTTCAGGACTGGCTCAATCGAACTCCAGGATCTTCTGGTCGACCGCCAGGCTGTCGCCCGGCCCGGCGTGCAGCGCGGCCACCTTGCCGTCGCGCTCGGCGCGCAGGATGTTCTCCATCTTCATGGCCTCGATCACCGCGAGCTGGTCGCCGGCCTTGACCTCCTGGCCCTCCGCCACGGCCAGCGAGACCAGCAGGCCCGGCATCGGCGACAGCAGGTAGCGCGACAGGTCGGGCGGCTCCTTCACCGGCATCTGCGCCGCCAGGGCCGCGGTGCGCGGCGTCAGGGCCCGGGTCTCGACCAGGGCGCCGTTGTGGAACAGCCGGTAGCCGATCCCCCGGCGCTCGACCTGCACGACGATCTCGCGGCCGTCGACCACGCCGCTCCAGAGCCGGTCGCCGAAGCGCCAGTCGTCGCTGTAAACCTCCATCTGGCGGTCGTCGACGGTGACCAGCCAGCCGCGCGGCTGGGCGCTCACCTTGGCGGCATGGTCGCTCTCGCCCAGGCGGATCACCCAGTCGTCGCGCGTCTGCTTGCCGTGGCCGTCGAGCTGGCCGGAGATCTGCGCCTCGCGCTGCCGGCTGGTCTGGTGGATGGCGGCGGTGACGGCGACCAGCAGGGCCGGGTCCTCGGGCGGCAGGTCGTCGACATTGAAGCCCTCGGGATAGACCTCGTCGATGAAGTTGGTGGTCAGCCGCCCCTCGATGAAGCGCGGCTTGGCCAGCACCGAGGCCAGGAAGGGGATGTTGTGGCCGACCCCGGCGATGCAGAAGGCATCGAGCGCGCCGCGCATGCGCGCGATGCTGGCGTCGCGGTCGCCGGCGTGGGTCACCAGCTTGGCGATCATCGGGTCGTAGAACATGCTGATCTCGCTGCCCTCGACCACCCCGCTGTCGACCCGCACGACCTCGCTCTCCGGCGGCGGCAGGTAGGTGGTCAGGCGGCCGATGGAGGGCAGGAAGCCGCGGAAGGGGTCCTCGGCATAGATGCGGCACTCCAGCGCCCAGCCGTCGATCGACACCTCTTCCTGCCGGATCGACAGCGGCTCGCCGGCGGCGATGCGGATCATCCACTCGACCAGGTCGAGGCCGGTGATCATCTCGGTCACCGGATGCTCGACCTGGATGCGGGTGTTCATCTCGAGGAAATAGAAGTTGCGGTCGGCGTCGACGATGCACTCGACCGTACCGGCCGAGCGGTAGTCGACGGCCCGCGCCAGCGCCACGGCCTGGGCGCCCATGGCCTGGCGCGTCGCCTCGTCGAGGAAGGGCGACGGCGCCTCCTCGATGACCTTCTGGTGGCGGCGCTGGATCGAGCACTCGCGCTCGCAGAGATGGATGACGTTGCCGTGGGCATCGGCCAGCACCTGGATCTCGATGTGCCGCGGCTCCTCGATGAACTTCTCGATGAAGATCCGGTCGTCGCCGAAGCTGGCGCGCGCCTCGTTCTGCGCCGAGCGGTAGCCCTCGCGGGCCTCCTCGTCGCTGCGGGCGATGCGCATGCCCTTGCCGCCGCCGCCGGCCGAGGCCTTGATCATCACCGGGTAGCCGATCTCGCGCGAGATGGCGACGGCCCGCTCGTCGTCCTCGATCAGGTCCATGTGGCCCGGCACGGTGGCCACGCCCGCCTCGGCCGCCAGGCGCTTGGACTCGATCTTGTCGCCCATGGCGGCGATGGCGCCGGTCGGCGGGCCGATGAAGACGATGCCCGCCGCCTCCAAGGCCTCGACGAAGCCGGCATTCTCCGAGAGGAAGCCGAAGCCCGGGTGCACGGCCTGGGCGCCGCTCGCCTTGCAGGCCTCGATGATGCGCTCCTGCACCAGGTAGCTCTCGGCGGCCGGCGCCGGGCCGATGGCGATGGCCTCGTCGGCCATCTCGACGTGCAGGGTCCCCGCGTCGGCCTCGGAATAGACCGCGACGGTGGCGATGCCCATCTTCCGGGCGGACTTGATGACCCGGCAGGCGATCTCGCCGCGGTTGGCGATCAGAATCTTGTCGAACATGCCCGAGCCGCCCCCGAAAAGCCCTTCCCGCCCACGGTTATAGCCATAGGGCCCGGATTGGCCAGACCCCAGGCCGGGAGGCCGCCCCCGGCCTTGTATCGGCCTGCGATGAGCTGGCCTCATCGCAGCTTGGTATCAATCCCGCCCGGAATCGTCGTCATCCTGGCGGCCTGCGCAAGGCTGGAATCCCGCTCTTCGGCCTCGCCCCGCCGGTCGGCCCGGTCGCCTTCGCCCCGGATCGCCTTCGAGCGCGACCTCGAGCGCTGCTACGACCACTTCCAGCGCGACGGCGAGCTGCCGGCGGTGCGCCTTGCCGATAAGCGCTACGCTGTACCTGAGGCGCCCGCCGCGTCAAAGCGGCAGGTTGTCGTGCTTCTTCCAGGGGTTCTCGAGCGACTTGTCGGCCAGCATGGCGAGCGAGCGGCAGATCCGCTTGCGGGTGTTGTGCGGCATGATGACGTCGTCGAGGAAGCCGCGCGAGGCGGCGACGAAGGGGTTGGCGAACTTCTCGCGGTACTCCTCGGTGCGCGCCTCGATCTTCTCGCTGTCGCCGATGTCGGAGCGAAAGATGATCTCCACCGCGCCCTTCGGGCCCATCACCGCGATCTCCGAGGTCGGCCAGGCGAAGTTGACGTCGCCGCGCAGGTGCTTGGAGGCCATGACGACGTAGGCGCCGCCGTAGGCCTTGCGGGTGATGATGGTGACCTTGGGCACCGTCGCCTCGGCATAGGCGAAGAGCAGCTTGGCGCCGTGCTTGATGATGCCGCTGTACTCCTGGCTGGTGCCGGGCAGGAAGCCGGGCACGTCGACGAAGGTGACGATCGGGATGTTGAAG
>JANQLT010000079.1 GCA_028280455.1 Kiloniellales bacterium
CTTCTCCCCCTCCCGGCCACCCACGGCACTATCCTATCGGGTGGCCGGGAGGGGGAGCGGGCCGGCGCCGTGATTCCGCGTGAGCGGAAGACGGGTTAGCGCGACAGGACCGTCTCGCGGCGGATCTTCCGCTGCAGGCAGAGCAGGCCGTAGAGCAGGGCCTCGGCCGTCGGCGGGCAGCCGGGCACGTAGATGTCGACCGGCAGGATGCGGTCGCAGCCGCGCACCACGGCATAGGAATAGTGGTAGTAGCCGCCGCCATTGGCGCAGGAGCCCATGGAGATCACCCAGCGCGGCTCGGGCATCTGGTCGTAGAGCTTGCGCAGGGCCGGCGCCATCTTGTTGGTCAAGGTGCCGGCGACGATCATCAGGTCGGCCTGGCGCGGGCTGGCGCGCGGCATGGAGCCGAGCCGGTCCAGGTCGTAGCGCGACATGTAGGCATGCATCATCTCGATGCCGCAGCAGGCCAGGCCGAAGGTCATCGGCCACAGCGAATTCGAGCGCGCCCAGCCGACGACGCGGTCGAGCCTGGTCAGCAGCACGCCCTTTTCCGGGGTCGGCGGCGCCGTGCCGTCGCGCGCGATGCTGTCCTTGTCGAGGGGTCGCATGGTCGTGTCTCCGAGCCCGTCGCGTTCGCCCCTGATGTGGGCGGCAAGCTGCGGCGACCCCAAGGCCCTGAAACACGATTGGCCGGAATCGAACGAAGAAAGCGGGAAAGCTATCGCCCGGCTATCGGCGGCGGCGGCGGCGCGCTAGGCGACCGTCTCGAGATCCGCCGCGGTCGCCCGCTTGCGAAAGGTCCGGCGGTAGGCGGTCGGCGAGGTGCGGAGCTGTCGGCGGAAGTGCTGGCGCAGGGAGAGGCTGCTGCCGAAGCCGCAGAGCGCGGCGACCTCTTGGACCGAGCGGTCGCTGCCTTCGAGCAGCGCGCGGGCGCGGTCCAGGCGCTGGGCGATCAGCCACTGGTGCGGCGAGCTGCCGGTCTCCTGCTGGAAGCGGCGGGCGAAGGCGCGGACCGAGAGGCAGGCCCGCGCCGCCATCTCCGGCACCGAGACCGGCTGCTCCAGGCGCTCCAGCAGCCAGGCGCGGACGCCTTCCAGGCTGCAGGCGCCGCTCGGCGCGACCGGCCGCTCGATGTACTGCGCCTGGCCGCCCGAGCGGTGCGGCCCGAAGACCAGGCGCCGGGCGATCCAGTTGGCCAGCTCGTCGCCCCGCTCCTGGCGGATCATATGCAGGCAGAGGTCGATGCCCGCCGTCGCGCCGGCCGAGGTCAGGATGTCGCCCTCGTCGATGTAGAGCACCTCGGCGTCGACCTCGACCCGCGGGTAGCGCTGCGCCAGCAGCGCGGCGCACTCCCAATGGGTGGTCGCGCGCCGGCCGTCGAGCAGACCGGCCTCGGCCAGCACGAAGGCGCCGGTGCAGACCGAAGCGATCCGGCAGCCGCGGGCCCGGGCCTCGCGCAAGGCCTGCAGCAGCGCCGTCGGAAAGCCCCGCTCGAGACCCATGACGCCCGGCACGACGATGATCTCCGCCCAGGCCAGCGCCGAGAGGTCCGCTTCGACCTGGAGCGAGAAGACGCCGTGCACGGCAAGCGGCGCGGCGGCGCACTGGCAGACGCGCACCCGGTAGTGGGCCTCGCCGGCCATGGCGAAGACCGTGAAGGCCGAGGCGACGTCCAGCAGGATCGGCTCGGGCGGCAGCACGATGGCGACGCGTTTCATGGCTCCCAGGGGCAAGAATCTATCGATCATTAGATTTTCGCCAGTTCTCGGGAGAGAAGCAAGACAGCGCGCGGATATCGGCCAAGGACCCGCCGTCTCGCTTGGCCTTGAGCATATCCATGGTAGTATTTTCGTCGTAGCTCGACCGGAGCGGGGAGGCTCCCGGGGATGAATGGCCTAAGACGTCCGATCCTGCTGGCCCTCGGGCTTGCGATCTTGGGCTTCGCGGAGGCGCGCGCTCCAGCCGCCGCTGAAGACCTGCCGAAGCTCTATCCGAAGATCCAGACGACCTACGAGCGCTATCTGCGCAAGGTGCACCGCGGCGCTTTCGCGCTGTCGACCGATGGCCGCTCGGCCGGCTTCAGCTACTGCACCAAGACCGGCATGTGCGGCGGCGCGGCCCGGCACGGGCACGAGAGATCCGCCCTCGAGGCCTGCCGCGCAGGCGCCGGCGACGTGCCCTGCAAGATCTTCGCCTGGCGCGGCCGGATCGTCTGGGAGGGCCCGGTGCCGGGTCCCGGAAAGCCGAGCTGCAAGCCCTCGGGCCAGCGCGACGCCCTGTCGGAAGCCCACCAGGGACGCGGCAACGTCACCCTGAGTCCCGACGTCGTCAATGCCTACGAGCGCTTCAAGGCGCAGGACGGCACCGGCTATTTCGCCATGCCGCCGAGCGGCGCCAGCTACTACTACCAGATCTGCGAGTTCACGGACTGCGACTTCGCGCTCTGCCTGGAGCGCGCGCGGCGCAAGTGCCGCGGCTACGCCGGCAGCGCCTGCCACATCATGGCCGACAAGATCGGCGTGGTCTGGCGGGGCGAGCTGCGCGGCCCCGACGGGACCGCGCTGCCCGGCTCCCCCTCCGAATGACGATGGGCTCCGAATGACGCCGGACCCCGAATGACCCCGGGCTCCGAGTGACACGGGGCCCCGAATGACGCCGGGCCGCGACGAGGTGCGCCCCCACCCGTCGCGGCCCGGTCGGCACGGCAAGACCCGCGCCTAACCCCCCGAGCTAAGCTTGGTCTAGGCTGCCCGCACGTCGGACAGGAAGTGCTGCACCAGCGACTTCAGCTCGCCGGCTTTCTGGTCCAGCTCGTCCGCCGAGTCCTTCATCTGGGTCGACGAGGCGCTGGTGTCGTGCGCCGCGGCGCGCACGCCGTCGATGCTGCGGGACACTTCCGAGGTGCTGGTCGCCGCCTCGGTGACGTTGCGCGAGATCTCCTGCGTCGCGGCATCCTGCTCCTCCATGGCCGCGGCGATGTTGGTCGAGATCTCGCTGATCTGCTGGATCCGCTTGACGATCTCCTCGATCGAGGCGGCCGTGGTGCTGGTGTCGCCCTGGATGCCCTCGACCTGCTGGCGAATCTCTTCCGTCGCCTTGGCGGTCTGGGTCGCCAGGGTCTTCACCTCGCTGGCCACCACGGCGAAGCCCTTGCCGGCATCGCCGGCCCGCGCCGCTTCGATCGTGGCGTTGAGCGCCAGGAGGTTGGTCTGCTCGGCGATGTCGGTGATCATCTTGACCACCTCGCCGATGCGCGACGCGCTGGTCACAAGCTGCTGGACGAGCTCGTGACTGCTGCCCGCCTGCTCGACGGCGCCGTCGGCGAGCCTGCTGGCGTCGGCGACCCGCTGGCTGATCTCCCGGATCGAGGTCGTCAGCTCCTCTGTCGAAGCGGCCACCGTCTGCACGTTCGCCGAGGCTTGCGTCGAGGCCGCGGCCACGGTGCTGGCCTGGCTGCTCGATTCCTCGGCGGCCGCAGAGAGCGACGTCGAGGTCTCTTGCATGCCGGCCGCGGCCGAGGAGAAGACACCGAGCATCTCGTTGGCCTGACGGTCGAAGTCGAGAGTCAGGGACTCGACCTGCTCGGCCCGCTTCATGCGCGTCTCCTGCTCGCGCGCCGCTTCCTCCTGCAGCTCCCGGTTCTTGATCATGTTCTCCTTGAACACGAGAACCGCCTTGGCCATGTCGCCGACCTCGTCGGTCTGGTCGACCGCCGGGATCTTCACCGTGTCGTCGCCTTCGGCGAGCTTGGTCATGGCATCGGTCATGGCGGTGATCGGCCGGGCGATGCCGCGCCCCGTCGCCACGGCCAGAAGAATGCCGATCAGGATGGCGACGACGGCGGTCACCTTGATGGTCCAGATGGCCTGCTGCATATCCTCGCTGGTGCTCGGACCGATGGTATCCTGGAAGCGCTTGTTCTCGAGCTTCACCTCCTCGACTAGGTCGGCCACGCGCGGGCCGATCGTGTCCAAGGTGTTGTCGATGATCCCGTTGCGGGCGTAGATGGTCTTGGCGACCTGCTGGAAGGCCTGCCGATATTCGGCCTCCAGGCCCTTGACCTTCTGCGCCAGGTTGCGCCGGGTCGGGTTCTGCAGCTCGCGGGTCATCTGATCCGAGGTCTTGGAGAAGGCGGACATCTCGTCCAGGGCCCGCTGCTCGGAGGCCGGCTGGTTGTCGACCAGGAAGCGGTTCGAGTAGAGCCGCGCCAGCATGAGATGGCGCAAGGTGATGCCGGCGAGAAAGGCGGCCTTGTCGTCGCCGTCGGCGTTGGCGCTCTTCATGATCTCGGTCAGGCTCCGCTCCGCCTCGGGCCCGAGCGTGTTGAGCTGCTCGACCAGGCCGTTGCGCTCGCGATAGAGCTCGGTGACCTCGGCAAAGCCGCTCCGGTAGGTCTCCATCTCCTTCCGGATGCCATTGATCTTGTCGATCTTCTCCTGGTCCTGGAACAAGGCCTGGGTCTCGTCGATCAGGGTGAAGAGCGTCTCGATGCGGCGGTCGACCACCTCGATGGCCGCGTCGTTCTGGGTCTGGATGAAGTTCTTCACGGCGATGCGGGCCGTCAGCAGGTTGGCCTGAATCCGGCCGAGCTCGTTGCTCTCGCGCGCCGTCTGGCGATAGGCGCTGAACCCGTCCCCGGCGCCGGTCAGGCCGAGAAAGCCGACCGCCCCGAGAATCGTCAGGAACAGCATGATCGCGCCGGTGCCGAGGCCGACCTTACGGCCCACTTTCAGGTTCCTGAAGTGGCGCAGAAGCGCGGCGCCGGAAGCGCCTCCGGGCCCTTGGGCCGGGGTGGATACGCCCTTTGTCGGCGCTATAGTTGAGTCATTCGATACCTTCGAAGACATGGGACAAGGCTCCTCACTATTCCTATTCTGTTGTATGGTTTTATGGACGCGAGGGCGTCGCGCCCGCTTGACAATCGCCGTGAGCGAGGATTTCTGCGGTGTTTGGGACACCGCTTTATCCGAGCCAACAGCTAGGTCTTACCGGGCTAAAAAATGCCAAAAAGTATAATGTTCTATGAACACTAGGGCAGACCGGCTACTTACTCCGTCGGGTGACAGCTTGATTGAAGTAGATTGGACTAATACAACCACGGCCGTCAGTTTTGCCAAAAAAGACATAGCGATAAGGTTATAAAAGTAGGCCTTTAAGGCCAAAATCCTCCCAGAAACTCCAACCTTAGGCATAGCCGAATCCTGCCGTCGGCCATAAGCCCGAATCCATGCCGACACCGTCGAGAGCCGCGCCTGAGCCGGGCGCGGCCAGCCCGCCACGTCAAAAAAATATTCTTGGCGACAGGCTTTCGACAAGGCCTCACGCGCCGTGCTATGCCGCGCGGCGGGCAGCGGGTCGCCGCGACTAGGGCGTTTTCCGCTCACGCGGAGTCACGGCGCCGGCCCGCTCCCCCTCCCGGCCACTGCAGGATCTTGTGGGTACGCGCTTTTATTATAAGAATGACGGGCAGAATCCTTCGGCATCCTTCAAGGACCGCGGGATGGCCAGCGCCTTGTCCTATATCAACTATTTGATCCGCTCAGGACAGGCTGAAGACGTATT
>JANQLT010000126.1 GCA_028280455.1 Kiloniellales bacterium
CCGCTCCCCCTCCCGGCCACCCAATAGGATACTGCCGTGGGTGGCCGGGAGGGGGAGCGGGCCGGTGCCGTGATTCCGCGTCAGCGGAAAACGCTCTAGAGGCGCACCACCAGGCCGTCGGCCAGCGAGCGGCGGCAGGCGAGCAGGGCCGGCAGGCTGCCGGCGAGGGCGCCGGCCGCCAGGACCGCGGCCAGCAAGGCAAGCTCCGTGGGGCCCGGCAGGCCGATCTCGATGAACAGGCCGAGGCGGGCTTCGAGCAGGGCCTGGGCGGCCGACAGCAGGGCGTAGAGCAGGCCGAGGCCGAGCAGCGCGCCGAGGCCGGTCAGCATGATCGCCTCGGCGAAGAACAGGGCGAAGATCTGCCGCGGCCGGGCGCCGAGGGCACGCAGGATCGCCATCTCCCGGCGGCGCTCGTTCAGGCTGGAGAGCAGCATGGTCGCCATGCCGAGGAGCCCGGCGGCGACGACGAAGCCGGAGATCACCGCCAGGGCCGCCTCGGCCGTGCTCATCAGGGCCCAGAGCTCCTGCAGGGCGACGCCCGGCAGAATCGCCGACAGCGGCTCGCGGCGGTACTCGTTGACCCAGCGCTGCAGGCCGAAGATCGCCAGCCGCGAGTCGAGCCCGACCAGGAAGGCGGTGATGGCGCGCGGCCGCAGGGTCATGGCGCGGACCTCCTCGGCCGTCTTCTCCAGGCCCGGCACCCGGCCGCCGCCGCGCCAGTCGACGTGGATCGCCTCATAGCCCTGCAGGCTGATGTGGATCGTGCGGTCGAGCGGCGTGCCGGTATGCGCCAGGATGCCGACCACGGTGAAGGGCTTGTCCTCGTGGGTGGCGAAGCCCTCCCGGCCCAGGCCATGGGCGATGACCAGCGAGGTGCCGAGGTCGTAGCCCAGCGCCCGGGCCACCTCGGCGCCCAGCACGGCATCGAAGACGTCGTCGAAAGGCCGGCCCGCGGCGAAGCGCAGCGGCTGCTTGCGGCCATAGCGGTAGTGCTCGAAGTAGGCCTGGCTGGTGCCGAGCACCCGGTAGCCGCGGTGCGAATCGCCGAGGGTCAGCGGGATGGTCCAGGCGACCTCGGGCCGCTCGGCGATCTCCCGGTAGCTGCGCCAGGAGATGTTGTTGGTGGCGTTGCCGATGCGGAACACCGAATAGAGCAGGAGCTGGATCGCGCCGCCCCGGGCGCCGACGATCAGGTCGGTGCCGGAGATGGTGTTGGCGAAGCTGGCCTTGGCCTCGTTGCGCAGCTTCTCGACGCCGAGCAGCAGCATGACGCTGACCGCGATCGCGAAGACCGTCAGGCCCGCCGTGACCCGCCGGTTGAGCAGGCTCTTGAAGGACAGCGCCAGGACCGGCAGGCGGGTCATGACGGCCGCCAGGCCTTGTTGAGGGCGGTCAGGTCGAGGCCGCGGTCGAAGCGGCCCTCGATGGAAGCATCGTGGCTGACGTAGACCAGGGTCGCGCCGACCGCCGCCACCTCGCCGAACAGCAGGTCGAGGAAGGCCGCGCGGCTGTCGGCATCGAGCGCCGAGGTCGGCTCGTCGGCGATGATCAGCGCCGGCGCGCCGATCAGGGCGCGGGCGACGGCGACCCGCTGCTGCTGGCCGACGCTGAGCTCGGCGACCGGGCGCCGGGCCAGGGCGGCCACGTCCAGCTCCATGTGGGCCAGCAAGCGCTCGGCCTCCGCGGTCAGGTCGGCGGCGCGCTCCCGGCAGCGCTCGCGGCGCAGGGCCGAGAAGCTGCAGGGCAGCAGCACGTTGTCGATCAGGGAGAGGTAGGGCACCAGGTTGAAGAGCTGGAAGACGAAACCGATATGGTCGGCGCGGAAGGCGTCGCGGGCGGCGCCGGTCAGCGCCGAGAGCGCCGTGCCGGCGACGGTGACGGTCCCGGCCTCGGGCCGGGCCACGCCGGCCAGCAGGTTCAAGAGGGTGGTCTTGCCGCTGCCGCTGGGGCCCTTGATGAAGACCCGCTCGCCGGCCGCGACCGCGAGCGAGTCGATATCGATGACCAAGGGCTCGGACCGGCGCCAGCGAAAGCGAAGGCCGGAAAGCTCGATCATCTGACTCCGCTGAGGTCGCTTCGGGCTGTGCTCGTCGAGCCTCAGAAGGTCAGGCGCGCGCGCTCGGCTGTCAACTCCTCGGCGTCCTGGCCCTTCGGCGTGACCATCTGGACGTGGAGCTCTTTCGCCGAGGGGAAGACCTCGAAGAAGGTCACGTCCAGGTGCCCGAGCGCCTCGGGCGCCTCGCAGTGGAAGTGGTAGTGCGCGTGAAACTCGGCATGGGGCTCGCCCTCTTCGGCCCCATGGCCGTGGTCGTGCTCATCGCCGTGATCGTGCTCGTCCCCGTGGTCGGCATGATCGTCACCGTGGTCGTGTCCGTCCCCGTGGTCGTGCTCGTCGCCATGGTCATGGTCGTCGTGATCGCCCAGCAGGCCCGACTCGACCTCGGCCTCTTCGAGGGCGCAGTCGGCCGCATCGGGAAAGCGGAACAGGCTCGCGCCGTCGCGCAGGCGCTCGGCCGCGGCCTTGACGGCCTGCTTCTGCGCATCGGTGCTGGGCTGGTGCTCGAAGCCGACGATGTCGACGCCGGGCACGATCAGCTCGATCTCGACCTCGTCGCCGTCCCAAGCCAGGTTGAGCGCGCCCTCGCCATGGACATGCGCGCCGTGTTGCTCCTCGCTGGCGCCCGCCGCTGCAGCGCTGGCCAGGATCAAAGCCGTCAGTGCCAAGCTCCATGGCCCGGCAACGCGATACCCCTTCACAGCGTCACTCCGTTTCCCGTCCAGCCCTGCCACCCTAGTTATGCTATAACATAACAATATCAAGCCTCAATCACGACACGGCGGCGGGCTCGCCGAGGCGACCGGGGAACGCGGACGCGGCCGGTTCGAAGCGAAGGGTGATCGGCAGCGGCGCGCCGGGCCTAGAGCATTGTGGCTTGCGTGGCATCGCCGGCCCGCTGCCGAAGGGAAACGAACCGCCCCCTCACCCAGCTCCGGCTAAGCTCAGCCTCCGGCTTCGCCAAGCCTCCACGGCCCTCTCCCCCGACGGGGGAGAGGGATGCGCAGGCTTGGTGAGGCGCAGCCGAGCCTAGCCGGAGCTGGGTGAGGGGGCGGTTCGTTTCGATGTC
>JANQLT010000181.1 GCA_028280455.1 Kiloniellales bacterium
CGTGCAGATTGCCCTGAACGGCCACGAGGTCCGCGACACCGACCTGCGCCGCGCCTTCGAGCAGGGCCATCACGCCTTCGGCTTGAAGAAGGGCGGCGCCAACGGCAACGGCGCCGCGCACCTGACCGACGGCTTTCAAGCCGACAACGGCCGGCAGATGATCCATTCGATCCCGACCGGCTACACCATCGACGGCAACCGCGGCATCCGCGACCCGCGCGGCATGTTCGGAGACCGCCTGGGCGTCAAGCTCCACTTCGTGACCGCGGCCAGCGGCGCCGTGCGCAACCTGACCACCTGCATTCGCAAGTGTCACCTGGACGTGACCGATTATGTCGTCGCCCCCTATGCCGCCGGCCTCGCCGCCCTGGCCGAGGACGAGCTGGAGCTGGGCGCCACCGTGATCGACATGGGCGGGGGCATGACCAGCATCGCCGTCTTCTACGAAGGCAGCGTCGCCTTCACCGACGTGGTCCCGGTCGGCGGCAATCACGTGACCAAGGATATCGCGCGCGGTCTTTCGACCACGCTGGCTCATGCCGAGCGCCTCAAGACGCTCTACGGCCACGCCATGTCGACCGGCGCCGACGACCGCGAGCTGATCGACGTGCCCCAGGTCGGCGAGGACGACGAGCGCAACGGCCGCCAGGTGCCGCGCTCGCTGCTCATCGGCATCATTCAGCCGCGCCTGGAGGAAACCTTCGAGCTGGTGCGCTCGCGCCTCGAGGCCAGCGGCTTCGACAAGCTGGGCGGACGCCGCGTCGTCCTGACCGGTGGCGCCAGCCTGCTGCCGGGCATGCGCGAGCTGGGCGGGTTGATCCTGGACAAGCAGCTGCGCATCGGCCGCCCGACCCGCATCGAGGGCCTGGCCGAGGCGACCGCGGGCCCGGCCTATGCGACCTGCGCCGGCCTGCTGCTTTACGGCATCGCGGAGGCGCGCGTCGCGCCCGATACGCCATCCCATGTCGAGGACCGCACGGAGGGTGTGTTCGGCCGTGTCGGTCACTGGTTGAGAGAGCACTTTTGAGGAGCGTAACGGACGCCCCGGCCGGATCGGGGCAACGCCTTTTTGCATCGAGCTGATGGCTCATCCATACAGAGGGGCGATGGAGGAGGTCATGACATTGAACTTAAGCGTACCCAGTATCGAGAATAACCTGGCACCAAGGATCACGGTGATCGGTGTCGGCGGCGCCGGCGGCAACGCGGTCAACAACATGATCCAGTCGAACCTGGAAGGGGTCGACTTCATGATCACGAACACCGACTCGCAGGCGCTCGGCCTGTCGCTGTGCGAGCGGCGCATCCAGATGGGCCGCAACATCACCCAAGGCCTGGGCGCCGGCTCGCGCCCGGATATCGGGCGTGCCGCGGCCGAGGAACAGCTCGACGACATCCTGGCCGAGCTCGAGGGCACCAACATGGTGTTCATCACCGCCGGCATGGGCGGCGGCACGGGCACCGGCGCGGCGCCGGTGATCGCCCGGGCCGCGCGCGAGGCCGGCATCCTGACGGTCGGCGTGGTCACCAAGCCGTTCCAGTTCGAGGGCGTGCACCGCATGCGCATGGCCGAGGCCGGGATCTCGGAGATGACGCAGTACGTCGACACCCTGATCGTGATCCCGAACCAGAACCTCTTCCGGGTCGCCAACGAGAAGACGACCTTCGCGGACGCCTTCAAGATGGCGGACGACGTTCTGCGCTCCGGCGTGCGCGGCGTGTCCGACCTCATGGTCATGCCGGGCCTGATCAACCTGGACTTCGCCGACATCCGCTCGGTCATGACCGAGATGGGCAAGGCCATGATGGGCACCGGCGAGGCCGAAGGCGACGGCCGCTCGGTGGCCGCGGCGGAGGCGGCGATCTCCAACCCGCTGCTCGACGAGGTCTCGATGAAGGGCGCGCGCGGCGTGCTCATCAACATCACCGGCGGCCCGGACCTGACGCTCTTCGAGGTCGACGAGGCGGCCAACCGGATCCGCGACGAGGTCGATTCCGAGGCCAACATCATCTTCGGCTCGACCTTCGACGCCCAGCTCGAGGGCCGCATGCGGGTCTCGGTGGTGGCCACCGGCATCGATATCGACGAGGCGACGGTGCCGAAGCCGGGCAACCTCAGCCTGGTGTCCGACAGCGGCAAGCCGGAAAGCCGCTTCATCGCGCCCAAGCCCAGCATCCAGCCGGCGGCCCAGCCGAGCGCTCAGCCGACGGCGGTGGCCACGGTGACGGCGGACCTGGAGGACGTGATCCAGGCCGAGGCGGACTTCGGCACGGAGGCCGAGGCAGAGGCCGACTTCGAGGAGGCCGTCTACGAGGACGAGCCCGCGCCGACCACGATGGTGCGGGCGCCGCGCGGTCGCAGCGTCAGCGCCGCCGCCGCCATGGCCGTCGAGCAGGGTGCCGAGTCGGCGGCCGAGCTCGAGGCCCGGGCGACCTCCGGCGACCGCTACATCGCGCCGCCGCCGGTCGCGGTCGAGCCCCGGCAACGGCCCCGCGTGCCGCAGCCGGGCCCGGCCGAGCCCTTCGCCGAGGCCGCCCTGGCCAACGCGACCCGGGAGAGCCGTCCCGAGCCGGCGCCGGAAGCGGTCGCCGAGCCGCCCGTCGAGACCGGTGGCGGCCGGGCCCGCAGCTTCCTGGCCCGGATGAGCGATGCCGCCCGGCGGATCCAGGCCGGCGAGCCGCGCAGCCAGGTCGTTCGCGGCGGTGCGGTGTTCCGTAGCCACGAGCCCTCGCTCGGCAACCCGGTCGCGGCCCCGCAGCAGCCCGCCGCCAGCCGCCCGGCCCCACGGCCCCAGGCGGCGCCACAGGCGGCCCCTCAGGCAGCCCCCCAGCAACCGGCCCAGCCCAGGCAGCCGGTGCCCCAGCCGGCAGCCCAGGCCGCCGCGACGCCGGCCCCGGTCCGCTCGGAGCCCCGCCTGAGCAACGCCGCCCAGGCACCGGCGGAGCCGATGCCGGAGCAGCCGCAGCTCACCGGTCTCGACCCGGCCGAGCCGGACAGCGCGGAGGACGATATGCTGGACATCCCGGCCTTCCTCCGCCGGCAGGCCAACTGAGGCTCGGGGGCAGGGCCGCCGGCCGCCAGGCGGGCCGGACGGCCGAATGAGCACCTCGGGACCCGGCGCGGGCAGTCGCCTCCCCCGCCCGGGTCCCGAGCCCCGGCCCCTCGGATTCACCAAGAGAATCCTAGGGAATCGCCGGGGATTTTGCCGTAACAGTCTGTAACAAAGAGTGATTTGAGGACACTCGGGCGGAACTCCTAGAGTTCCCTGGTCAAAACGCCTAGCGCCTCGGGGGAAAGCAATCGAAGGGGCGCCAGGGGGTACCGGAAGCACAGCGCCCGAAAGTTCCGATCATGATCGGCCAAGACAAGACGGAGTCTATCCTCCGGGTCGTCAAGAACCGGGATCGGGTGCGGCGGTCAGAACTGGGGGATTCGGGGATGTCATTGGCCCGACGCGCCAAAAGCCACGCAGGCGACGCGAGTTATATTCATCAAAAGACGCTGAAGAACGCCATCCACTGCTCCGGCATCGGCGTGCACTCGGGCGACAAGGTCTCCCTCACCCTGCATCCGGCCGAGCCGGACAGCGGCATCCGCTTCCGGCGCACCGACCCCGAAGGCCAGGGCGTCGAGCTGCAGGCCACCTGGCACAACGCCATCGAGACCCCGCTCTGCACCACCCTCACCGACGGCGAGGGCGTCAAGATCGCGACCATCGAGCACCTGATGTCGGCCTTCGCCGGCTGCGGCATCGACAACGCTCTGGTCGAGATCGACGGCGCCGAGGTGCCGATCATGGACGGCAGCGCCGCGCCCTTCGTGTTCCTGATCGAGTGCGCCGGCACCGTCGAGCAGGCCGCGCCGCGCCGCGCCCTGCGGGTCCTCAAGGACATCACCATCGAAGAGTCGGACCGCGCCGCCACGCTCTGCGCCGGCAGCGGCATGAGCGTCTACTTCGAGATCGATTTCGACAGCCCGGTCGTCAACCGCCAGGTCTGGTCGGTGCAGGTCGACAAGGAGTCCTACAAGCGCGAGGTCGCCCGCGCCCGGACCTTCGGCTTCCTGGCCGAGGTCGACAAGCTGCGCGCCATGGGCCTGGCCCGCGGCGGCTCGCTGGACAACGCGATCGTGATCAACGGCAGCCGCATCCTGAACGAGGGCGGCCTGCGCTTCGACAACGAGTTCGTCCGCCACAAGGTGCTCGACTCGATCGGCGACCTCTACCTGCTCGGCGGCCCGCTGCTCGGCCGGTTCCGCGGCCTGCGCGCCGGCCACAGCCTGACCCTCAAGCTGGTCAAGGCGCTGATGGCCGATCCCGAGGCCTGGGAGTGGGTCGACATGACCTACGAGGCCCTGGCCAACGGCCACCCGATGGACGCCATCGCCGCCTCCGCCTGACGGCCTCTCGGGCCCCTTCGGCCCCGCCCCTTCAGCCCCATTTCGCAGGCGCTCCGGCGCGCCCGCTCAGCTTGTCGCGAGTCCGGCGGCGAACTATAGTTGCCGCCGATTGCGGGCCGGCGAGACGGGCCCGAAACGGGCAGGACACGGACGCTCCATGATCAAGCTTTCCGCCACTTTCGGCCGGCTCCGGCGACTCGCGCTCGCGGCGATCCTGCCGCTCGGCCTCCTGG
Source organism: Kiloniellales bacterium (assembly GCA_028280455.1). GTDB lineage: Bacteria > Pseudomonadota > Alphaproteobacteria > Kiloniellales > JAKSDN01 > JANQLT01. The sequence continues at coordinate 4,633 of JANQLT010000181.1, forward strand.
CCCTGGCGGCCTGCGAGAGCGACGACGAGCTGGTCTACGACGAGCGGCCGGTCGAGGAGCTCTACAACCAGGCGCTCGACCTGATGCTGAATGGAGACTACCAGGCATCGGCCAACCTCTTCGACGAGGTCGAGCGCCAGCACCCCTACTCGCAGTGGGCCTCGAAGGCGCAGGTCATGGCCGCCTTCGCCCACTACCAGCGCAACGCCTACGACGACTCGATCAACTCCCTGGACCGCTTCATCCAGCTCCACCCGGGCAACAGGGACATCGAGTACGCCTACTATCTGCGGGCGCTGAGCTACTACGAGCAGATCTCCGACGTCGGCCGCGACCAGGGCATGACCCAGCGCGCCCTGGAGGCCCTCGACGAGCTGGTCCGGCGCTTCCCGGAAAGCCGCTACGCCCGCGATGCCTCGCTGAAGATCGACCTGGCGCGCGACCACCTGGCCGGCAAGCACATGGAGATCGGCCGCTTCTACCAGAACCAGAACGAGTTCCTGGGCGCCATCAATCGCTTCCGCCTGGTCATCGATCAGTACCAGACCACCACCCACGTGCCCGAGGCCCTGCACCGACTGGTCGAGTGCTACCTCTCGCTCGGCATCAACGAGGAAGCCAAGTCGACCGCCGCCGTGCTCGGCCACAACTTCCCGGGCAGCGACTGGTACAGCGACAGCTACGCCCTGCTGGTCGACGCCGACCTCGAGCCGGCGGTGAACGAGGACTCCTGGATCGCCAACACCTGGGACTCCGTCTTCTGAGGCGGGGATGCTCGTTTCGCTCGCCATCCGCGACGTCGTCCTGATCGACCGGCTGGACCTGACCTTCCAAGACGGCCTCTGCGTGCTCACCGGCGAGACCGGCGCCGGCAAGTCGATCCTGCTCGACTCGCTCGGCCTGGCGATCGGCGGCCGCGCCGACCAGCGCCTGCTGCGGCCCGGCGCCGAGCGGGCCAGCGTCACCGCCGCTTTCGAGCTGCCCGCCAAGCACGCCGCGCTGGAGCTGCTGGCCGAGCAGGGCTTGGCGATCGACGATGACCTGCTGGTCCTGCGCCGCAGCCTCAACGCCGACGGCCGCAGCCGGGCCTTCGTCAACGACCAGCCGGTCAGCGTCGGCCTGCTGCGCCAGCTCGGCGACAGCCTGATCGAGGTGCAGGGCCAGTTCGACAGCCGCGGCCTGCTCGACAGCGGCAGCCATCGCGGCCTGCTCGACGCCTTCGCCCGGCTCGAGACCGCGGCGGCGGAGACCGCCCGGCACTGGCAGGCCTGGCAGGACGCCGAGGCCGCCTGCCGGCAGGCCCGCCTGGACCTGGAGCAGGCCCGCGCCGAGGAAGAGCTGCTGCGCCACGACCTGGCGGACCTGGAAGCGCTCGACCCGCAGGCCGAGGAGATCGCCGGCCTGGAGCAGGAGCGCGCCCTGCTGCGCCACGGCGAGCTGCTGATCGAGGCCATGCAGAGCGCCGCCGACCAGCTCGCCGGCGGCGAGACCGCGGGGGCCGAGGCGGCCCTCGGCGCGGCGCAGCGCGACCTGGCGCGGATCACCGCCGAGGGCGCCGGGCGCATCGAGCCGATCATCGCCGCCATCGAGCGGGCCGCCGCCGAGACCGCCGAGGCGCTGGCGCTGCTCGAAGCGCTGGCCGCCGACCTGGATCTCGACCCGGCGCGCCTGGAGCGGGTCGAGGAGCGCTACTTCGCGATCAAGGACCAGGCGCGCAAGCACGGCGTCGAGCCGGACGCCTTGCCGGCCCTGCGCGCCCGCCTGGCCGAGCGCCTGGCCAATCTCGACGCCGGCGCGGAGGGCCTGGCCAAGCTCGACGGAGCGCGCGACGGCGCCCGCGCGGCCTACCGCGACAGCGCGGCCAAGCTCAGCCGGGGCCGCAAGGCGGCCGCCAAGAAGCTCGACCGCGCGGTCGCCGCCGAGCTGCCGCCCCTGAAGCTGGACAAGGCGCGCTTCGCCACCCGCCTCGAGCCGCTGGCCGAAGCCGACTGGGGCCCGCAGGGCTGCGAGCGCGTCGCCTTCGAGGTCTCGACCAACCCGGGCAGCGCGCCGGGGCCGCTCGGCCGCATCGCCTCCGGCGGCGAGCTGTCGCGCTTCCTGCTGGCGCTCAAGGTCGTGCTCAGCGGCACCGGCTCGGCCCTGACCCTGGTGTTCGACGAGGTCGACAGCGCGGTCGGCGGCGCCACGGCGCACGCGGTCGGCGAGCGCCTGGCAGGCCTGGCCGTAGAGCGGCAGATCCTGGTGGTGACCCACAGCCCGCAGGTCGCGGCGCGCGGCGCCCACCACTGGCGGGTCGAGAAGCAGCCGGTGCGCGGCGCCGCCGACGGCCGCCTGGAAACCCGGGTCGGCCAGCTCTCCGCCGAGGACCGCCGCGAGGAGCTGGCCCGCATGCTCTCCGGCGCGACGGTGACGGACGAAGCGCGGGCCGCGGCCGAGCGCCTGATGGGCGCGGCCTGAGAGTCAGACGTCAGACTCGCAATGGATAACTCCCTTTCAATGGCTTGCCGCAATCCAGACGCACCCCCACGGTCACCCTCGGACTTGATCCGAGGGTCCATCGACGGCGGAGTCTCCGGCCTCGATGGATTGCCGGGTCAAGCCCACTGCTGTCCGGTTGAGGATTGGAACTTGTTCTTTGTCCGCTTCGCGGACGCCCCCCTCCCTAACCCTCCCCCTCGAGGGGGGAGGGAAATGAGTTTTGGCATCAACGTTTTGCGCCTCCCCCCTCGAGGGGGAGGTCGGCGCGGAGCGCCGGGAGGGGGGCTGGCGCGAAGCGCCGAAAGGCTATCCGTCTCTCGACGAGCCTCTATTCCGCCGGATGAGTCCGTCTTCCAGCCGCGGCAGCGTCTTGCACCCTTAGACTCGAAGCCAAACCGGACAGCAATGGGCTTGACCCGGCAATGACTAGCTTGGGGTGCACGGAGTACTGGCCGTTGATCCGTATGACGTCACTTTCGGTTGGGCTCTGAGGCCCAGGCCATGGCACGCAAGCTGGATCTGGCCGAGAAGGCCGTCGTCGAGCTGACTGCCAAGCAGGCGACGGCGGAGCTGGCGCGCCTCGCCGCCGAGATCGCCCACCACGACGCGCTCTACCACGGCGACGATACGCCGGAGATCACCGACGCCGACTACGACGCCCTGCGCCGCCGCAACGACGCGATCGAGGCGCGCTTCCCCGATCTCGTGCGCGCGGACAGCCCGACCCGGCGGGTCGGCGCCGCGCCCTCGGCCGGCTTCGCCAAGGTCAAGCACGCCGTGCCGATGCTCTCGCTCTCCAACGTCTTCAGCGACGAGGAGGCGGCCGACTTCCTGGCGCGCATCCGCCGCTTTCTCGGGCTCAAGGAGGCGCAGAGCGTCGAGGTCCTGGCCGAGGCCAAGATCGACGGCCTGTCCTGCTCCCTGCTCTACCTCGACGGCAAGCTCGAGCGGGCCGCGACCCGCGGCGACGGCGTCACCGGCGAGGACATCACCGCCAACGTCCGCACGCTCGACGACGTGCCGCAGAAGCTCAAAGGCAAGGGCTGGCCGGCGCGCATGGAGCTGCGCGGCGAGGTCTTCATGCGCCGCGACGACTTCCTAGAGCTCAACCGGCAGCAGGAGGCGAAGGAGGCCAAGGTCTTCGCCAACCCGCGCAACGCCGCCGCCGGCTCGCTGCGCCAGCTCGACGCCGGCATCACCGCGAGCCGGTCGCTGCGCTTCCTCGGCTACGCCTGGGGCGAGCTCTCCGAGCCGCTCGGCGCGACCATGATGGAGGCCCGCGAGCGCATGGCCTCCTGGGGCCTGCCGGTCAACGAGCCGGCCGCGCTCTGCGACGGCCTCGAGTCGCTGCTGGCGACCTACCGCGCGATCCTCGAGCAACGGCCGAGCCTGCCACACGACATCGACGGCGTGGTCTACAAGGTCAATCGGCTCGACTGGCAGGAGCGGCTCGGCTTCGTCAGCCGCGCGCCGCGCTGGGCGACCGCCCACAAGTTCCCGGCCGAGCAGGCCGAGACGGTGCTGAAGGAGATCACCATCCAGGTCGGCCGCACCGGCGCGCTGACGCCGGTCGCCAACCTGGAGCCGATCACCGTCGGCGGCGTCGTGGTCTCGCGCGCCACCCTGCACAACGAGGACGAGATCGCGCGCAAGGACATCCGGGTCGGCGACAGGGTGGTGATCCAGCGCGCCGGCGACGTGATCCCCCAGGTCGTCGAAGTGAAGAACAGGAAGGGCAAGAAGCGCGGGCCGGCCTACGTCTTCCCCGAGCGCTGCCCGGTCTGCGACAGCCTGGCCACCCGCGAGGAGGGCGAGGTGGTGCGACGCTGCACCGGCGGCCTGATCTGTCCCGCCCAGGCCGTCGAGCGCCTCAAGCATTTCGTCAGCCGCGGCGCCTTCGACATCGAGGGCATGGGCAGCAAGCACATCGTCGCCTTCTGGCAGGACGGCTTGGTCAAGTCGCCGGCCGACATCTTCCGCCTTCATGACCACGAGGCCGAGATCGCCGAGCGCGAAGGCTGGGGCGCGCTCTCCGCCAAGAACCTGATGGCCGCCATCGAGGAGCGCCGGACCATCGGCCTGGACCGGCTGATCTACGCGCTCGGCATCCGCCAGATCGGCGAGGCCACCGCCCGCCTGCTGGCCCGCCACTACGGCAGCCTGGCCGGCTGGCGCGAGGCCATGCTCGCGTGCGCCGCCGAGCGCCAGGCCAACCCGAGCGAGATGAAGAAGCCGGAACTGGTCGGCCCGCAGTTCGCCGACCTCTGCAACATCGACGGCGTCGGCTTCAGCGTCGCCGACGACCTGGTCTTCTTCTTCGCCGAGCCGCACAACCTCGAGGTCCTGGCCGACCTCGAGGCGCTGCTGCAGATCGAGGAGGTCGCCGCGCCGAGCGCCAGCGACTCGCCGGTCGCCGGCAAGACCGTGGTCTTCACCGGCACCTTGACCGAGATGACCCGCCACGAGGCCAAGGCCCGCGCCGAGACTCTCGGCGCCAAGGTCGCCGGCTCGGTCTCCAAGAAGACCGACTACGTCGTGGTCGGCGCCGACGCCGGCTCCAAGGCCCGCAAGGCCGAAGAGCTCGGCGTCGCCACCCTCAGCGAAGCCGAGTGGCTGAGCTTGATCGGCGGTCAGGATTGACGCGCCGCCCCTTGCATTCTTGTCCCTCTCCCCCGACGAGGGAGAGGGCAAAGTAGTCGCGGACAAGGGCTCCGCAGCCGAGGCGCTTGCCCGCCCGCGCGATGTCGGCGAGGCTAGCCCATGAACGAGATCGCCACGCCCGTCACCCTCGCCGAGATCGAAGCCGCCGCCGCGCGCATCGCCGGCCGCGTGCGCCGCACGCCGGTCATCGAGGCCGCGCCGCTCAAGGACGCGCCGGGCGAGGCCCGGCTCCGGCTGAAGCTGGAGAACCTGCAGGTCACCGGCTCCTTCAAGGCCAGGGGCGCGACCAACACGCTGCTCAGCCTGGGCGACGAGGAAGTCCGGCGCGGCATCATCACCGCCTCCGGCGGCAACCACGGCCTGGCGGTCGCCTACGCCGGCTGGCAGGCCGGCACGCGCGCCGTGATCTACCTCTCGGAGAACGTGCCGGCGGCCAAGGCCGAGAAGCTGCGCGCCTGGGGCGCCGAGGTTCGCGTGGAGGGCAGGGTCTGGGACGACTCCAACCGCCTGGCCCAGGGCGTCGCGGCCGACGAGGGCCTGACCTACATCCACCCCTTCGCCGATAGCAGGGTGATGGCCGGCCAGGGCACCGTCGGCCTGGAGATGCTCGAGCAGGCGCCCGACAGCGACCTCTTCCTGGTCGCCATCGGCGGCGGCGGCCTGATGTCCGGCATCGCCACCGCGATCAAGTCGCTCAAGCCCGAGGCGCGCGTCGTCGGCGTCGAGCCGGTCGGCGCGCCGACCCTCAGCCGGGCCATCGAGGCCGGCGAGCCGATCGCGCTGGACTCGATCAGCACCGACGCCGTGACCCTGGCGCCGAAGCAGACCGCGGCGGTCAACCTCGAGATCATCGGCCGGCACGTCGACGAGATCGTCCTGGTCGACGACGCCGAGATGCGCGCCGCCGCCCGCTGGCTCTGGTTCGAGCTCGGCCTCGCCGTCGAGCTCTCCGCCGCCGCCGCCATCGCCGCGCTGCAGACCGGCCGCGTCGCGCCGCCGGCAGGCGCGAAAGTCACGGCGCTGATCTGCGGCGCCGGCACCGACGGCCTCGTGTCTTCATAGACGCAAAGAGGGCGGGACCGGCCCGCCCTCTTCCGGACGCGAAGCGTCGCGTCCGAGCCGCCGAGCTTCCTTCAGTTGACGATCTCGCCGCTCGGCCGCGGGGTCGTCGCGGTCTCCGGCGGCAGGACCGGATAGGTGATCTCCGGCATCTCGCCCGTGAGGCTAAGCAGGAAGCGGGTGATGGCCTTGACCTCCGCATCGTTGAGTTCCTCCCCCAGTTGCGAGGTGCCCATGATCGCGACGGCCTGCTCGAGATCCCAGACCTTGCCGGAATGGAAGTAGGGCGCCGTCACCGCGATGTTGCGCAGCGGCGAGGCCCGGAAGACATAGGAGTCGTCCGCGGTCTGGGTGACGGCGAAGCGGCCCTTGTCGTTCGGCGGCAGGACCTCGGCCCCGGGCTTCTCGATCAGGCCGAAGGGGTAGTAGCCGTGGCCGCCGACGTTGATGCCGCTGTGGCAACTGACGCAGCCCTTGTCCATGAACAGGGCGAGACCGGTCTTCTGATCGTCGCTGAGTGCGTCGGCATTGCCGTTGAGGTAGGCGTCGAAGGGTGCCGGCGTCAGCAGCGTCGCTTCGAAGGCTTCGATGGCCTTGGCCATGTTGTCGAAGGTCACCGGGTCGGACTCGCCCGGGAAGGCGCCCTCGAACCAGGAGACGTACTGGGGCATCGACTTGAGGGTCGCGACGACCTGCTCGGGGGTGTTGGCCATCTCGACGCCGGCCTGGACCGGCCCTTTGGCCTGGGCCTTGAGGTCCTCGGCCCTGCCGTCCCAGAACTGCGCCTCGTTGAACACGGCGTTGAGCACCGTCGGGGCGTTGCGCGGCCCCTTCTGCCAGCCGTGGCCGATCGAGGTCTCGAGGTTGTCGTCGCCGCCGGTGGCGAGGTTGTGGCAGGAGTTGCAGCTGAACACGCCGGAGGCGGAGATACGCGGGTCGAAGAACAGCGCCTTGCCGAGCTCGATCTTCTCCGGGGTGATCTCGTTGTCGGCAACGGCCGGGATCGTCGACGGCAAGGGCTTGAAGAGCTCCAGGGCCTGTTCGCGCAGCTCGTCGGCCTGGACAGCCGTCGCCCCAAGGGCTGTTGCAAAGAAAGCCGCGACCAGACGCGGCAAGGATGCGCTCATGGAAAACCTCCGTTGAGATTTTGTAACTAGAATAATTCCAATAACAAAAGACACCGGAAGCCGCTTTGAGCGACGTCAAAATGACCGGCGAATCTTCGCCTCGGACTCGATTTTCTGAAATTGCCACCTGGCACTGCCGCCGGGCTCGAACGCGCGCCGCCGACTTGCGGCGCTGGAACGGATGGGTGACCTAAGTCTCAGCCCTTCAGCGGCCGTGTCGCCTCTTCCAGCCAAGCCGCCGTCTCGGCGTCGACCAGCGGCGTCAGGCTGTCGCGCACGCGGGCGTGGTAGGCGTCGAGCCAGGCGATCTCCTCGGCGCCGAGCAGGGCCGGCTCGATCAACGCCCGCTCGATCGGCGCCAGGGTCAGGGTCTCCAGGGCGTACATGGTCTTCTCTTCCTCACGGCCCTCGGCCGGCGGGGACTCGACGACGGTCACCAAATTCTCGATGCGGATGCCGTAGGCGCCGGTTTTGTAGTAGCCGGGCTCGTTGGAGACGATCATGCCGGGCTCCAGCGGCACCCGGTTCGGCACCTTGGAGACCCGCTGCGGGCCCTCGTGGACGCCGAGGTAGCTGCCCACGCCATGGCCCGTGCCGTGGTCGTAGTCCAGGCCGGCCTGCCAGAGCGGCAGGCGCGCCAGGCTGTCGAGCTGGCTGCCGGTGGTGCCTTTCGGAAAGCGCGCGGTGGCGACGGCGATGTGGCCCTTGAGCACGCGGGTGAAGCGCTCGCGCATCTCCGCGCTCGGCGCGCCGATCGCCACGGTGCGCGTCACGTCGGTGGTGCCGTCGAGATACTGGGCGCCGGAGTCCACCAGGTAGAGCTCGCCGAGGCCGAGGGCCCGGTCGCTCTCCTTCGTTACGCGGTAGTGCACGATGGCGCCGTTCGGCCCGGAGCCGGAGATGGTGTCGAAGGAGAGGTCGCGGTAGTGCTCCTGGCCGCGCCGGAAGCCCTCCAAGCGCTCGGCGGCCTCCTGCTCGGTGATGCCGTTGCCGGCTTTCGCCCGCGCCGGCGCCTCGGATGCCAGCCAGGCGAGGAAGCCGGTCAGCGCCGCGCCGTCGCGGCGGTGGGCGCGGCGCGTGCCGTCGAGCTCGAGCGGGTTCTTGCGGGCCTTCGGGAGCTGGCAGGGGTCCGCGCCCTTGACGATCTCGGCGCCCGCCGCGCGCAGCCGCTCGAAGATCCAGGCGGCGGCGCTGCCGGGATCGGCCAGCACCCGCTTGCCGGCCGCGCCCAGGTCGTCCAGCGCCGGCCCGAAGGCCTCGGGCCCGGCGGCCGACACGGCGTTGCCGAGGTGCTGCTCCAGCCCCGCGGTCAGCTTGCGCGGGTCGACGAACCACTCGACCGACTCGTCGCCGTGCAGGATCGCGAAGGACAGCGGCAAGGGCGTGTGCGCCACGTCGCCGCCGCGCAGGTTCAGCAGCCAGGCGATGGAGTCCGGCTGGCTGAGCACCACCGCGTCGGCCGGCTTGTCGCTTAGGGCCTTGGCGACCTCGGCGCGCTTCTCGGCCGAGGCCTTGCCGGCGAAGTCCTGGGGATGCGGCACCACCGCCGCCAGCGGCGGGGCGGGCTGGTCGGACCAGAGCGCATCGAGCGGGTTCTCGGCGCAGGCCACCGCCTCGGCGCCGACCCGCTCCAGCGCGGCCTTCATGCGGCCGAGCTGGTCCTCGGTGTGCAGCCAGGGGTCGTAGCCGAGCCTCTGGCCCGACTGCAGCGCGCCTTCGAGCCACTTGAAGGGCGGCTGCTCGATCAGGTGCAGGATCTCGTAGAGCGCCCCGTCGACCTGCTGGGCCGCCTGCAGGGTGTAGCGGCCGTCGACGAAGACCGCGGCCCGCTCGCTCAGCACGATGGCCGTACCGGCCGAGCCGGTGAAGCCGGTCAGCCAGGCCAGCCGCTCGGCGTGGGGCGGCAGGTACTCGCCCTGATGCTCGTCGGCATGGGGCACCAGGAAGCCGTCGAGCCCGCGCCGCGCCAGCTCGGCGCGCAGACGCGACAGGCGCTCGGCGGCGGCGCTTTCGGCGGTCGAGGCGTCGGGGGCGGTCATGGCCGCGAAGCTAGGCCGCGGCCCGCGCGCTGGCAAGCGGCGGCAAGCCGGCCCGGGGCCTGGACGTCAGGGCACCGCCGGGTTCGTGACACCGATCAGCGAATCGCGGGTCACCAGACCGGCCAGGCGCTCTTCGTCCCAGCCCTCGGTGCCCTCGGGGCGGCGCGGCAGGACCATGTAGCGCATCTCGGCGGTGGAATCGTGGACCCGGATCTCGACCTCGGGCGGGATCGCCGTGCCGAACTCGGCCAGGACCGCGCGCGGCTCGCGCACCACGCGCTTGCGATAGTTGGCGCTCTTGTACCAGGCCGGCTGCGGGCCGAGCAGCATGCGCGGATAGCAGGAGCAGAGCGTGCAGACGATGACGTTGTGCCGGTCGGGCCGGTTCTCGACCACGATCATCGGGTGCAGGCAGTCGATGCCGAGCGACTCGATGGCGTCGTTCGGATCGCTCAGCAGACGCGCCCGAAAGGCGTCGTCGACCCAGGCCCGGGCGACGATCCGGGCGCCGGTCGCCGGCGTGGCGGCCTGCAGCAGCTCGATGCGCGCCCGCTCGTCCTCGGCGCTGTAGACGCCCTTCTCGATCAGCAGCGCGCGCAGGGCCATGCCGAGGAACTCGTGGTCCGTGCGCGGCTCGGGGTCGTCGGGCTGCCGGGGGTGGCGATGGACGCGCCCCGCTCCGTGATCGTGGTGATGCCTGTCGGACATCCGTTTTCCCCCGCCGGCTCAGGCCGGCTCCAGCCAGTGCTCGAAGATCTCGACCTCCAGGCAGTCCCGCAGGCCCTCGCCGTAGCCCGGCCAGAGCGCGGCCTGCGGGACCTGGACCCGGTAGACCGTCCGGAAGGGCTCGCCGTCGCCGCCGTAGGCCATCAGCTCCGGCTGGCCCTCCGGGCGCAAGACGCGCTCGATGACCCCCGTGGCGCCCTGCAGGTAGTGCGGCGTGCGGTGGTGGCATCGCGGGTCGCGCCGGGCGATGCGCACCTGGTCGCCGACGGCGAAGCGGGCGCTCATGAGTCGCTGCCCCCGCTAGCTCCTTGGGCGGCTTTCAAGGCGGCGACCCTGGCATCGAGCTCGGCCTGGCTGACCACGCCCTTCTCGACCATCAGCTTGGCCACCGCGGCGGTCCAGCGCTCGTAGTAGCCGAGCCCGTCGTAGGCCTCGGGGCCGAGGGTCTCGATGGCGCGGCGCAGCTCGGCGAAATCGACCAGGACGCCGGCCTTGAAGAGCAGCCGGACCATGGCGTCGACCCGCCATTCCCAGAAGGTGATCCGGTGCTCGCCGCGGTCGATCGGCCCGCCTTCCAGGCCGCCCATGTCATGGGGCCCGGAGGGGCTCTGTCGGTCCTCGTTCATGGTCAGAGTCTGTTAACCCAAAGCCGGCGATGCAACCGCGGAATCCTTGGAGTTTTCGGCCCGAAGAGGCATGCCGCGCCCGCATTGCTGCAGTGCAAAAAGACCGCTCCCATCGCGCGGCTTTGCACCCTAGATCGATCACTGACGCCACCGTCGCGGCGGCGCCGTCACCGGCAGCAAAACCGCTCGCCGATCACCCGCTCAAGAGGAGTTGTTTCGAAATGTCGCGCTTGACCGAGAGAGAAATCGACCTGATCCGTGCAGCCCGCTACGGCAGCCTGCGCGAGCCGGCGAGCGCGGCCGACGTTATTCAGGAAGCCAGGCGCCTGCAGTCCGAGACGCTCGGTCGGCTTCTTGTCAGCGCTGCGGCCGCGGTCGCCAAGTGGACCGGCCTCGCCGCCCTGACCAGGGCCTTCGACCAGTTTGTCTGGCGCAAGCTGCGCGCCGCCATGCGCCGGCGCAAGGCGATCAGCGAGCTGCGTCGCCTGGACGACCACCTGCTGAGCGACATCGGCCTCGAGCGCGGCCTGGTCGAGAGCTACGTCGAGGAGCTGAGCCCGGAGGTCTTCGCGCCCTCCCGCAGCGTAGCGGCCCCGACCAAGGGCTTCGGCCACTGGCTGGAGCGCCGCCGCTCGATCCGCGAGCTCGAGGCGCTGGACGACCGGCAGCTCGCCGACATCGGCCTGCTGCGCCGGGAGATCCCCGAGGCGGTCGACCAGGCCATGACCCGCAAGGCGCGTCACCGCAGCCGGGTCTCCGCCGCGCAGGTGCAGGGCCTGACCCAGCAGGCGCTGGGCTCCGTCCCGCCGATGCTGCGCCGCCGGGCCGACCGGAGCGTCGCCGCGGCGAAGCCCATGGCCCCGGTCCTGCCGCTGTGGATCGGCCCCTGGCTCGACCAGTCGCGCCCGGGCAGCGCGCACTAACACGCGCGGATCGTCAGAACCGACCATCCCGACAGTCGCCGGCGCCGCACGAGCCTCAATCCGAGGGCCTCGTGCGGCGCCGAGACTTGTCTTTCCTGCGAGACCAAGAGGCCGGACAGCAGCGCCAGACCGCCGGGCGCCAAGGCGCGCTGCAAGTCCGGCGCCATGGCCGCGAGCGGCCGCGCCAGGATGTTGGCGAGCACCAGGTCGAAGCGGCCCCGCCCGCGCAAGGCCGCGGGCCGATAACCCTCCGCAGGGACGAAGACGACGCGACGCGACAGGCCGTTGAGCACGGCGTGACGCCGGGCGACCGCGACCGCCACCGGGTCGTTGTCGATGCCGAGCACCGTCGCGGCGGGCCAGAGCCGCGCCGCGGCCAGCGCCAGGATGCCGCTGCCGCAACCCATGTCGAGCACCCGACGGGGCCGCCGGCGCTTCGCCAGCGCTTCCATCGCCAGCAGGCAGCCGAGCGTCGTTTCGTGCCGCCCCGTGCCGAAGGCCTGCGAGGCCTCGACCCGCAGCGGCAGAAGGCCGGCCGGCGGCTTGGCCGCGACGTGGCCGCCGTGCACCCAGAAGCGTCGGCTGCGCAGAGGCGCATGCGCCTCTTGCGACTCGACCACCCAGTCGCGCGCCGCCAGGGGCTCGACCGTCGGGTCGGGCGGCGCACAGCCGGCGGCCGCCGCAGCAGCCGCGAGGCGCGCCGCCAGCACGCCGGCTTCGGGCTCATGGTCGAGATAGCCGTCGAGCGCGATCAGACCATCGGGGTCGGCTTCAGCCGCGCTGGCCACGATAGCGTCGAGACTCTCCAGCGCCGCCTCGAAGAACGCCACGGAGTCCGGGGGCACGGCCAAGGTGAGCCGCCAGCTCGTCGAGCCGTCCGCGCTCACCGCGGCATGATCGCCTTCCTCCGCCCACGAGGGGGAGGATCGAGGAGGGGGGCGATCGGCGTCCGCCGATCGAAGACTCTTTTGCGGAAGAGCCGGACCGAGGTCCGGCTGCCCCCCTCCCTAGCCCTCCCCCTCGAGGGAGGAGGGAACGGACGGGGCGCCGCAGTCGTCACGAACACCGGGAAAGCGCTCAACCCGCCTGATCGGCCGGCACGACGAAGTTCGCCATGACCTTCTTGTCGCCGGCCTTGTCGAAGTCGATGCTCAGGCGGTCGCCCTCGACCTGGGCGATGGTGCCGTAGCCGAACTTCTGGTGGAACACCCGCTCGCCGGTGCTGAAGCCGCCGGCCGGCAGGCTGTCGACCCGCGTCGCCGAGACCTCGATGAAGCGCTCGGCCTGGCCCTCGCGCGCCCGGGCCCGGGCCATGCCGGGGCTCAGCCGGGTCTCGCCCCAGGCCGCGAAGCCGTCGCCGAAGCCGCCGATGCCGCCGTGCGCCCCGTATAGGCCCGGGTCGCTCTCCTTCTCGACCAGCTCATCCGGCAGCTCGTCGATGAAGCGCGACGGGATGACCGAGGTCCAGTTGCCGGCGATGCGCCGGTTGGCGGCGAAGGTGACGATGGCGCGCTGCTTGGCGCGGGTCAGGCCGACGTAGGCCAGCCGCCGCTCTTCCTCCAGGCCGCGCAAGCCGGTCTCGTCGAGCGCCCGCTGGTTCGGGAACAGGCCGTCCTCCCAGCCCGCCAGGAAGACCGTGTCGAACTCCAGGCCCTTGGCGGCGTGCAGGGTCATGACCGTGACCATCTCGTCGCCCTCGCCCTGGATCGCCTCCATGACCAGGCTGACGTGCTCGAGGAAGCCGCCGAGGCTCTCGAACTCGCTCATGGCGCCGACCAGCTCCTTGAGGTTCTCCAGCCGGCCCGGTGCCTCGATCGACTTGTCCTCCTGCCACATGGCCGTGTAGCCGGACTCGTCGAGCACGATCTCGGCCAGCTCGACGTGGTTGCCGTGCTCGGCCTGGTCGCGCCAGCGATCGAAGCTCTCGACCAGGGCGACCAGCGAGCGGCGCGCCTGGGGCCGCAGCTCGTCGGTGCCGAGCAGCAGCTTGGCCGCCTGCATCATGGAGATGTCCTGGGCCCGCGCGGTCTCGCGCAGCAGGCGCAGGCTGCTGTCGCCGAGGCCCCGGCGCGGCTTGTTGGCGATGCGCTCGAAGGCCAGGTCGTCGTCCGGCTGGTTGACCACCCGCAGGTAGGCCAGGGCGTCTCGGATCTCCATGCGCTCGTAGAAGCGCGGGCCGCCGATCACCCGGTAGGGCAGGCCGATGTCGACGAAGCGCGACTCGAACTCCTGCGTCTGGGCGCCGGTGCGCACCAGGATCGCCATGCCGTTCAGGGATTCGCCCTTGCGGTGCAGGCTCTCGATCTCGTCGCCGACGTAGCGCGCCTCGCCCGGGCTGTCCCAGAAGCCGCGCACCCGCAGGCGCTCGCCCTCTTCGCCCTCGGTCCAGAGGGTCTTGCCGAGCCGGCCCTCGTTGTGGGCGATCAGGCCCGAGGCGGCCGCCAGGATGCGGCCCGTCGAGCGGTAGTTGCGCTCCAGGCGGACCACCTCGGCGCCGGGGAAGTCCTGGTCGAAGCGCAGGATGTTGCCGACCTCCGCGCCGCGCCAGCCGTAGATCGACTGGTCGTCGTCGCCGACGCAGCAGATGTTGCGGTGGCCCTGGGCCAGCAGCCGCAGCCAGAGGTACTGCGAGACGTTGGTGTCCTGATACTCGTCGACCAGCAGGTAGCGGAACTGCCGGTGATAGTCCTCCAGGATCTCCGGGTGGCTCTGGAAGATGGTCAGGCAGTGCAGCAGCAGGTCGCCGAAGTCGCAGGCGTTGAGCCGCGCCAGGCGCTCCTGGTAGGCCTGGAAGATCTCCAGGATGCGGCCGCCCGCCAGGTCGCCCGCCTCGCCGGCCGAGACCTTGTCCGGCAGCAGGCCGCGGTCCTTCCAGCGCTCGATGGCGAAGCCGATGGCCCGCGCCGGCCACTTCTTGTCGTCGATGTCCTCGGCCGCCAGGAGCTGCTTGAGCAGGCGCAGGCGGTCGTCGGTATCGATGATGGTGAAGTTGGGCTGCAGGCCGACCAGCTCGGCGTGGCGGCGCAGCATGCGCGCGGCCAGGGCGTGGAAGGTGCCCAGCCACCAGCCCTCGACCGGCCGGTGCAGCAGGCCGGCGACCCGGTCCTTCATCTCCCGCGCCGCCTTGTTGGTGAAGGTGACGGCCAGGACCTGGCCCGGCCCGGCCCGGCCGGTGTGCAGGACATGGGCCAGGCGGGTGGTCAGCACCCGGGTCTTGCCGGTGCCGGCCCCGGCCAGCACCAGGACCGGCCCGTCGACGGCCAGCACCGCCCGGCGCTGCTCCTCGTTCAGGGCCTGAAGATAGGGATAGCGCGGGTCGGCCCCGGGATCGCCCCCGGGATAGCGGTGGGGCGGCGCCGCCCGCGCTTCGGCTTCGGACGTCATGGCCCCGTTATAGACCAGCCGGGAGAGTCGCTCAGCCCGATTCGGCGCCCCTCGTGGCGATCTTGCCCGGCCCGCCCAAAAGCCCGATAACGGCGCCGCCATGATGCTCCATGTCCCCCAGCTCCTAAACGCCGAGGAGGTCGGCGCGGTCCTGCAGATCGCCCAGGCCGGGCAGTTCAGCGACGGCCGGGCCTCGGCCGGGGCCTACCTGCACGACGTCAAGAACAACCTGCAGTACGAGCCGACGCCGGAGCAGGAGCGCCGGCTGCACGAGATCGTCATCGGCGCCCTGATGCGCAACGCCGAGTTCGCCAGCTTCGCCCTGCCGCGCAAGGTCATGCCGCCGCGCCTGGCCCGCTACGAGGCCGGCATGGGCTACGGCAGCCACATCGACCAGGCCTTCATGGGCCAGGGCGAGCCGATGCGCAGCGACCTCTCCATGACCCTGTTCCTCAGCGAGCCCTCGAGCTACCAGGGCGGCGAGCTGGTCATCGAGACGCCGATCGGCGAGCAGGAGATCAAGCTGCCGGCCGGCGACGCCGTGGTCTACGCGACCGTCTCGCACCATCGGGTCGAGACGGTAACCGCCGGCGCCCGCCTGGTCGCCGTCACCTGGATGCAGAGCTACGTCCCCGACCCGGCCCGCCGCCAGCTCCTGCACGACCTGCGCACCGCCAAGGACCGGGTCCGCGCCTCGAGCCCCGGCAGCCAGGAGACCGAGCTGCTGATCCGCAGCTACGCCAACCTGCTGCGCATGTGGAGCGATGCCTGAGCGCGGCTCCGCACTGCCCCGCCGCCGGCAGCACAGCAAACGACCGGGGCTGACAGCCACACTTCGACGGCGAGCGAACCGCTCGGCGATTTCTCCATGCTAGCTCTCTGATCTCACGGATCTGACAGGGAGACAGCAGCATGCCGGCGCCAAGCTTCACAGCCAGCGACCTCAATGACGGCTTCGTCGTCGCCATCGACCTCGTCGCCAAGGAGGGAGAGGCCGATGCCGTCGCCGCCCTGCTCGACGGCCTGGTTGCGCCAACCATGGCCGAGCCCGGCGTCAAGCTGTTCCTGCCCTACCGCTCGCCGAGCGATCCGGCGCGTTTCTTCATCTTTGAGCTCTACGTCGAGGAGCAAGGTTGGGCGGCTCATCAAGAGACGGCGCACTTCAAGGAAGCCATCGCGGATCTCGTGCCGCGCCTCTCCCACCGCCAGCGCGTGCCCTACGTCCCCTTCGCCGCCATCTAGCCGGATGGCGCGCCTCGGCTTGACGGCGGCTACGGCCTGACGGATGACTCCTGGACCTTGTCCCGCTAGAGCGGTCCCAGCTCAGGAGTCTCCGCCATGCCCCGTCAGATCCGCCGGGTCGGCCTGCCTTCGAACTCGCCGGCTGCCCGGCGCGCGGTGATCTTCCGCGACTACGGGGCGCCCGAGGCGCGGCCCAAGGTCTACATTCACGCGGCGATCCACGCCGACGAGATCCCGGGCCTGTTGGTCGCCCAGCATCTGACCCGGCTGTTCGACGAGGCCGAGGCGGCGGGGGCGATCGACGGCCGGATCACGCTGGCGCCCTACGCCAACCCGATCGGCCTCGATCAATGGGTCAACAGCTACCACCCGGGCCGCTACGAGCTGATGGGCGGCGGCAACTTCAATCGCAACTGGCGCGACCTGACGCCGGAGGCCGCCGAGCGCCTCGACGGCAAGCTCGGCCGGGACGAAGCCGCCAACGTCGCGCTGATCCGCGAGACGCTGCTGTCGGTCGTCGAGGGCTGGCCGGCGAGCATCGAGATGGACGCCTGGCGCCAGGTGCTGGCGCGCGAGGCGATCGATGCCGACATCGTGCTCGACCTGCATTGCGACCTCGAGTCGCTGATGCACGTCTACCTGCTGGCCGCCCACTGGCCACGGTTCGCGGACCTGCCGAGCGAGCTGGGCAGCCGCGGCACGTTGCTGTCCGACGATTCCGGCGGCGGCTGCTTCGACGAGGCCATGGCCCTGCCCTGGCTGCGCCTGGCCCAGCGCTTCCCCGAGGCGGCGATCCCGCCGGCCTGCTTCGCCACCACGGTCGAGCTGCGCGGCCAGGCCGACGTCTCCGACGACCTGGCCGAGGCCGACGCCAAGGCCCTGTTCCGCTTCCTGCAGCGCCACGGCGTGATCGCCGGCGACCCCGGCCCGGCGCCGGAGGCGCTCTGCGAGGCGACCCGCCTGGAAGCCTGCGACGTGGTCAAGTCGCCCGCCGCCGGCGTCCTCGCCTACAAAGCGGCGCTCGGCGAACGCGTCGGGAAGGGCCAAGTCATCGCCGAGCTGGTCGATCCGGCCGCCGAGGATCCGGCCAAGGCCCGCGTGCCGGTCTTCAGCAACACCGACGGCCTGCTGCTGACCCGCAAGCTGCACAAGTACGTCGCGCCCGGCGCCAGCATCGCCAAGATCGTCGGCAAGGAGCGGCTGGAGAACCGTAGGACCGGTGCGTTGATGGAGATGTGACGCTCGGCGTCGGAAGCTCTCGGGAATGCGAGAGAGGCTTGGCGCTACCGCCTTCAGGCGGCAGGGCCGGCTAGCGCTCCATAGTCGGACTCGAAGCTAGCCTTCATGGGCGAAGGGTCGGGGCCGGAGCGCTTCACCGTTGCGCCACGCGGTCGAGCTCTTGCAGCGCGCGCAGATTCGCTCGCCGGACCACTGGCTCGGAAAGCTGTCGCGACACCTGAGACACTTGCGGACCTTCGCCACGTCCGGCGCAGGCGTCTCGGCTAAGGATCCCTTCGCCATGCTGCTCGTCATCAATTGCCTCTTCGTCTGCCAATGGGGGCGATGGGCGGCATATCGAGCCGATCCCGGTCTTCACGCCGACAATATTGGGAGGCTCACTCCACCGTATTTATTAATATGGGGAGCAGAAAATAAATTTCAATATTGAACGTAAGAGTCGTACGGAACCCCTTTGGATTCACTAAGAATATTCTCTCGAGATAGTCTGGAGCCGCCGGGTTTTTCACTGCCACGCCATTGAGAGTTAAGAATATTCTTGAGCGGACAACGCAGCAGCGCGCCGTCGACGCTTGGCCGCCGATCTAGGCCGGCCGCAGCCTCTCGGCATGGAGCCGTTGGTAGTGCGGCAGGACGATCTCGTAGATCTCCTGCACCCGCGCCGGCGCCTCGGAGATGTCGATGTACTGCCTCGGCTGGGGCTTGAGGCCGTCGGAGTCGCGCAGGTTCTGGTGCCAGGAGCCGCCGTCGTACCAGCTCACCTCGTCGCGGGCGCCGGGCTCCCAGCTCAGGGCCTCGGGCAGGAAAGGGATGCCGACGGCGGCGCAGTAGGCCTCGACGATGCCGTGGGGATCCTCCAGCAGGTCGTCGCTGTCGATCACCGGCGGCGGCGCGCCGCTCTGCGCCCAGAGCCGGTCGAAGAGCGCGCGCTGCTCGACGAAGGCGATCTCCTTGAGCACGAAGTCAGGCCAGTGCTTGTACATCGAGGTCGCCACCTTGGCCGGGTCGCGGATCAGGAAGCTGTGGTCGAAGCGGGCCAGGAAGTCGTCGCTCCAGAGGTGCTCGACGTAGTGCGGGAAGTCCTTGGAGAAGACCGGCCCCGCCTCGGCCGCCGCCAGCAGGCTCTGCCAGACCGAGTCGAAGGTCAGGCCCGGCGTGCGCGGGCTGTCGGGCCCGATGCGCGGCCAGCGGGCTTCCTCGCCCTGGTACCAGGCCTCGCCGAAGGGCTCGTGGAAGCAGGTCATGTCGCCGCGCATGCGCATCATCCACTCGAAGGCCGTCGAGGTGGAGCGCGGCGTGGCCCAGAGCGCGAGGATCTTGTGCATGGCGCCCCCTCAGCTCAGCGAGGCGAGCAGATGGCCGTGGCCGGGCGCGGCGGGCAGCCCGAGGTGCCGCAGCATGGCCCAGTAGAGCGCGACGTCCGAGGCGACGAGGGGCTTGCCGGACCGGCCCTCGACGGCCTCGACCACCTGCAGCATGCGGAAGCCGGCGCCGGTCTGGACGATGGCGTCCGCCTCCGGCGCGCGCTCCGAGGCATCGAGCGCGGCGGCGATCATCAGGTGGTCCGGGTAGTCCCAGAGGGTCGCCTCCTCGATCCGCAGCTTCTCCTCGTGGTCGGCGACCAGGCCCTGGTCGATCAGGTCGCCGGCCCAGAGGATCTCGAAGCCGGCCGCCTCCAGGTAGCCGTTGATGCCCCGGCTCCAGTCGTCGCGGAAGTAGCCGTTGGCGACGGTGATGCGCTCGGCGCCCAGCGCGCGCAAGCCCTCCACCAGGCACTGGCCGGCCATGAAGAAGCGCGCGCCGGCCTTCTCGGAGATGTCGTCGCAGAGCCGGACGATGTCGTCCGGCGAGGTGCCGTTGCAGTGCACCCAATTGGTGCCGACCTGGCCGATCACCTGGCAGTAGGAGCGGCCGAGGCAAACCGCCGACTCCTCGAGCAGGTCGAAGTTGCGCGCCCGCTGGTCCAGCTCGTAGGCGTAGCCCGGGATGTGGTTGACCCGCTGCAGGATGCCGGTGCCCCGGGGCGCCACCTGCAGGAACTGCTGCGGGCTGTCGTCGAAGTACTGCGGCGTGGTCACGAAACCGGCATAGGCCCGGTATCGCCGCTTCGTCGCCTGGAGCTCGGCCATGGGCACCCCCCGAATCGTCGGCGTCGCGCTGGCAGCCGATCCTCCCTTAGGACAGACTGGCCCGCGACACAATGGGGCCTGCCATGGCGGACAACGCGCGTTTCGAGCGCATCACCGAGGAGGGCAAGTGCATCGGCTGCGGCCTTTGCGCCTCGATGCTGCCCGGCAAGCTGGCGATGGCGGTGGCCCCGAGCGGCTACCTGCGGCCCGCGGCGAGCGCGGCACTGTCCGAAGAAGAGACCGACGCGATCTACGCGGTCTGTCCGGGCCTGGTGCAGACGGGCCTGCCCGAGGAGCTGATCGGCCCCGAGACACGCCTGGACGAGGTCTGGGGCCCCATCGTGCGGATCGACATGGCCTACGCCGCCGATCCGGAGAGCCGGCACCGGGCGGCGACCGGCGGCGCGCTGACGGCGCTCTGCGACTACCTGATCGCCAGCGGCGAGGCCCGCGCCATCCTTCACGTCGCCGCCGGCGGCGCGCGGCCCTCCTTCGGCAAGCCGCAGGTCAGCGAGGACCATGCCTCCGTGCTGGCCGCCGCCGGCTCGCGCTACGGACCGAGCGACCCGCTGAGCGCGCTGCACGCCCTGCTCGATCGCGGCGAGCCCTTCGCCCTGGTCGCCAAGCCCTGCGACCTCTCGGCCGTGCGCCTGCTCGGGCGCCGCGAGCCGCGGGTCGGCGCGCTGATCACGCACTTCCTGACGCCGGTCTGCGGCGGCTTCATGCCGCCCTTCGGCATGGATGCCTTCCTGGCGCGCAACGGCATCGACCCGCAAGAGGTGGCCGCGCTCAGCTATCGCGGCTACGGCTGTCCGGGGCCGACGCGCATCACGCTCAGGTCGGGCGCCGTGATCGACAAGACCTATCTCGAGCTCTGGGGCAGCGATGCTTCCCTCTGGCACCTGCCCTGGCGCTGCAAGATCTGCCCGGACGGCACCGGCGAGGCGGCCGACGTGGCGGCGGCGGACGCCTGGCCGGGCGGCGCGCCGACGGAAGAGATGATGGCCGAGGATCCCGGCACCAACGTCGTCATCGCCCGCAGCAAGGCCGGCGCCGAGCTGGTCGCGCGGGCCGCCGAGGCCGGCTTCCTGGTGCTCGACGGCGGCGCGACGACGGCCGACCTGGACGACTGGCAGCCGCACCAGGTCAACAAGAAGATCGCCTCGGGCGCCCGCTACCAGGGCCTGCGCGAGGCCGGCCAGCTCGGCATCGAGACCCCCGGCCTGCGCACGGCGGCGCTGCGCCGGCGCATGGACGCCGAGACCGACCGGGCCCAGATCGAGGGCGCCAAGCAGCGCATCGCCATCGGCAAGCACCGCGACGATTTCGGGCGAGAGTCCTGATCAGGGCGCCTAAAGCGCTATCGGATTAGGTGGCATCGTCTGCCCGCTGCCGAACGGAAACGAACCGCCCCCTCACCCAGCTCCGGCTAGGCTCCGCTGCGCCTCACCAAGCCTGCGCATCCCTCTCCCCCGACGGGGGAGAGGGCGTGGAGGCTTAGCGAGGCCTAAGGCTGAGCTTAGCCGGAGCTGGGTGAGGGGGCGGTTCGTTTCCCTCTGGCAGCAGGCCGGCGACGCCACCCAAGCCGGCAACGCTCTCGTCGCCCGACTCAGTTCGCCGGATCGAGGTGGATCGTGCCGATGCCGGCGGCGACGTTCAGGCCTTCCTGGCCCTGGATGCTGAGCGGCTGCAGGGAGATCGAATTGCCGCCGCCGACCAGGGCGTTGGCGCCCAGGCCCATCCCGGCCGAGACCTCGGCGCTGACGCCGGCGTAGGTGCCTTTGAGGGCCCCCGGCTGCAGGTCGAGGCTGGGCGCGAAGACCGTCCAGATGATCACGCCGCTCTCGGTGTAGCCGATGTCGACGCCGAACTTCTGCACCTCGCCGCTGTAGCGCTCGGCGCCGCCCGAGACGGGCGAGTAGATGCACTTCAGGTCCTTGGTCGAGCCGAGGATGAAGCCCCAGCCGCCGGCCACGTTGCATTTCAGGACACCGGCCTTGACGCCGGCGTCCTGTGCCGCCGCGCCGAACGAGAACGTCATGGCCAGCGCCAAGGTGCCGATCAGGCCGCCGATAGTCCGCAGCATGCGCGCCTCCTCGATGGAATCACAAAGCCGAGCCACAAAGCCCGGGCCTTGGCCGTCCTAGCATGAAGCGCTGCTTGGCGCCACGCGCCTCGGCTCAGCCGAGGCCGCGAATCCAGGTCGCGATGGCCTCGCCGACCTCGTCCGGCGAATCCTCCTGGATGTAGTGCGCGCCCGGCACGGTGACCTCGGTCACGTTCGGGAAGCTGCGGCAGTGATCGGCCACGGTGCCGGTCACCATCATCCCGGGATCGGCGCTGATGAAGAGCTTGGGGATATCGCTCTGCGCCAGCCAGATGCAGTTGGCCTCGAGCACCTCGGCGACGTCGGCCGGCTCGCCGCCGACCGGGATCTCGCGCGGCCAGGTCAGGGTGGCGCGGCGGCCCTCGCCGGGCTTGCCGTAGGGCTTGCGGTAGGCCGCCATCTCCTCGGCGCCGAGCTCGCGCATCACCGCCATGGGGATGACCTGCTCGACGAAGACGTTGTCCTCCAGGCACATCTGCTCGCCCGCCGGCGAGCGGAAGCTCTTGAAGACCTCGACGGCCGGCGGCGGGAAGAGCTCCCAGCTCAGCGGCATCAGCAGCGGCTCCATGTAGGCGATGCCGCGCACCCGCTCCGGGTTGTGCCGCGCCCACTCGAAGCCCAGGGCCCCGCCCCAGTCGTGGACCACCAGGATCACCGGCTCCGTCTCGTCGAGCGCGTCGAACAGGCCGAAGAGGTAGTCCCGCTGCTCGGCGTAGCGGTAGCGCTGCGGGCCGGAGTCCGGAAGCTTGTCGGACTCGCCCATGCCGATCAGGTCCGGCGCCACGCAATGCCCGAGCCCGGCGAGGTGCGAGATGACGTTGCGCCAGATGTAGGAATAGGTCGGGTTGCCGTGCAGCAGCCAGATCGGCGCGCCCGCGCCGGCCTCGGCAAAGACCATCTTGGCGCCCCGAACCTCGCGGCTCGAGCGCTTGTGGGGATCCTTGGCTTCGATCATCGCTTGCTCCGGGCCCTAGCCGCCAGTCGGCCGGGTCAAAAAAAGCCGCCGGGCCGGCCGATGGGGGCCGGCCCGGCGCATAGGCAGGGTTACGCGTTCTTCGGCGTGCTGAAGACCTTCACCTCCGGCAGCGTGCCGGTGAACTTCTCGACATCGGCGATGGCCGTGTGGCCGCAGTTGCCCTGGGCCAGCTTCGAGGTGCCGATATCCACCGTCAGGCAGTTGACGTCGCCGTAGGCGCAGAGGCTGTTGTCGGCACCCGGCTCGACCGGATCGTACCAGCCGCCCTCGTTGACCCGGATCACGCCCGGCCGGATCGCGTCGGTGACCACGGCGCCGGCCAGCATCTGGCCGCGATCGTTGAAGATGCGCACCACGTCGCCGTCGGCGATGCCCCTCTGGGCGGCGTCCTCAGTATTGATCAGGCAGGGCTCGCGCTCGGCGATCGTATAGGTCTCCCGCAGGCTGGTGCCGCAGAGCTGCGAGTGCAGCCGGCCGCGCGGATGGCTGGTCGCGACGTGCAGCGGGAACTTGGCGTTCGGCCCGTCGAGCCGCTCGACCGGCTCCATCCAGGTCGGGTGCGGCGGGCAGTCGTCGTAGCCCATCTTCTCGATGTTGCGGGAGAAGATCTCGATCTTGCCGGTCGGCGTGCCCAGCGGCTCGAGCAGCGGGTCCTCGCGGTAGTCGGCATAGCGCACGTAGCTGCGCCCCGCCTCCTCGACCGGGAACTCGACGTAGCCCTGCTCCCAGAACGCGTCGAAGTCGGGCATGTCGAGGTTCTTGGCCTGGCCCTGCTTCAGCGCGTCCTCGTAGAACTTACGGATCCAGTCCATCTCCGAGTTGCCCTCGGTGAAGTCCTGCTTCTTGCCGAGGCGGTCGGAGATCTCGGCGAAGATGTCGTAGTCGTTGCGCGCCTCGAAGACCGGCTCGACGACCTGCTTCATGGCGATGATCGCCTTCAGCGAGTAGTCGCCGTACTGCTCGATGTCGTTGCGCTCGTAGGAGGTCGTCGCCGGCAGCACGATGTCCGCGTGGCGCGCCGTGGCGGTCCACTGGAAGTCCTGGACGACGACCGTCTCGAACTTCTGCCAGGCCTTGACCATGCGGTTGCGGTCCTGGTGGTGGGCGAAGGGATTGCCGCCCGTCCAGTAGGTCATCTTGACGTCCGGGTACTTGTCGCGCTTGCCGTTGAAGTCGAAGTCCTGGCCGGGGTTCTCCAGCATGTCGACGATGCGCGCCAGCGGGATGGTCGCCGCACCGCTCTCGGTCAGCCAGGCCGCGCCCTCGACGGCCTTGCCGCCGTCGGTGATGCCCGAGAGCACCGCGCTGTTGGCGCCCGGCGAGCCGCCGCTGGAGTAGTGGTAGCTGAGGCCGAAGCCGCCGCCCGGCAGGCCGATCTGGCCGAGCATGCTGGCCAGGGTGACCAGCATCCAGTGGCGCTGCTCGCCGTGGTGCTGGCGCTGCAGCGACCAGCCGCTGGCCAGCATGGTCCGGCCGCCGGCGAAGCGCCGCGCCAGGTCCTTCAAGGTGTCGGCCGGGACGCCGCAGATCTCGGCCGCCCACTCGGCCGTCTTCGGCGTGCCGTCGGACTCGCCCAGCAGATAGGGCAGGAACTTGTCGAAGCCGGCGCAGTAGTCGTCCAGGAAGGCCTGGTCGTGCAGGCCTTCGCTATGCAGCGTGTGGGCGATGCCCAGCATCATGGCGACGTCGGTCTGCGGCTTGGGCGCGATCCACTCGGCGCCGAAGAAGTCGCAAGACTCGTTGCGCACCGGATCGATGAAGATCACCGGCTTGCCGGTCTTCTTGAAGTCCTCCATGCCGGGGTAGGCGCCGTGGTCCGGGATGATCCAGCCGATCTGGTTGGTGACCATCGGGTCGGCGCCCCAGAAGACCAGCAGGTCGCTGCTCTCGACGATCACCGGCCAGACGGTCTGCTGCTCGTAGACCTCGAGCGTGCCCATGACGTGGGGCATGATGATCTGCGAGGCGCCGGTCGAGTAGTCGCCGGCGCTGTTCACGAAGCTGCCCTTCAGGTTGAGCATGCGCCGCATCAGGTTCTGGCAGTTGTGCAGCTTGCCGGGGCTCTTCCAGCCGTAGGAGCCGGCATAGGTGCCGGTCGGCCCGTAGGTCTCCTCGACCCGCTTGAGCTCCTTAACGGTCAGCTCGAGCGCCTGGTCCCAGCTCACCCTAACGAAGTCGTCGGCGCCGCGGCTGGCGACGTCCGCGCCGGGCCCGTTCTCCAGGTAGGCGCGGCGGACCATCGGGTACTTGATGCGGGTCGGCGAGTAGACCGAGTCCATCACGCCGGGAAGCTGGTGGCTCGGGTGCGGGTCCTTCTCCCAGCCCTTGACGTTGACCCAGCGGCCGCCCTTGACGCTCGCCGTGAAAGCGCCCCAGTGCGAGGCGCTGAGCACCTCGCCGTCCTGCACCGCGGCCCGCGCGACGCCGGGCGACAACAGCGAGGGCGCGACCGCGCCCAGTGCGCCCATGGCAGCCGCGCTGCCCAGAAAGTCACGTCGTGACACAGCCCGACGCTTGGAAGCCGCAACTCCGCTCGACATCTCAGTCCTCCTCAGTGCGGCCACGGACCGCGGCGCCTCTCGGCTCGCGCCGCGCGTGGTTCCGCCGTGAATCCCATCGCGGCAAAGTGGCTAACATGGCGGTGTAAACCCCGTTTCCCGCGCCCTTGAACCGGCTGTGAAATGATGTGAACAGCTTGTAAACGCAGGCCTTCGACTGAAGCTCGATCACGCCGTGTCGCGCAGCCGCCGCCCGTCGGCCTTCAGGAAGTCGACCAGGGAGCGCGCGGCCGTCGCGTAGAAGCCGCTGCGGTCCGCGGCGTCGCAGGACTCGTAAAATGGCTCGATCCAGGACAGCAGGCGTTGCTCGAGGAAGGCCCGTTGCCGGGCCCGCCAGAGCGTCCGCGCCGGCTCGCCGGCGGCGGCCTCGGCGCGCCGGGCGAGCTCCGCCATCACCGAGAGCTGCACGGCGATATGGTCGGCCGGCTCGGGAAAGCTCTCGTCCACATGAAGGCCGAGCTCGTCGAGCAGGTCCTGCGACTCGGCGCTGGCCTCCTGAAACAGCAGGCCACGCTCGCTGGTATAGGCCGACTCGTAGGGCGGCGCGCTGCGCCGTCCGCCGACGCCGAGAAACAGGCGCGCGTAAGCCCCGGCCAGGTCCGCATCGCCCGCCGACACCCTTTGCCCCGACGCCACCAGGCCCTGGAACTGCTCGACGAGCGGCGCCAGCGCGGCCATGGCGCCGAACTGCTTGAGCAGGGCCACGCCCTCGGCGGCGCGGTAGGCCGACAGGGTCTCGAGCGACATCTCGCGGGCGAACAGGCCGGCCAGCCACTGGTAGACGATCGCCCGCTCGCCGTCGCTCAGGTCGGACTCGGCGGGCGCCGGCAGGTCGCTCTCCTCGGGCGGGGCCGCGCCGGCCTCAGCCACCGGCATGCCCCTGCCCTCCCGTGTCGCTGGCGTGGAACTGCAGGTACTTCTGTAGGAAGCGGTACTGCTCCTTGTCGAGGCTGATGAAGCGGGCCATGGCCTTGAGGTTGCCGATCCACTGGTTGGCCAGGAAGTGGTCCGGCGAGGTCAGGGTGTGGCAGGTCGAGCAGCTCGCGTTGTACATCTCCGCGCCGTAGTCCCAGAGATTCTGGACATCGGCGATCAGCTCCTGCCGAGGCGTCCAGACCTCCAGGCTGACCCGATGCCAGGTCAGCTCGGTGTCCTCGTCGAGCAGCGTCTCGTGGCGCTGGATGCTGTCGATGGCGGACTTGTCGAGGGCGGCCGAGAAGATCCGCCGGCCCATCAGGGCGTAGATCACGCGATCCACGCCGTCCTGCTGCCAGCCCTCCAGCTTGACCTTGAGCAGGTCGCCGTCGCGCTCCAGCACCGAAAGCTCGGTCGCCGGCAACAGCTTGCCGGCCGGGCTTTCCTCGTCTTCGGCCTGGTCGCTGGTCAGGTAGACCGTCTTGGTGGCGATCGTGTAGAGGCGGTCGGCCTTGGCCCCCTCCTCCTCGGAGAGCGCTTGCAGCTCTTCGAACATCAGCTTGTAGCCGGTCGAGAGGTCCGGCAGCTTGTGCACGACGCCCTTGTGGCAGGCGATGCAGGTCTCGCCCTTCTCCATGCCCTCCTGCATGCGCTCGGCGCCTTCCTTGCTCTGCTTGTGGAAGTCCATCGCTTCGAAGGAATGGCAGTTGCGGCACTCGCGGGAGTCGTTGGCCTCCATCTGGGCCCAGACCCGCTTGGCCATGAGCGCGCGCCGCGCCTCGTACTTCTCCGGCGTCGAGATCGTGCCGGCCACTTTGTGATAGAGCTCGCGCGTCGCGTAGACCTTGCGCACGAACTTGTCGACCCAGGGCCGCGGCACGTGGCAGTCGGAGCAGATCGCCCGGACGCCGGAGGGATTCTCGTAGTGGGAGGTCTTCTTGTATTCCTCGTAGACCGTGTCGCGCATCTCGTGGCACGAGATGCAGAAGTGCATGGTGTTGGTGTATTCCATGAAGGTGTTGAAGCCACCCCAGAAGATGACTCCCGCCAGACCGCCCACGACCAGGATCGGACCCAGGCCGTAGCGCGTGCTGGGCCGCCAGAAGAACTCCCAAAGCCGGCGCAAATCGCTCTCCTCGCCATGCGGATAGAGACCAGTTGCGCCCGGCTATAGCGGCCCGCTGTAAACCCGGTTGCCCACGGGGATGAACGGCCTGTAGAATGATGTAAACAGCATGTAAACGATCATCGCGAGAAGCGATCGACCATGGGTCTTTCAGCGACTTTCGCCCCGTGAAGCCGGCCGACCACATCCTCGTCGTCGAGGACGAGCCGGTGACCCGGGCCACCCTCGCCGGCTATTTCCGCGAGGCCGGCTACCGGGTCAGCGAGGCCGAGGACGGCGCCGGCCTCTGGTCGGTGCTGCAGAGCAGCCTCGTCGACCTGGTGCTGCTGGACATCAAGCTGCCCGGCGAGGACGGGCTATCGCTGCTGCGCGAGCTGCGCCGCAACTCGGAGATCGCGGTGATCATGGTCAGCGGCAAGACCGACGAGGTCGACCGGATCATCGGCCTCGAGCTCGGCGCCCACGACTACGTCACCAAGCCCTTCAACACGCGCGAGCTGCTGGCCCGGGCCAAGAACCTGATCCGGCTGACCCGCCGCGCCCGCGACGCCAACCGCGACACGCCGCTGCACAGCTTCGACGGCTGGGTGCTCAACAAGGGCAGCCGGCAACTGACCGCGCCCTCCGGCGAGGACGTGCCGCTGACCCGCGGCGAGTTCGACCTGCTGTCCGCGCTGGTCTCCAGCGCCGGGCGGGTCATGACCCGCGACAACCTGCTGGATCACGTCAGCCACCGCGACTGGCAGCCCAACGACCGGACGATCGACGTCCTGGTCGGCCGCGTGCGCCGCAAGATCGAAGCGGACCCGAAGCGGCCGCGCCGCCTGATCACGGTGCACGGCATCGGCTACGTCTTCACCAACGAGATGCGGGACCAGCCGGACGCCCGCTAGCCGAGGTCAGGCGCTGAGCTGGTCCGAAACTTCGAGACTACGCAGCGCGGCGAGGGAGTCCTCGTAGTCCGCCGACAGGCGCTCGACCGCGGCGGCGAGGTCCGGCCCGCCGGACGCAGTCGCTTCCTCGACCCGGATGGCGGCCCGCCGCAAGCGCTCGAGCCCGAGGTTGCCGGCGGCGCTCTTGAGGGCATGGGCGAGGTCCGAGACCTGCGCCCCGTCGCCGGCCAGCGCCGCCTCGCGCAGGGCCTGCAGGCTCTGCGGCGTCGAGTTGCAGAAGGTCTCGACGATCAGCCGCGCGCGCGCCGCGCCCAGCTCCTCGCGGTGCCGCTGGATGACGGCCTCGTCGAGCAGGATCTCCTCGCTTTCGCCCCCTCGGCGCTGCTCGGCCAGCGTCAGGCAGCGCGCCATGGCCTGGCAGAGCGAGGCGGGATCGAAGGGCTTGCCGAGGACGTCGTCGGCGCCGCTGTCCAGGCAGCTCTTGGCCTGCGTCGTCGCCAGGTCGGCGGTCAGCACCAGGATCGGCAGGCCCGCGGCCGCCGGGTCGGCCAGGTTGCGGATCTCCCGGATGGTCTGCAGGCCGCCCATGCCGCTCATCCGGATGTCCATCAAGACCAGGTCGAAGGGCTGCGCCGCCAGCGCCGCGATCGCCGCCTCGCCGGTCTCGACCACCGAGACCAGATGCCCGTCGCGCTCGAGGAAGGCCTCGGTCACCAGGCGGTTGACCGCGTTGTCCTCGACCAGGAGCACGCGCAGCGCGCGCAGCGCCGGCGGGTCGGCCGGCATGGGCGTGCAGACCACATGGGGAGCGGCTTCGACCAGCGGGACCTGGAACCAGAAGGTGCTGCCCACCCCCGCTTCGCTCTCGAAGCCGATGTCGCCGCCGATGCCGCCGACCAAACGCTTGCAGATGGTCAGCCCGAGGCCGGTGCCGCCGGCCTGCACGGCGGTGCCGAGCGCATGCTGCGTGAAGGGCTCGAAGAGCGTCGCGCGCGCCGACTCGGCGACGCCGATGCCGCTGTCCGCCACCGCGACGTGCAAGGTCTCGCCCGCGCGCTCGACCGTGACGGTCACCGAGCCGCTGTCGGTGAACTTGACCGCGTTGGTCACCAGGTTGAGCAGGATCTGGCGGATCTTGGCGGCATCGCCCGAGAGCCGGGCCGGCACCGCCTCGTCGACCCGCGCCGAGAGGGCGAGGCCTTTGCCCTCGGCGGTCGGGCCGGCGAGGCTCATGACCTGGGCCACCAGGTTGCGCAGGTCGAAGGCGACCACCTCGACCTCGACCGCGTCGGCCTCGATCTTGGAATAGTCGAGCACGTCGTTGACCAGGCCGAGCAGCACCTCGCCGGAGGACAGCAGCGCCGAGACGTACTCGCTCTGGCTCTCGCTCAAGGGACCGTCCTTGAGCAGCCGGCCGATGCCGAGGATGCCGGTGATCGGCGTGCGGATCTCGTGGCTCATGGTCGCCAGGAAGGTCGACTTGGCCCGGCTCGCGGCGTCGGCGGCCTGCTTGGCCCGCTTGTGCTCGGTGACGTCGGAGAGGATCAGCACCCGGCCGATGAACTTCTCGCTGACGTCGAGCATGCGCTGGCTCTTGACCTCGAAGTCGCGCGGGCCTTGCCGGGTCTCGAGGCGCCGCTCGAAGCGCGCCGCGTCGTCGCCCGCGCCGGTCAGCTCATCGAGCTGGCCCTCGAGTAGGCCGTAGTCCTGCTGGGCGTAGTAGCCCTGGCCCGGCAGGGCCGAGTCGCAGAACAGCCGCGCCGCGGCGTGGTTCAGGTTCTCGATCTCGCCGCGCGCGTCGACCAGGATGACCGGGTCATTCAGGCTCTCGAAGATCGTCAGGTACTTGTTCTTCTCGTTGGTCAGCCGGCGGTTCTGGTCCTGGGTCTCCTCCAGCATCTCGACGTCGCCCACGGCCAGCCACTCGCTGCAGAAGGCGATCTCGATGTGGTCGAAGAAGCGCTCGATGTAGAGGCGGTGGCGCTCCTGCTCGTCGCGCTCGAAGCCTTGCGCCAGGATCAGGTCGAGATAGGCCTGCCGATAGTATTTGCAGAGGCCGAGGAAGAGGCTCAGCGGAATGCCGCGCCTCCGGTGCAGCCGGGCCTCCACGATCGCGAAGTCGGCGATCGACTCGTTGACGTAGTCGGCCGTCGCCGAGAGCTCCATCGTCTCGTCGCTCTGCTCGAGGGCGTTCAGGAGCGGGTCGGAGAAACCGCAGATCGACTCCCGCCAGGGCGATTCCAGGGTCGAGCTGTAGGCCGTGTAGCCCTGCGTCTTGGCATAGGACAGCACGCGCGCGACCAGCCAGTCCTCGTTGTTCGCAATCAGGTCTCGAAGGGATGCCAAGGCGTGCTCCGGCAGGCTTTTCGTCCCTGGGTCGGCCCAAGACTGCCTTCAACGGCTGGCCATGAAAAGCCGCCTCCCCCGGACTATGCCGTCTCGCCGAGGTCCTGCAGCACCTGAGTCTGGAACCAGACCAGCGGGCTCTCGCAGCCCGGGCCCTCGGCCAGCGCGCCGACCGAAAAGAAGCGCGAGGCGATAGAGCGTTGGATCTTTTCGCAGATCCAGAGGTCCTCGAGCATGAAGTCCGCGCTCTCCATGGGATGCTTGTCGAGGTCCTCGAGCCGAATGACCTCGGGCTCCGCTTGGGCTTGCGCGGAGGCCGCGCTCGAGCCGCCGAACCAGCTCCGCTCGCGCCGGCCCCAGCCGCGGGTGCGGATCCGGGTCAGCGCCGGGCCCAGGGGCTGCAGCGTCGAGACAGCGAACTCGTAGGGGCTGGCGGTGATGAAGGTCGAGGGATAGAGGGCGATGACTCCGGGATAGCTGCCGGACTCGGCGCCCTTGATCCTGGTCGTGCCGGATTGCGCCAAGGCCTCGGCCGCCGCCGCGGGAAGACAGCTCTTGCCGCCCCCCTCCGTGGAGTACCAGACCAGGTGCCGGCCGTGGCGCTCCCAGACGTTCTCCAGCGGCTTGGGCCCGCCCAGCGTGTTCTCGTGCAGGAAGGCCAGGTGGTAGCCGTCGACGACGTTCTCGAAGAAGATCTTCCAGTTGCAGCGCGTCTCGTAGAGCAGCGGCGGGGCTTCCGACATCTCGGCGAAGTCGTGCGGCCAGAGCGAGCCTTGCAAGGCGCCGATCCAGTCCTCGAAGGCGACGGCCGGCTCGGCATCGGGATGCAAGAAGACCATGCCCTTGAAGCAGGCGAGCGCGGCCCGGTGCAGGCCGAGCGCGGCCTTGTCGAGACCGGCGAAGCAGGCCCGCTGCTCCGGCATGCCGAGCAGCGCGCCTTCCAGGTCGTAGGACCACTTGTGATAGGGGCAGACGATGGTGCGGCCGAGCTTGCCGCAGCCTTCCAGCAGCTCGGTGCCGCGGTGCCGGCAGATGTTGTGGAAGGCCCGCAGCGCCCCGTCCTGGTCGCGCAGCAGGATCAGGCTGGCCTGCCCGGCGGGCAGGACGCGGTAGTCGCCCGGCGCCTCGAGATCGCTTTCGAGCCCGGCGAAGCTCCAGGCGCGCGAGAAGATCGCCTGCCGCTCGCGCTCGAGCCAGTCCGGCGAGCGGTAGGCCTCGACGGGCAGAAGCTGCCTGGTCTGGAGGTCGGACATGGCGGCTCCCCTTCGCTCAGGCAAGTCGTGTCGAGAGGTCTTCGACCATGGTCCAGAGGCCGAAGCCGGCCCAGGTGGCGGTGATCGCCCAGAACAGGACCGCGTTCCGGTCTCGCGCGATCGGCTCGACCAGGAAAGCCTCGCCGCTGCGCAGGGACAGCAAGGCCCAGTAGAGGAACAGCAGGCCCCAGAGCCAGGCCCAGCCCATGACGGTGGCCAGCGCCAGAACCGGTATGGCGACCATGGTCGGCATTTTGCTCGCGGTGGCGATTTCGATCATGACGAGTCTCCCAATCTGCCGATCAATATCGTTGCGGACTGGCGCGCGCTGCGCCGCCAGTCCTCGGGCAATCGCAAGGGGCCGAGGGCATCCAGGGTGAAGTAGATGCCGATCAGGCCGAAGGCGGTGGCGGCGATCCGTTCCGGGCCGGCGCCGGGATAGGCGACCGCCAGCTCCTGCTCGATGGCGGCCAAGAGGCGCGCGATGGCGCCCTTCAGGACGCGGCGCGCCTGGGGATAGCGGCCGGAGGCCGCGACCATGGCCTGCAAGGCGGCCACCGTGTCCGGGTCGGTCACGGTCTCCGGGTCGAAGAGAATGGCGAGCAGGCAGTCGATCCGGTTTTCTGCCTGCAGGTCGGGCGGCAAGGCAGCCAGCAGGGCATCGCTCTGGGCGTCGAAGGCGCGGCCCAGGTGCTCGATCAGGGCCGCCACCATGTCCTCCCGGTTGCCCAGGTAGTGGCGCAGGATCGGCCGCTTGACGCCGGCCATCTCGGCGATGCGGTCGAGCGTCGCGCCTTCCAGCCCGTAGCGACCGACGCAGACGGTGAAGGCGTCGAGGATCTCCCGCGAACGGGTATCCTTCAGGCTTGGACGGGGCATCGGCGAAGACGCTCGAGACTGACAATAGGCGCTATGTGGCCTCACCCAAGTAAATTGTCAATGTTGAAAATCTATAGCCGGCGCGTGGCGGCTCACGCGCCTTTGCGCGCGATGCCGTTCTGACGCCGGCCGCTCTGTGCTAGGCTGCCGCTCTCGCCACAGGCTTCGCGAGCGTGCCATGCAGACAGCCCGATCGAGCCTTCGCAGCCTCCTGGCCCTGGCCGCCGCCCTCTGCCTGCTGCCGACGATCGCCGCGGCCGGCAACCCGCTCGACTCCCTGGTCGGCGTGCGGGCCAACATCCCGGCCGACGCGCGCACCGCCGAGACCCTGGGCCGCGAGCGCAACGGCTCCGGCGTGGTGATCGACGAGGACGGCCTGGTCCTGACCATCGGCTACCTGATCATGGAATCGACCAGCGCCGAGATCCTGCTGCCGGACGGCCGCGACGTGCCGGCCGAGGTCGCCGCCTACGACTACGACACCGGCTTCGGCCTGCTGCGGCCCCTGGTGCCGATCGACGTCGCGCCGGTGTCGCTCGGCAGCGCCGAGAGCTTCCCGGAGGACAGCCGCGTTCTGGTCGCCAGCTTCGACGGCGCGGTCAGCACCACGCCGGCGATCGTCGTCTCGCGCCGCGACTTCGCGGGCTACTGGGAATACCTGCTGCCCGACGCCATCTTCACCACGCCGCCGCATGCCGGCTTCGGCGGCGCCGCTCTGCTCGGGCCCCAGGGCCAGCTCGTCGGCATCGGCTCGCTGGTGGTCGGCGACGCCTTGCCGGAGGACCAGCCGCTGCCCGGCAACATGTTCGTGCCGATCGACGCCCTCAAGCCGATCTTCCAGGACCTGCTGCGCGACGGCCGCTCGACCAAGGTGCGCAAGCCCTGGCTCGGGCTGTTCAGCGAGGTCCATCGCGGCGCGATCTTCGTCACCCGCGTCGCGCCGGACGGCCCGGCGGACCAGGCCGGGATCACCGCCGACGACGTCGTGGTCGCGGTCGACGGCCGGCGGGTGCGCACGCTGATCGAGTTCTACCGGGCGGTCTGGGCCCTCGGCGAGCCGGGAGTCGCGGTGCCCCTGACGGTGATCGGCGGCGACGGCCCCCGCGAGGTCGAGGTCCGCTCGGCCGACCGCTACGACTATCTGAAGCTCCAGACGACCTTCTAAAGCGTTTTCCGCTCACGCGGAATCACGGCACCGGCCCGCTCCCCCTCCCGGCCACCCACGGCAGTATCCTATTGGGGGGCCGGGAGGGGGAGCGGGCCGGTGCCGTGATTCCGCGTCAGCGGAAAACGCTCTAGAGGCCGATCAGGCCGGCGGCCAGCGACAGCACGCCGAGCGCGCAGAAGCCGGAAAACACGGTCGCCAGCGTGAAGAACAGGATGTTGCCCATCGTGACCAGGGGCCGCCGCTTGCGGTCGGCCGCGCGCCGCGCGGAGCTGCGCCGCTCCGGCCCGGCGATGAAGGTCGCGTAGTAGCGCCCGAATGGCGTCGGGATGGCGAGCCTGAGGTCGATCGGATGCTGGTCCCAGTCGCCCCGCTTGATGGCGTCGCGGATCGCCGACTCCTGCTCGCCGGACAGCCCTTCGCGCACGGTGGGGGCGATCGAGCGCATGAGCTGCTCGGCCCGAACCTCGCCCATCAACATGGCGGCCGGCTCCCGTGACGTCCTGGGGCTGCGACAGAGTTTTTCACGGGGATCGAGCCTAGGGCTAAGCCCTTAACAAGAGGTATAACCGCAAGGGGTAGGATCATCGCGATTCGACCGGGAGGCGGCGGTTCCGCGCTCCCAAGAGCGCGGAGAATCGGCTAGCCTCGCCGAACGCTGGGCGCCAATCCTCGGGGGGAGATAAATGCCATGGTGAGCAAGGCGGAAAAGGCCAAAGCCAGCCTGCTGGAGCAGGTCGCCAAGGCGGCCAAGAAGGGCCTCAAGGGTGCCCGCGCGGAGCAGGCCGGGCTCTTCGCCCGTTTGGTCTACGAGCATGTGCCGCCGGACGACATGGTGGAGGTGCCGGCCGAGGAGCTGGCGGCCCGGGCGCTCTGCATGTTCGGCTTCGCCGCCGAGCGGGAGCGGGGCGTGCCCAAGGTCCGGGTGCTCAAGATGCCCAAGCAGGAGTCCGAAGGCTGGACTTCCGAGCACACGGTCATCGAGATCGTCAACGACGACATGCCCTTCCTGGTCGACTCGGTGACCTCCGCCCTGGACCGCTACGAGGGCCGGGTCTTCCTGGTGGTCCACCCGATCATCGAGGTGACGCGCAACAAGGCGGGCAAGCTGCAGAAGGTGTTCCGCAGCGGCGAAGGCCCGGAGTCGGCCTTGCGCGAGTCCGTGATGCAGATCCTGATCAGCGAGCAGCCCGCCGATCTGCTCAAGGAGATCGCCGAGACCCTGCATGCCGTGCTGGACGACGTGCGCGTCTCGGTGGAGGACTGGCGCAAGATGCGCCAGCGCTGCCGCGAGCTGATCACCGAGCTCGATATCGACCCGCCCAAGATCGACCAGGAGCAGGTGAGCCAGGGCGTCGAGTTCCTCAAGTGGCTCGACGACGACCACTTCACCTTCCTCGGCTATCGCGTCTACCGCTACCGCGGCAGCGGCGGGTCGGCGAGCGCGCAGATCGACAAGAACAGCGGGCTGGGCGTGCTGCGCAAGCCGGAGGCCAGCGTGTTCGACGGCCTGCGCGCGCTCGGCAAGCTGCCGCCCGACGTCCGCGAGTTCCTGCGCCAGCCCGAGCTGCTGCGCATCTCGAAGTCGAACAAGCGGGCGACCGTGCACCGGCCGGTCCACATGGACACGATTTCGGTCAAGACCTTCGACAAGAAGGGCAACGTGACCGGCGAGCGGCTCTTCGTCGGGCTCTTCACCTCGGTGGTCTACACCCGGTCGCCGCGGCAGATTCCGCTGCTGCGCGAGAAGGTCGACAACACCGTCGCCCGCGCCGGCTTCGCGCCGGCCAGCCACGACGCCAAGGCCCTGGTCCACATCCTCGACACCTATCCGCGCGACGAGCTGTTCCAGGTCCCCGAGGTCGAGCTGTTCGACATGGCCATGGGCATGCTGCATCTGCAGGAGCGGCAGCGGGTCGCGCTCTTCGCGCGCCGCGACCCCTTCGACCGCTTCATCTCGGCC
Source organism: Kiloniellales bacterium (assembly GCA_028280455.1). Lineage (GTDB taxonomy): Bacteria > Pseudomonadota > Alphaproteobacteria > Kiloniellales > JAKSDN01 > JANQLT01. The sequence goes on from JANQLT010000181.1 coordinate 40,447, forward strand.
ATGGTCTTCGTGCCGCGCGACCGATACGACACCAAGCTGCGGCTCAAGCTGCAGGACATCCTCGCGGAGGCCTTCAACGGCAAGGTCGATGCCTTCGCGACCCAGGTCGCCGATTCGCCGCTGGCGCGTTTGCACGTCATGCTCTCGACCAAGCGCGGCCAGATTCCCGACGTCGATGTGCCGGCCCTCGAGCAGCGGCTCGCCGAGGCCTCGCGCGCCTGGGTCGACCGCGTCGAGCAGTCGCTGATCGCCGCCCGCGGCGAGCGTCAGGGCCTGCGGGCGACGCGCTACTTCGCCCGCGCCTTCCCGACCAGCTACCAGGAGCGCTTCGACGAGGCGACGGCCCTCGAGGACATCGCCCAGATCGAGCAGACCCTGAAGACCCAGACCCTGGGCATGGATCTCTACCAGACGCCGGACGAGGGCCCGAACGCGCTGCACTTCAAGCTCTTCGTCAACGACCATCCGGTGCCGTTGTCGGACGTCCTGCCGATGCTCGAGCACATGGGCCTGCGGGTGATCGGCGAGGTGCCTTTCGCGATTCGCCCGGGCGACGGCGGCGAGGTCTGGATCCACGACTACGGCATGCGCCTGCAGGGCCAGTCGGAGATCGCGTTCGACGAGATCCGCGACGTCTTCCACGAGGCCTTCGGGCGGGTCTGGCGCGGCGAGATGGAGGACGACGGCTTCAACAAGCTGGTGCTGATCGCCGGCCTGAACGCCCGCGAGGTGACGGTGTTGCGGGCCTACGCGAAGTTCCTCAAGCAGGCGCGCATCCCCTTCAGCCAGGAGTACATGGAAGACACTCTGGCCGGGAATCCCAAGATCACCCGGCTGCTGGCCAAGCTCTTCGCGGTGCGCTTCGATCCCGAGCGCAAGCGCGAGAAGGCGGTCAAGGAGGCGCAGGCGCTGCGCGAGCAGATCGTCGAGCTGCTGGAGGAGGTCAGCAACCTCGACGAGGACCGGATCATCCGGCGCCTGATGAACGCCATCGACTCGACCCTGCGCACCAGCTTCCACCAGCGCGACGCCGAGGGCGGCGAGAAGACGCAGATCTCCTTCAAGCTCGACTCACAGGCGCTGGAGGAGCTGCCCTTGCCACGGCCCTACCGCGAGATCTTCGTCTACAGCCCGCGCGTCGAGGGCGTGCACCTGCGCTTCGGCAAGGTGGCGCGCGGCGGCTTGCGCTGGTCGGACCGGCGCGAGGACTTCCGCACCGAGATCCTCGGCCTGGTCAAGGCGCAGCAGGTCAAGAACGCGGTCATCGTGCCGGTCGGCTCCAAGGGCGGCTTCGTCGTCAAGCGGCCGCCGCCGGCGGTGGCCGGGCGCGAGGCCTTCCAGGAGGAGGGCATCGCCTGCTACCGGATGTTCATCTCCGGGCTGCTCGACATCACCGACAACCTGAAGGGCAACAAGGTAGTGCCGCCGAAGAACGTGGTGCGCTGGGACGACGACGACCCCTATCTGGTGGTCGCCGCCGACAAGGGCACGGCGACCTTCTCGGACATCGCCAACGGCGTCTCGGCCGACTACGGCCATTGGCTCGACGACGCCTTCGCCTCGGGCGGCTCGGCCGGCTACGACCACAAGAAGATGGGCATCACCGCCCGCGGCGCCTGGGAATCGGTCAAGCGCCACTTCCGCGAGCTCGGCAAGAACAGCCAGGAGCAGGACTTCACCTGCATCGGCGTCGGCGACATGGGCGGCGACGTCTTCGGCAACGGCATGCTGCTGTCGAAGCACATCAAGCTGATCGGCGCCTTCAACCACATGCACATCTTCATCGACCCGAACCCGGACCCGGCGCAGTCCTGGACCGAGCGCTCCCGGCTCTTCGCCCTGCCGCGCTCCTCCTGGATGGACTACGACGCCAAGCTGATCTCCAAAGGCGGCGGCATCTTCGAGCGCAAGGCCAAGTCGATCAAAGTCACGGCGGAGATGAAGCGGCTGTTCAATCTCGGCAAGGACAGCGTGACGCCGAACGAGCTGATCCACGCCATGCTGATGAGCGAGATGGAGCTGCTCTGGTTCGGCGGCATCGGCACCTACGTCAAGGCCAGCGACGAGAGCCACCTCGAGGCCGGCGACCGCTCCAACGACGCGATCCGGATCGACGCCAATCAACTGAAGGCGAAGGTCGTCGGCGAGGGCGCCAACCTGGGCATGACCCAGCGCGCGCGCATAGAAGCCGGCCTCAAGGGCTGCAAGCTCAACACGGACTCGATCGACAACTCCGCCGGCGTCGACTGCTCCGACCACGAGGTCAACATCAAGATCCTGCTCGGCGACATCGAGCAGTCCGGCCGCCTGAACCGCAATCAGCGCGACAAGCTGCTCGAGCAGATGACCGACGAGGTCGCCGACTTGGTGCTGCGCGACAACTACATGCAGACCCAGGCGATCACCGTGACCCATCACCTCGGCGCCCATCTGCTCGACCGCCTGGCGCGCTTCATGCGCGGCCTGGAGCGCCAGGGCCTGCTGAACCGGGACGTCGAGTACCTGCCGGACGACGAGATCGTGGTCGAGCGGCAGAACCAGTCGATCGGGCTCAGCCGGCCCGAGCTCTCGGTGCTGCTGTCCTACGCCAAGATCACGCTCTACGACGACCTGCTGGGCTCCGACCTGCCGGACGATCCCTGCACGGCGCACTTCCTGATCGACTACTTCCCGACGCCGCTGCGCAAGAAGTACAAGGCCGACATCGAGAAGCACCGGCTGCGCCGCGAGATCGTCGCCACCGTGCTGACCAACGAGCTGGTCAACCGCGTCGGGCCGGCCTTCGTGCACGAGGTCGGCGAGAAGACCGGCCTGCCGCCCTCGGAGATCGCCAGGGCCTATCTGATCGCCACGGAGATCTTCCGCATGCCGGCGCTCTGGCGCGAGATCGAGGCGCTGGACAACAAGGCGCCGGCGACCCTGCAGGCGGCCATGCTGGTCGAGTGCGGCCGGCTGATCGAGCGCGAGGCGGTCTGGTTCCTGCGCGAAGGCGGCTACCCGCTCGACGTCGCCGCCTCGATCAAGGCCTTCGGCGAGGGCGTCGGCCTGCTGATGGACGAGCTGGAGTCGCTGATCTCGGAGAGCGATGCCGCCGAGCTGGAACAGCGCATCGCCGGCTTCCGCGAGCAGGGCGCGCCGGCCGACCTGGCCCGGCAGGTCTCCTGCCTCGGCCTGCTGGCGCCGGCCTGCGACATCGTGCGCATCAGCCTCGGCAGCGGCGTGCCGGTCGAGTCGGTGGCCCGCGCCTACTTCCAGATCGGCTCGCGCTTCGGCTTCGACTGGCTGCGCCGCGCCGCCGGCCGCCTGCCGAGCGACACGGCCTGGGACAAGCTGGCGGTCACGGCGATCATCGACGACCTCTTCGGCCACCAGGGCGAGCTGACCTCGAAGGTCCTCGACGCCGCGGCCGGGACGCCGGCCGCCGAGTCGATGATCGACATCTGGACCCAGACGCGGCTGCCGCTGGTCAACCGCACCGACCAGCTCCTGGTCGAGCTCAAGGCGACGGGCACGCCGGACTTCGCGATGCTCGCCGTGGCCAACCGCCAGCTCAAGTCCATGGTGCTGGGCTGATACCCATGCAGCGGCGGCAGGCATGAGCGCGGCGGGCCTGCCGCCGACGGCGGGGAGCGGCGCCGGGCGCCGGGGCATCGTCGCCTGGTGCCTCTACGACTGGGCCAACTCGGCCTTCCCGACGGTCATCGTCACCTTCGTCTTCGCCGCCTACTTCACCTCTACGGTCGCCGAGAACGAGACCGTCGGCACGGCGCTCTGGGGCAACGCCATGAGCCTCTCGGCCCTGGTCGTGGCGCTGAGCGCGCCGCTGTTCGGCGCCATCGCCGACAACGGCGGCCGGCGCAAGCCCTGGATCGCCGCCCTGTCGATCCTCTGCGTGCTGGTCGGCGCGGCGCTCTGGAGCATCGAGCCGGAGCAGCGCTTTCTCTGGCAGGCCCTGATCCTGGTCGGCTTGGCCAACGCCGCCTTCGAGCTGGCCCAGGTCTTCTACAACGCCATGCTGCCGGAGGTCGCGCCGCCGCGCCTGCTCGGCCGGGTCTCGGGCTGGGCCTGGGCGGCCGGCTATGCCGGCGGCCTGGTCTGCCTGGCGGTCTGCCTGGTGGTCTTCGCCCTGCCGGAGGAGCCGCCCTTCGGCCTCGACAAGGAGCGCTTCGAGCACGTCCGCGCCACCGGCCCCTTCGTCGCGCTCTGGTTCGCGGTCTTCTGCCTGCCGATGTTCCTGCTGACGCCGGACCGGCAGTCCTCCGGCTTGCCGATCGGCGAGGCCCTGCGGCGCGGCCTCGGCCAGCTCGTTCGCACGCTCCGCCAGGTCCGCCAGTACGGCAACATCCTGCGCTTCCTGATCGCGCGCATGCTCTACATCGACGGCCTTAACACGCTCTTCGCCTTCGGCGGCATCTACGCGGCCGGCACCTTCGGCATGGGCTTCGAGGAGATCCTGATGTTCGGCATCCTGCTGAACGTCACCTCGGGGCTCGGCGCCGCCGCCTTCGCCTGGATCGACGACTGGCTGGGCTCGAAGCCGACCATCATCATCGCCGTCTCGGCCCTGACGCTTCTGGGCGGCGCGATCCTGCTGGTCGAGACCAAGACCTCGTTCATGATCCTCGGCGCCGCCCTCGGCATCTTCATCGGCCCGGCCCAAGCCGCCAGCCGCACCCTCATGGCCCGCCTGGCACCGGCCGAGCTGCGCACCGAGATGTTCGGCCTCTACGCCTTCTCCGGCAAGGCCACCGCCTTCCTCGGCCCCGCCCTGGTCGGCTGGGCCACCCTGCTGGCCGACAGCCAGCGCGTCGGCATGTCGATGATCCTGGTCTTCTTCGTCGCCGGCCTGCTGCTGCTGCTACCGGTCAAGGAGCCGCGCGACGGGGCTTGAGATGGTGCCTGCCAAACCTGCTTAGCAACGCCGAGTCGCCAAGGGTCGATCACAGTGCTTGTGAATTGACTGCCAATAATCTCAATGCTTCCATATCTAAACAACTATATATGCATTTTCCCGGGAGGCGAAGATGGTGAAGGCATTTTCTGTAGCGTCTTGGAATGTCGAGCACTTCAAAGGGGATCCTGACCGCGTTGAGCGTGTAGTGAAGTTTCTCAAAAAGCAGGAACCCGACGTTTTCGCTCTCTACGAAGTCGAAGGGCGAACGGTGTTCCGGCAAATCAAAGAGGAATTCCCCGGCTACGCATTTCAAATCACGGAAGGTCCGCAGTCGCAGGAGATACTCGGTGCCGCTCGAAGCAATCTCTCGCCGTTCTTCACGCAGAAGCTACAGTTCAAGGCTGGCACGACACATATGCGGCCCGGCCTCCTGCTTTCGGTCACGAAAGGAAGTGCGGAGTACAATCTGCTGTTTCTCCATTTGGCGAGTAGCACCAATCCCCGTGGGATGGGTTTGCGAGACGAGATGCTCTATCGGGCGGCCAAGTTTCGCGGCGTGCTCGACGACTTTGCCGAGTCAAGCAGCGGCTCCCGTGCCAACTACATCTTCCTAGGCGATCTGAACACGATGGGTCTGGAGTATCCCTACGGCAAAGATATCGATGCCAAATTGGAACTTAAGAAGATCGATACATATGCAAGTCGATACCGGGACCTAAACCGGCTAACCAAGACCTATCATCTGACTTGGAGCAACGGCAGCGGCTCCAGGTACGACCCGTCAAACCTGGACCACGTCTATGCCTCGGAGCACTTGGAGTTCAAACGGTTCCGACGCCAGACCGAAGATGACGGCAGCGACTCGTCATCCGGGTATGCCGAAGTTTCCGTGAGAGGCTGGCCCGAGCTTAGCGAGGTGGATGATCGAGACGAGTGGATCGGCGAGTTCTCCGACCACGCCTTGCTCTATTTCGAAGTGCAGAAGATCCCTGGGTCGTAGATCGCACGCCAATCGGCCTCAGTGCCGGAAGTGGCGCATGCCGGTGAAGACCATGGCCAGGCCGGCGTCGTCGGCGGCGGCGATGACCTCTTCGTCGCGCATCGAGCCGCCGGGCTGGATGACGGCGGTGGCGCCGGCCTCGGCGGTGACCAGCAGGCCGTCGGCGAAGGGGAAGAAGGCGTCGGAGGCCGCCACCGAGCCTTGCGTGCGCAGGCCGGTCTCGTTCGCCGCCTCGCCGGCGTCGCGCGCCTTGATGGCGGCGATGCGGGACGCGTCGATCCGGCTCATCTGGCCGGCGCCGATGCCGACGGTGGCGCTGTCCTTGGCGTAGACGATGGTGTTCGACTTGACGTGCTTGGCCACGCGGAAGGCGAAGAGCATGTCCTCCAGCTCCTGCGGGCTCGGCGCCCGCCGGCTGACGACGCGCAGGTCGTCGCGGGTCAGCAGGCCGTGGTCGCGGCTCTGCAGCAGGAAGCCGCCGGCCAGCGCCTTGATCGTCAGGCCCGGTGCGCCCGGGTCGGGCAGCGAGTCGGTGACCAGCAGGCGCAGGTTCTGCTTGCCGGTCAGCAGGGTCAGCGCGTCGGGGTGCACCTCAGGGGCGATGATCACCTCGACGAAGAGGCTGCCGATGGCCTCGACCGTCTCGGTGTCGAGCGGCCGGTTACAGGCGATGATGCCGCCGAAGGCGCTGACCGGGTCGCAGGCCAGGGCCTTGCGGAAGGCGTCCGAGAGCTTGTCGGCGCGGGCCACGCCGCAGGGGTTGGCGTGCTTGATGATGGCGACGGCCGGCGGCTCGAACTCGGCGACCAGCTCGAAGGCGGCGTCGGTGTCGTTCAGGTTGTTGTAGCTGAGCGCCTTGCCCTGGAGCTGGCGGGCGGTGGCGACGCCGGGCCGCAACTCGAGCGGGCCGCCCTCGACGCGGTAGAAGGCGGCGGCCTGGTGCGGGTTCTCGCCGTAGCGCAGCACCTCGGCGCGGCGCCCGGCCAGGGTCACCCGCGACGGCAGGTCGTCGCCCTCCTGGCCCGCCATCCAGCCGGCGATGGCGGAGTCGTAGGCGGCGGTGTGGGCATAGGCGGCGGCGGCCAGGCGGCGGCGCAGCGCGAGGCTGGTGGCGCCGGCGTTCTCCAGCAGCGCGGCCAGCACCGCGTCGTAGTCGGCCGGGTCGGTGACCACGGTGACGAAGGCGTGGTTCTTGGCGGCGGCGCGGATCAGCGCCGGGCCGCCGATGTCGATGTTCTCGACGCAGTCTTCGGCAGAAGCACCGGAGGCGACGGTCTCGCGGAAGGGATAGAGATTGACCGCCACCAGGTCGATCGCGCCGATGTCGTGCGCGGCCATGGCGTCGCGGTGGCTGTCGAGATCGCGGCGGGCCAGGATGCCGCCGTGCACCTTCGGGTGCAGCGTCTTCACCCGGCCGTCCATGATCTCCGGGAAGCCGGTCATGGCCGAGACCTCGGTGACGGGGATGCCGGCCGCCTCGATGGCCTTGGCCGAGCCGCCGGTCGAGAGGATCTCGATGCCCCGGTCGGCCAGGGCGCGGGCGAACTTGGTCAGGCCCGCCTTGTCGGAGACGGAGATCAGGGCGCGGCGGATCGGGGCGTCTGGCATGGCCGGAGAGGGGGCGGTCACGGGGGCGCTCCCTTCGCTATGGGACAGGGAGTCGGGCGGACTCCGATGCAGGCTTTTTCGCTGCCGCGCCCCGGCCCGTCAAGACGCCGGCGGAGGCCCGCCGCGGCCGGCCCCGGCGGCCAGGCTCGCCACCGCCGACTCGGCCGCACCGGCCGCACCGGCCGATTCGGCCGCCATCCGGGCCCGGTAGTCCGGCACCAGGCGGCGCAGCACGGCCAGGGCCGCCGCCTCGTCGCGGCCGGCGATCGCCTCGCCGAGCTCGTCGAGACCGCGGCTCAGCAGCTCCAGGTTGACCGTCCGCGGGGCCGCCAGGCGCAGGCCCGGGTGCGGCGTCTGCAGCATGGGCTCCTGGTCGTGGAACAGCTCCTCGCGGATCTTCTCGCCGGGCCGCAGGCCGCTGAACAGGATCTCGACGTCCTCGCCGGGCCGCAGGCCGGCCAGGCGGATCATCTGGCGCGCTAGGTCGACGATCTTGATCGGCGCGCCCATGTCGAGGACGTAGATCTTGCCGGCGTCGTCGACCGGCTTGTCGATGCTCAGCGCGGCGCCCTGCAGGACCAGCTCGACCGCCTCCTTCACCGTCATGAAATAGCGCGCCACCTCCGGGTGGGTGACGGTCAGCGGCCCGCCGCGGGCGAGCTGGCGCTGGAACAGCGGCACCACCGAGCCGGTCGAGCCCAGCACGTTGCCGAAGCGCAGGGTGACGAAGCGGGTCGCCGGCCGCTCGCCGTGGCGCTGCCGGGCGCGCTCCTCCAGGTCGCGGGCCTGGCAGTAGCTCTCGGCCAGGCGCTTGGAGGCGCCCATGACGTTGACCGGGTTGATCGCCTTGTCGGTGGAGATCAGCACCATGGCGTGGACGCCGGCCTCGAGGCAGGCGTCGGCCACGTTGCGGGTGCCGCAGACGTTGGTGTGCAGGCCTTCGAGCGGGTTGGCCTCGACCATCGGCACGTGCTTGAGGGCGGCGGCGTGGAACACCAGGTCCGGCTGCGCCTCGGCGAGCGCCATGTCGATGCGCCCGCGGTCGCGCACGTCGGCCAGGATCGCCTGGCGGGCGAGGCCCGGCTGCAGCTCGCTCAGCTCCAGGTCGACGGCGTAGAGGTTGTGCTCGCTGCTGTCGAGCAAGGCGATGTGCCGCGGCCCGAGGCCGGCGATCTGGCGCACCAGCTCGGCGCCGATCGAGCCGCCGGCGCCGGTCACCAGGATCCGCCGCTCGGCGATCAGGTCGCGCATGGCGCCGCGGTCGAGCGGCGTCTGCGGCCGGCCGAGCAGGTCCTCGATGGCGATCGGCCGGACCTCGATCGGCTCGCCGCCGCCGTCGCCGCCGCGCTCGCCCCCCCTCTCGCTGCTGTGGAAGTCGGTCAGCCGCGGCAGCCGGGCGATGGTCATGCCGCGGGCGTCGGCCAGGTCGAGCAGCTCGGCCATGACCTCGCGCTCCAGCCGGCGGGTCAGGATCAGGCGGCGCGGCGCCATGTCGCGGCGCGCGGTCCGTGTCAGCAGCTCGGGCAGCTCGTCGAGCGTGCCCAGCACGGGCACGCCGCGGATCTGCCGGCCGTCGCTGTCGCCCTTGACGTCGACCAGGCCGAGCACCTCGTAGCCGGCCGCCGGGTCGCGCGCCATCTCGCGCAGGAAGAGCTCGGCCGAGGGATCGACGCCGATGACCAGCACCGGCACGCGGCCGACCTTGGACTGCTCGAGGACGTGCTGCAGGCCGTGGTCCTTGATGATCCGGTAGAGCATGCGCGGCGCGCTCAGCAGGATCACCAGGACGAACCAGTTGATCAGCAGGGCCGAGCGCGGCACCGCCTCCAGGCGGGTGACCATGAAGGTGACCGCGGCGAAGATCAGCAAGGTCAGGCTGACCGCCTTGATGATCGCCGTGACGTCGTTCAGGGAGGCGTAACGCCAGATGCCGCGGTAGAGGCCCATGGACCAGAAGACCAGGGCCGAGACCGCGGTGAAGAGCGCCAGCGCCGACATCAGGTGCTGGTTGCTGAGGAAGGCCCCGGCATCGCCCAGGCGCAGCCCGACCGCGATCACGAAGGAGGCCGCGGCCATCACCACGTCGTGGACGAAGGCGGTGCTGGCCCGCTTCAGGCGCGGCATGGCGAGTTTCACGGTCAAGGGTCCCCGGGGTTCCTCGAGGACTGTCTTACGCCCTCGCCGGCCTCGCGGAAAGCCCTGAATTCACTGGACTCTCAGTCCGAAGCTCGGTCCGCGGCGGGGCGCCAGCGCTGCAGCGCGGCGAGGAACAGGCCGCAGGTCAGGGCGGCCAGCAGCAGGGCCGGCCAGGGCCAGAGCAGGCTCAAGGCGGCCAGGGCGATCAGCAGCAGGTTGCAGCCGGCGACCGCCAGGGCGACCCGCTCGTGGCCGTGCCCGGCCTGCACCGCGCGCTGGTAGAAGTGCTCCTTGTGCGCTTCCCAGACCGGCTCGCGGCGCCAAGCCCGCAGTGCCAGGGTCACCGTCGCGTCGGCCAGGTAGTAGGCCGGCAGGATCAGGGCCGCCGCCCAGGCGCCCCGGGCGGCCAGCTCGAACAGCAGCCAGGCCAGCAGGTAGCCCAGGGGCACGCTGCCGACGTCGCCGAGGAAGATGCGCGCGGGGTGCCAGTTCCAGGCGAGGAAGCCGGCGGCGGCGGCGGCCAGCAGGGCCGGCAGCACGAAGAGGCTGCTGTCGAGCCCGCCGATCGATGCCACCAGGGCGATGCCGAGGCCGAGCGCGATGGCCTGGACGCCGCTGATGCCGTCGATGCCGTCCATGAAATTGAAGACATTGACGAAATAGACCCAGGCGACGGCGATCAGGGGCACGGCCAGCCAGAGCGGCAGCCAGCCTCGGAACACCGCCGCCGGCTCGCCCAGGGCGACGAGGCCGAGCGCCACCGCGACGCCCTGCGCCGCCAGGCGCCAGCGCACGGCCACCTCGTCCAGGTCGTCGAGCCAGGAGACGACGGCGAGCAGGGCGAGGCCGGCGATCAGCAGCCAGAGCCAGGGCGGCGGCTCGCTCAGCCAGATCGCCGCGCCGGCCCAGGCGACCGCGATCACCGGGATCAGCGCCAGGCCGGCGCCGCGCACCCGCGGCCGGTCGTGGCTGCTGCGGGCGTTGGGCCGGTCGAAGATCTCGAGGCGGGTCAGCAGGTCGATGACGATGCGTGTCGCCCACCAGGTCGCGCCGCCGGCGACCAGGCAGGCGAGCAGCAGGCCGAGGGTCGGTGCCCAGTCCATCAGAGGAAAGCCAATGCGTTTTCCGATCGGACGGTACCCGCCCGCTCCCCCTCCCGGCCAGCCAATAGGATACTGCCGTGGGTGGCCGGGAGGGGGAGCGGGCCGGCGCCGTGAGTCCGCGTCAGCGGAAAACGCTCTACTGCGGCGCCGTTCGGCGCCAAGTGCCAATTGGAGAACAACACGGGATCAGCGGCGCGGCCGGGCCTTGGCTTCGCGCTGCAGGGCCCACTTGACCAGGGTCTCCTTGCCGCGGGCGCGGCCCTTGAGCACGACCTGCTGGCTGCGGCGGATCGGGCCCTGGTCGCCCAGGTAGACGCTGGGCTCGACGGCCAGGGTCGCGCCGGAGGCCCGGAAGCGCCAGCCGCCGCCCTTGGGCAGGCGCAGCAGGGCGCTGTCGCCGCTCTGGGTCAGGCTGACCGTGACCTCGGGATGCAGGTGGAAGCGCACGGCGAAGTCGGTCGGCTCGTCGCTTGGCGGATTTGTCGCGTCGCCGGCCGGCGTCAGCCGCTCCTCGCCGCGCAGGTCCTCGCCGTTGGCCGAGAGGAACAGCCGCCGGCTGTGGGTCAGGCCGAAGAGCGGCGCGTAGCCGTCGTGGCTCATCTCCAGCAGGGACATGCCCTCGGATTCCTCGCGCCGGCAGGTCGCCCGGGCCCGGCGCCTGCCGCCGGCGCCGCGCGAGGACAGCTCGGAGGCGTTGCGGTCGCCTAGGCAGAGGGTGGAATGGGCGGCCGTGGTGCGCTGGGCCTCGCGCCAGGCGCCGCCGCCCGGCTGGGCGCCGCAGTTCACGACCAGCCGCTCGCGGCCGACGCTCATCTCGAAGGACAGGCTGCCGGCGTGGGCCCGGCCGTCGAAGCCGGCGGCCGGCGGATCGCCGGCATCGACCAGGACCAGGCTGCGGCCGGCCTGCAGGCGCTGGAAGCCGCTCATCGGCGCGGCCTTGAGGGTCGGCCCGGCGCCGCCGGCGTGCTGCAGCACCATGTCGACCTGCCAGCCGGCGCTGGCCCGGCCGCCGTTGAACAGGGCCAGGCCGCCGTCGCCGTGGCGCAGCAGGCGCAGCAGCGGCGCGGCCTGCTCGATGGCGCCCTGCAGGTCGGCAGGCACCGGCAGCTCGGCGGCGTGGAAGGCGCTGCGCAGCACCACCAGGTGCCGGAGCAGGGCGAGCTGGCCCTCCGGCGAGCGCTCGACATGGCCGCCGTCGGCCAGGAGCTGGCGGGCCAGCTCGGCGCGCAGCAGGGCCAGGCCGCGCTGCCACAGCCCCTCCTGGCCGGGCAGGGCCAGGCCGGCGAGCAGCAGGCCCTGGATGTTCTCGGTCAGGGTCAGGCCGCTGAGGCCGGCCGGCAGCACCCGGCCCAGGTGCCGGGCCTGCTGGACCATCGAGGCCATCAGCTTGTGGCGGAAGGCGATCTCGGCGCTGGAGGCGAAGAAGTCGTAGTGGCCGAGCCAGGCGGTCAGCCGGCGGCCGATCACCGCCGGCTCCCAGGCCAGGGAATCCCAGCGGCTGTTGTCTGCCAACCAGGAGACGACCAGATCCCGGGCGCCCCGTCGCGCGGCGTCACCGCCCAGCGCGCGCAGGTCGCGCAGCCAGTCGAAGCTGTGCAGCGACAGGCACCAGGCCCGCTCGACCCCGAGCGGCCGCCAGAGCGGCGCGGGATGGCTGACCTTCTGGCCGTCGCAGAGGAAGGTGCCCTCGAGGATCGCCTGGCCGCTGGCGGCGTCGCCCGGCCAGGGGTCGCTGGGCGCGATCTCCAAGGCGGTCGGTGTCCGACCAGTTAACGACCAGCCGTAAAACGGCATGGCGAACAGCGGCTGCAGGGCGAGGTAGCGCAGCCGGGCGCGGGCCAGGCCCGGCGGAAGCTCGCGCAGGGCGCGGATCTCGTCCCAGAGGGCGAGGCGGCGGGCCGGTCTGTCCTCCGGGCCGGGCGCCGTCAGGCTGTCGGTGACCATGGCCGTCACGCCGCCGCGCGCAGGCGCGCGATGTTGTCGGCATAGGCCGCCGGGCCGCCCTTGAAGGCGGCGCTGCCGGCGACCAGCACGTCGGCCCCGGCGGCGATCACCTGGGGCGCGGTCTCGGGGTTGATGCCGCCGTCGACCTCCAGGTCGATCGGCTTGCCCAGGGCGTCGATTTTCTCGCGCAGGGCGGCGATCTTGGGCAGCACTTCCGGGATGAAGGCCTGGCCCCCGAAGCCGGGGTTGACCGACATGACCAGCACCAGGTCGAGGTCCTGCAAAACCGGCAGCACGGCGTCGACCGGCGTGCCTGGGTTGAGCGCCACCCCGGCCTTGCGGCCGAGGTCCTTGATGGCCTGGATCGTGCGGTGCAGGTGCGGCCCGGCCTCCGGGTGCACGGTGACGATGTCGGCGCCGGCCTCGACGAAGTCCGGCAGGATCGGGTCGACCGGCGCGATCATCAGGTGCACGTCGAAGGTCCGCTCGGAGCAGCGCCGGATCGCCTTGACCATCTGCGGGCCGAAGGTGAGGTTCGGCACGAAGTGGTTGTCCATCACGTCGACGTGGATGTAGTCGGCCCCGGCCGCGTCGATCGCCTCGACCTCTTCGCCCAGCTTGGCGAAGTCGGCCGCCAGAATCGACGGGGCGACTCGGACGCTACGGGCCATCCGCCCTCCTAGCAGCAAGCGGAGTCGCGGGCAAGACGGTGGGGTCTGCGGAAGTGAGTTTGGGGCTCGGACTCGTTAGCCGGTGGCACCGACCAATCTGACGTCTGCTTTCGGGGGCGATGCGGTCGTGATCGGCGTTTCGCGGCTACATCGGTTCAGGCTCCGAAGCGGACTAGGGAACCGGCCGCTCCGATCGGGCTGTTCTCAGCTGGTTTTTCGACGACCTCGACGACCCACCAAACTCAAGCCGACAAGACTCGCGGCAAGGAGAGCAAGCGTTGAAGGCTCGGGGACCGGGACGCTCGAAAAGGTAACCGAAGCAATCGTGGCAACGCCAAACGGACCGGGACCGCAGTCCGTCACCCCACCACCGGGGACCATGCACTCCAGGAAAATGCTGTTGGGAGATATCGAGAATTGGGTCACGACGTCCGACGTTACGAATGAATCGATATCCAGGGTTTGGATATCCCAATCCACCGGATCGAGGGAGAACAAAACGCTACTCACGTCGCTAAGGTCGAAAGAGAAATTCGCACCTCTGAAGACCCCCGAAAGCGAAAAGGCGTCGAGGTCGCTAGGCGACGAACCGGAGCCGGATCCAAAAACGATGGTTCCGTTGCCCACGGCAAAGCCGTTGTCAAAACTGAACTCCTGTATGAGACCAGCGTTCGCCGAACCCACAAATCCCAGCGCGGCAAGGCCCACAACCGCAGCGGTCAACGTCCGGCGCATCGGAATCTCCGAATAAAGTAAGACGACAGAATGCTCACTTTTGTTCAGTACAGTGTAGCACAAGCTGCCGAGCTCCGCTCTTCAGCCCGCAAGCTCAAGACGCTACGCAATGTGGGCTCTTGGGGAGCACTTGTCTTTCCGGCGGCCGTCGCGGAAATGTCAGGAAACGGCCAGAGGCGGAAATCCGTACGAAATGTCTTGCCGTCGTTCCTGCACGAGGACTCGACCTAGCCGGCCTTCCGCAACCGACAGGCATAAAACCCGTCCATCCCCCCGTCGTCGGCGAGGTAGCAGGGCAGGGTGCGGAGGTCGCCGTCCTTGGTGATGGCTTCGGCGAGGCCGCCGATCTCCTCGGGGCGGACGGGGACGCGCTCGGGCGCCGGAGCGCCCTTGGCGGCGACGCGCTCGAGCAGGGCGGCGATGCGCCGGGCGCCCTCCTCGGGCTGCAGGGAGCAGGTGGCGTAGACCAGCAGGCCGCCGGGCTTGAGCATGGCCAGGGCCGAGTCGAGCAGGCTGTCCTGCAGGGTGACCAGGGGCGCCAGGTCGCGCTCGGTCTTGAGGTGGGCGATGTCCGGGTGGCGGCGAATGGTGCCGGTGCCGCTGCAGGGCGCGTCGATCAGCACGCCGTCGACCGGCTCGGGCGGCCGCCAGGCGCGGCCGTCGGCGGCGACGGTTGCCGCCGCCAGGTCGAGCCGTTTCAGGTTCTCTTCGAGCAGCTTGAGGCGCGCCTCGCTGCGGTCGACGGCGATCACCTCGGCGCCGCCGTCGATGAGCTGCGCGGTCTTGCCGCCGGGCGCGGCGCAGAGGTCGACGATGCGCTGGCCGGCCGCCGGCTCGAGCAGGCGCACGGGCAGCGAGGCGGCGGCGTCCTGCACCCACCAGGCACCGCGCTTGTAGCCCTGCAGCTTCGAGACCTCGCCGGCGCCGCTCGGCAGGCGCAGGGTGCCGGTCGGCAGCAGGCGGGCGCCGAGCCGGCCGGCCCATTCCTCCGGGTCCTCGCGCACGGTCAGGTCGAGCGGCGGGTCCTCGACGTGCACCTTGGCCATGGCACGGGTCGCCGCCTCGCCGTAGGCCAGGGTCCAGGTGTGCCAGAGCCAGGCCGGCGTGCAGAGCCGCGGCACGTCCTGCTTGGCCATCAGCTCGTCCATCTCGCGCGACAGGCGGCGCAGCACGGCGTTGACCAGGCCGCGGTAGGGCTCCAGGCGGGTGCCGCTGGCCAGCGACACGGTGGTGTCGATGGCGGCGTGGGGCGGCGTGCGCAGCAGGGCGAGCTGGCAGGCGCCGATGCGCAGCAGGCTGCGCAGCTCGCTCTGGCCGCGGCGCAGCGGCCGCTCCATGCAGGCCGCGACCAGGTCGTCGATCTGGCCGAGCCGGCGCAGGGTGGTCGCCGTCATCATGCGCGCGAAGGCGCGGTCGCGCGGCGCCAGGCGCGGCAGGCCGCGATGCTTGGCCAGGCTGTCGTCGAGCGGCCGCCCGTCGTCCAGGACGGCGCGCAAGACCTCCGCCGCCACGGCGCGCGAGTCGCCGGGCGAAGCCGTCCTTACCGGGGCGATCATGAGCCCAAGATTATCACAGCGAAGCCCCCCAAGCCCGCAGTTTCGCTCCGAATTTGGCTCTATTTCAATGATTTAGCACGATGGTGCAAGGCTTGTTGGACGAGCCGCCCCGACCTCGGCGCCGAGACGGCGCCTTTCTTGGTCGATCCTTAGCCCCAGGGACGCGCGCCCTGGCCCAGCTCGGCGGCCTGGCGGCGCAGGCGGGCCACCCGCTCCGCGGTGCGCGGATGGGTCGAGAAGAGGCTGTCGACCTTGTGGGCATGCAGCGGGTTGATGATGAAGAGGTGGGCGCTGGCCGGGTTGCGCTCGGCCTGCGGGTTGTCGATCCGGCCGGCGGCGCCGGCGATCTTCTCCAGGGCCGAGGCGAGCCAGAGCGGCCGGCCGCAGATCTCCGCGCCGACCCGGTCGGCCTCGTACTCGCGGGTCCGGCTGATCGCCATCTGCACCAGCATGGCGGCCAGGGGCGCCAGGATCGCCACCAGCAGCACGCCGACGATGCCGAGCGGGTTGTTGCGGTTGCCGCCCCCCATCGAACCGAAGAAGAGGCCGAAGTTGGCCAGCATCGAGAGCGCGCCCGCGATGGTCGCGGTCACCGTCATGATCAGGGTGTCGCGGTTCTTCACGTGGGCCAGCTCGTGGGCCATGACGCCGGCGACCTCCTCGCGGCTAAGCCGCTGCAGCAGGCCGGTGGTGGCGGCGACCGCCGCGTTTTCCGGGTTGCGGCCGGTGGCGAAGGCGTTCGGCTGGTCGTTGTCGATGACGTAGACCTTGGGCATCGGCAGGCCGGCGTTGTCGGCGAGCTGTGCGACCATGGTGTAGAGCTCGGGCGCGCTGCGCTGGTCGACCTCGCGGGCGCCGTACATGCGCAGCACGACCTTGTCGGCGTTCCAATAGGCGAAGGCGTTCATCGCCAGGGCGATGCCCAGGGCGATGATCATGCCCGCCTCGCCGCCGATCATCAGGCCGGCGAAGAGGAACAGGGCCGTCATGGCGGCAAGCAGGATGCCGGTGCGCAGCGTGCTCATGGTCGTCTCTCTCGTGCGGTCTTCAATGTGGCCCCGGGCCTGGCCGCTTCAAGCCTTGGCCGCGAGCCGCCCGCCCGCCATATTCAAGCGATGGAGCGACGCTTCGTCATGCACAAGCCCCGCACCGCGGCCAAGGGGCCGACGGACCGCCCGGCGGCCCCGCCGCCCGCCGCCCGGGTCGCCCGGCACTACGGCGCCCCTCGGCCCTCGCCGGACAAGGCGAAGGAAGTCGGCGGCCCCAGCGGCCCGGAGCCGACCCGCTACGGCGACTGGGAACGCAAGGGCATCTGCTACGACTTCTAGGTCGGTCTCGCGACTTTCGGTGCGAGTGCAGCGAAGCAGACCAGCTTCGTTGGCGCCGGCGTTTTTCTGTTGGATTGGTGATTCGACACGGATGAACACAGATGGACACGGATAACCGAAAACAGAAACAAGAGACCTTCTTGTTTTCTGTTATCCGTGTCCATCTGTGTTCATCCGTGTGACATCACAACACCGACCGCCGTGTCTCCTCTGCCGCCTAGGCGGTCTCGGTGACTCTGCCGCCACTCTCGTCATCGCGAGCGCAGCGAAGCGATCCGGAGCGGTCCGGCTTCGCCGATGGTCTGGATTGCCGCGCCGGCTGGTGTCGGCGCGCAATGACGGCGGGTAGGGGGTCTACGCAGCCTCGGCGTTGAGCGCGGCCAGCGAGGCTTTCTGGTTGCCCTCGGCGTCGAAGTTGTCGGGCGAGAGCCAGGTCTCGAAGTTGGCGCGCACCCGCGGCCATTCCTGGTCGAGTATCGAGTACCAGGCGGAGTCGCGGTTCAGGCCCTTGACCACCAGGTGCTGGTAGAAGATGCCCTCGAACTTGAAGCCGAGGCGGCGGGCGGCGCGGCGCGAGGCGTCGTTGAGGGCGTTGCACTTCCATTCCAGGCGCCGGTTGCCGAGCTTGTCGAAGGCGTTCTGCATCATCAGGAACAGCGCCTCGGTCGCCGCCGGCGTGCGCTGCAGGGGCGGCGAGAACCAGATGTGGCCGATCTCGATGACGCCGTGCAGCGGCGTGATCCGCAGATAGCTGGTCATGCCCGCGGCCTTGCCCAGCGCCTTGTCGTGCACGGCGAAGAACAGCGGGTCCTTCTCGGCCGCGCGCTCTTCCAGCCAGGCGCGGAAGGCGGAGATCTCCTCGAAGGGGCCGTAGGGCAGGTAGGTCCAAAGCGCGCGCGCCGCCTCGTCGGTATGCGACAGCTCGTAGAGGCACTCGGCGTGCCGGTCCGGCTCCAGGGGCTCGAGTCTCACGCGGGGACCCTCCAAGGCTTCGCGCGGCGGCCAGAGGTTCGGCGGCGTCGCGGCCGGCGCGCCGGACAGCGGGCGGACATCGACGGCTTCGGTCATGCCCGGCCCCGCCCGGCGATCGCCATGAAGTTGTCGTAGAGCTTGCGGGCGGCGGCGTTGAAGCCGGCCATGCCGGCGGCGGCGTCCTCGGCGAGGCGCGGCAGGGCGCCCGGCCCGAGCGCCTTCTCCAGCGCGGCTTCGTATTCCGGAATCGCGCCCCAATCGTCGACGGTGCTCGGCGTCAGCTCGACGTGGTACTGGATGCCGAAGGCACGCTCGCCGACCACCATGGCCTGCACCTGGCAGGCCGGCGAGGAGGCGAGCACGCGCGTGCCCGCGGGCAGCCGGGTGACCTCCGAGCTGTGCCATTGCAGGCAGCGGCTGCGCGCGGCCAGGCCGTCGAACAGCGGGTGCGACCGGCCTTCCTCCGTCAGCTCGACCTCGAGGATGCCGACTTCCGGCGTGGCCGCCGGCTTGACCTCGCCGTCGAGCGCGACGGCCAGCAACTGGTGCCCGAGGCAGAGCCCGAGGAAGGGCAGGCCGCGCTCGACCACCGCCTCGCGGATCGCCGCCTTCTCCGCCGTCATCCAGGGATGGGCCTCGTCCTGCCAGACGTCCATCGGCCCGCCCATGGCCCAGAGCGCGTCGTAGCCCTCGAGCGAGGGGATCGGCTCGCCCTCGTCGAGCTCGACCGCGTCCCAGGCGACGCCGTCCTCGGCGAGGAAGTCGCGGAAGATGCCGGGGTGCTCGCAGTCGATGTGCTGGAACACCAGGATGCGGGGCGATGCTTGCGCCATGGTCTCGCTCTCTTAGCCTGCGGCTTCGCCGCCCGTCGGGCCGTAGAACAGGACCCAGGTGGCGAAGTCGTCGGTGAAGTCCTCGAAGCGGTGGGTCTCGCCGGCGGCGACGAAAAGCGCGTCGCCGGGCCCGAAGGAAACGCGCTCGGACTCGCGGACGAAGGTGCCCTTGCCGCTGGCGACGACGTAGATCTCGTCCTGGTCGTGCGGCACCTGCTCGTCCCTGCCGACCGGCGCGTAGAAGCGCAGGTGCATGGAGCCGTGCTCGAACAGCAGGGAGGAGGCGCGCCCTTCCTGCAAGGGAGCCGCGGCCGCCTCGGCGATCGACCAGTGCCAGGATCGGCTCATGACGTCTCGTCCAGGGCGTTGATGCTGACCTCGGCGAGATAGCCGGGCCGGGCGATGCCGGCCTTGAGGCGCGGGTCGTCCACGGCGGCGCCGATTTGCGTCAGCACCGGCACCTCGCCGGCCCAGACGTCGAGGTCGTAGTCCTCCTCGTCGTCGGCCGGAGGCCCGTTGCGCACCTTGGCGACCACCTCGTCCAGCTTCATGGTCAGCACCGTCGTGGCCTTGAGCTCCTGCTGGCTCGGCGGCTTCAGCTCGTCCCAGCGCCCGGGCGTCAGGCGCTCGGAGAAGACTTCCAGCGTCCTCAGCTTCTCGGCCTCGTCCTCGAGCTTCTCGGCCTGGCCGAAGGCCATCAGCGAGCGGTAGTTGATCGAGGAATGGAAGCCGGAGCGGGCCAGAACCAGGCCGTCGAGAATCGCCACGGTGAAGCAGCAGGGGATGCCGGTCTCCAGGTTGCGCAGCATCTTGCTGGCCGAGGAGCCGTGCCAATAGACCCGGTCCTCTTCGCGCCAGTAGGCGGTCGGCGTGACGTAGGGCTGGCCGTCGATGACGTAGCCGACGTGGCACATCAGGCCGGCGTCGAGGATGCCGTAGACCGTCTCGCGGTCGTAGCAGGCGCGCTGCCAGAGCCGCTTGACCTTGGTCCGCGGCGTCGGCTCGAAGTCGGGCAAGGGGGCGCTGTCAGGGGGCGCCATGGCGGATCTCCCTATCCGTTGCAGGCGAAAGCTAGGCCTTGATTGGCTGTCAACAAAGAGCCGATTATGGATATCTCTTAGTGCCAATTTGGCAGATTGTCCCATGACGATCGTCTCGCCGGATATCCCTCGCCCGGGCCGCCCGCGCGGCGTCCGCCGACCGGGCGGCCAGCGGGCCCCGCTGCTGGCCCTGGCCCTGGAGCGCGACGGCCGCGAGCCCCTGCACCGCCAGCTCTACGGCCAGCTCCGCGACCACATCCTGGCCGGGCGGCTGCCGGCCGGCGCCCGCCTGCCGGCCTCGCGCAGCCTGGCCGAGGAGCTCGGCTGCTCGCGCAACACGGTGACCGGCGCCTTCGACCAGCTCCTCTCCGAGGGCTACCTGGAAGGCCGCGTCGGCGCCGGCACCTACGTCTCGCGCGAGCTGCCCGAGGGCCTGCTGACGGCGGCCCCGGCCGCGCCGGCGCCCGGCGGCGCGCGGCCGAGCCCGGCCCGGCGCCTGTCCCGGCGCGGCCAGCGGCTCGGCGCGGCGGCGCGCGAGCCGCTGGATCCCGCGGTCGGGCCGGCCTTCGCCATGGCCAACCCCGACACCGAGCACTTCCCCTTCGACGTCTGGGGCCGCCTGCTCGGCCGGGTCTGGCGCCGGCCGCCCCCGGCCCTGCTGCGCGGCGGCGACCCCGGCGGCCTGCCGTCCTTGCGGGCCGCCATCGCCGGGCACCTGCGGGCCGTGCGCGGCCTCGATTGCGGCGCCGGGCAGGTGCTGGTGACCGCCGGCGGCCAGCAGGCGCTGGACCTGGCGACCCGGGTGCTGCTCGACCCGGGCGACGCCGCCTGGATCGAGGAGCCCGGCTATGCCGGCCTGCGCGCTGCCCTGGCGGCGGCCGGGGCCCGGGCGGTGGCGGTGCCGGTCGATGCCGAGGGCCTGTCTGTCGCCGAGGGCCGGCGCCTGGCGCCCGAGGCGCGGCTCGCCGCCGTCGCCCCCTCGCACCAGTATCCCCTCGGCGTCACCATGTCCCTGGCCCGCCGGCTGGAGCTGCTCGACTGGGCCGGCTCCCAGGGCGCCTGGATCCTGGAGGACGACTACGACAGCGAATACCGCTACGCCGGCCGGCCGCTGACCGCCCTGCAGGGCCTGGAAGCGGCGCGCGCCGGCGAGCGGCAGGTGATCTACGTCGGCAGCTTCTCCAAGGTGCTCTTTCCCTCGCTGCGCATCGGCTATCTGGTCGCGCCGCCGGACCTGGCCGAGGACTTCCTGCGCGCCCGCCGCGCCCTCGACGATCACCCCTCGAGCATCGTCCAGCCGGCGCTGGCCGCCTTCATCGAGGAGGGCCACTTCGCCGCCCATGTCCGGCGCATGCGCCGGCTCTATGCCGGCCGCCAGGCGGCGCTGCTGGCGGCCGGCGCCCGCCATCTCGGCGGCCTGCTGTCGCTGGCGCCCGACCCCGCCGGCATGCACCTGGTCGGCGCCTTCGAGCCGGCCTTGGCCGCGCGCCTGGGCGACGTCGAGGCGGCCCACCGGGCGGCCGCGGCCGGCGTCAGCGTTCGGCCGCTCTCCGCCTTCTATGCCGGGCCCGCCCGCCGCCGGGGCCTGCTGCTCGGCTATGCCGGCGTGCCCGACGCGGCGATCGAGCCGGCGGTGCTGCGCCTGCGCGACGCCTTGGCGGCTTAACGTCCCGGCCGGAGCGGAACGGCCAGGTCATAACTTTGACCTTACGGCCGTTCACCGAGCTTAAGAATCTCTTAACCACGCGGGCGCCAGGCTGCTTCCAGCGCGGCGATAAAAGGGGAGTGCGCCTGGGATGCCATCGTCCAGTTTCGCGGCCGAAGTCTCTCAGGCCCTGGCCTTCTGCCGCGCGCGGGCGATCCGGCAAAAGCCGACCTTGCGCGCCTGTCTGAAGGGCGGCCCGGCCCTGTTGGCCCTGGTGCTCATGGTCTCGGCCGCCGCCCTGCACGAAGAGAGTCCGCCCTTGTCGATGAAGGCGCCGGTCGTCGCGCCCGCGCCGATGGACCTGGAGCGCGACGGCTGGGTGGCGCTGTTCAAGCTCGGCAACGAGGTGATCGAGACCCGCCCGGCGCCACTGGAGTCGCCCCTGCTGGCCGCCACCGAGAGCCAGCGGGCCGGCGAGACCGGAATCTGGCTCAAGCCCAGCGAGCGCAGCTACCTCTCCGGCGCCAGGGTGACCGCCATCGACCCCGAATCGATCGAGCCCAAGGCCGGCAAGCCTTCGCGCCGGGCGCTGCTCAGCCAGC
Organism: Kiloniellales bacterium; assembly: GCA_028280455.1. Lineage (GTDB taxonomy): Bacteria > Pseudomonadota > Alphaproteobacteria > Kiloniellales > JAKSDN01 > JANQLT01. The sequence continues at coordinate 62,514 of JANQLT010000181.1, forward strand.
GCTTCGAGACCACGGCGGCGCCGGAGTCGCCATTCGCCGCCGCCCTGCGGCGCGCGGGCACGCAGGGCTACCGCGAGCGCTTCGCCAGCCGCGCCGGCCGGCTGTCCCGCTCGCTCACGGTGCTGGCGGCTCGCGCCGAGGCCTTGGCGGAGCGGGACCGGGCCAGCGTCGGCGGCACCCGCCTGCAACCGACGGTTGCCGAACAGATCCGCCGCAATAGCGAATCCATGCCCACGACCCGCCACCTCTCCGACCTGCTGGTAACCGGCCCGGGCGCCGCGCCCATCGCCCAGCAGGCGGCGGCTTCCTCCGCCCTCAGCCCGGGCTCCTGAGCCGGCGCCAGCGGCGGCCGAAAGGCCGCCCGACACACTTAAGTCTCGTTTAACCACAGCCCGGGCAGACTAGCGTCCGGCCTTCGCGTGCTCGATCCGTGCGCGAGGCCAGCGCCCGAAGCCATATCTGGATATTCAGCCATGCGTCACCATTGCTCACGCTTCATTGCCAAGCGTGCCCAGGCTGTCCTTAGCTATGCCAAGGAAGGCCTCGCCCTCTCGGCCCTGCTCGTCCTCTTCTCGGCCGCGATCATGGAGAAGGGACCGACGCCGCAGCTGCCGCCCGCGGCCCTCGCCACCCCCGTCTCGATCGAGCAGTTCGACCTGCGCCTGGTCGAGGCCCTGGCCGACGAGGAGCCGCAGGCCGTCGCGACCCGCGAGCCGCTCGAGGCGCCGGCGCGATTCCACGCCAGCGCCATCGAGCCGCTCTTCGAGCCGGCGGCCGGCAGGGTGAAACCGGTCAAGCGGATCGAGCCCGTTCGCAACGCCGCTGTCCCGGCCCCCGTGGCGAAGCCGGTCGAAAGGCCCGCGCGTCTGCGCCTCTCGACCCGCTTCCAGGCGATCGCCCAGACGGAGTCGGCCTTCGCCGTGGCCCTGAAGCGCGCCGCTGCCGAAGGCTACCGGGAGCGCTTCGCCCAGGCCGGCAGCGTCGCGGTTGCCGGCAAGGCGACCGAGCCGCGCGCCAAGGCGCAGAAGGTGGAAAGCCGCCCGAAACTGCGCAGCCCTGCCGCTCAGGTCACGGTCGCCGAGCAGATCCGGCAGAACCAGGCCAAGATGCCCTCGACCCTGCACCTCTCGGACCTGCTGGCGCGGAGCGTCGAGCTGGCCGCGACGGCGCAGCAGGCCGCCGCGCCGCAGGCCGGGGCGTCCAGCTCCTAGGGACGAGGCGCGCCGCGCCTCAGCGGTTCATCCGGTTCTCGATCAGGTCGTCGACCACGGCGGGCTCGGCCAGGGTCGAGGTGTCGCCGAGGTTCGAGTAGTCGTTCTCGGCGATCTTGCGCAGGATGCGGCGCATGATCTTGCCCGAGCGGGTCTTCGGCAGGCCCGGCGCCCACTGGATGAAGTCGGGCGAGGCGATCGGGCCGATCTCCTTGCGCACCCACTGCACCAGCTCCTTGCGCAGCTCCTCGGTCGGGTCCTCGTCGGCGTTGAGCGTGACGTAGGCGTAGATGCCCTGGCCCTTGATGTCATGCGGGCAGCCGACCACGGCGGCCTCGGCCACCTTGCCGTGGGCGACCAGGGCGCTCTCGACCTCGGCCGTGCCCATGCGGTGGCCGGAGACGTTGATCACGTCGTCGACCCGGCCGGTGATCCAGTAGTAGCCGTCCTCGTCGCGCCGGCAGCCGTCGCTGGTGAAGTAGTAGCCGCCATAAGTCGAGAAATAGGTCTGCACGAAGCGCTCGTGATCCCGGAACAGCGTGCGCATCTGGCCGGGCCAGGAATCGGCGATGCAGAGGGCGCCCTCGGCCACGCCCTCCTGGACCTTGCCGTCGTTGTCGAGGATCACCGGCTTGATGCCGAAGAAGGGCCGCGTCGCCGAGCCGGGCTTGAGCGGCGTGGCGCCGGGCAGCGGCGTGATCATGTGGCCGCCGGTCTCGGTCTGCCACCAGGTGTCGACGATCGGGCAGCGCCCGTCGCCGACCACGTGGTGGTACCACTCCCAGGCCTCCGGGTTGATCGGCTCGCCGACCGTCCCGAGGATGCGCACGGAGGTCCGGTTGGTGCTCTTCACCGGGCCGTCGCCCGCGCCCATCAGGGCGCGGATCGCGGTCGGCGCCGTGTAGAAGATGTTGACCTTGTGCTTGTCGCAGATCTGCCAGAAGCGCGAGGCGTCGGGGTAGTTCGGCACGCCTTCGAACATCAGCGACGTCGCGCCGTTGCTGAGCGGGCCGTAGACCACGTAGCTGTGGCCCGTGACCCAGCCGATATCGGCCGTGCACCAGTAGATATCGCCGTCGTGATAGTCGAAGACGTACTGGTGGGTCATGGCGGTGTAGACCAGGTAGCCGCCGGTGGTGTGCACCACGCCCTTGGGCTTCCCGGTCGAGCCGGAGGTGTAGAGGATGAAGAGCGGGTCCTCGGCGTTCATCTCCTCGGCGGGACAGTCCGCCGAGGCCGCCTCGCAGGCCTCGTGGTACCAGACGTCGCGGCCCTCGACCCAGTCGATCTCGCCGCCGGTGCGCTTGACCACGACGACGGTGCCGACGCCGGAGCAGCGCTCGAGCGCCTTGTCGGCGTTGGCCTTGAGCGGCACGGAGCGATTGCCGCGCACGCCCTCGTCGGCCGTGATCACGCAGTTCGATTCGCAGTCGATGATGCGGTCGGCCAGGGAGTCGGGCGAGAAGCCGCCGAAGACCACCGAGTGGATCGCGCCGATGCGCGCGCAGGCCAGCATGGCGTAGGCGGTCTCGGGGATCATCGGCATGTAGATGGTGACCCGGTCGCCCTTCTTGATGCCGCGCTCCTTCAGCACGTTGGCCAGACGGCAGACGTGCTCGTGCAGCTCGCCGAAGGTGATTTGCAGGTCCTTGGTCGGGTCGTCGCCTTCCCAGATGAGCGCGACCTGGTCCTTGCGGGTCGCCAGGTGCCGGTCGATGCAGTTGTAGCTGGCGTTGGTGGTGCCGTCCTCGAACCAGCGGATATGCACGTCGCCGGGGCCGAAGCTGACGTCCTTGACCTTGCTGAAGGGCTTTATCCAGTGGACGCGCTTGGCCTGCTCCGCCCAGAAGCCCTCGTTGTCGCTGATCGACTGCTCATAGAGCTTGAAGTACTTGCTCTCATCGCACCAGGCGCGCGCGGCCACTTCCGGTCGCACGGGATAGGTCTTGATCTCGGACATGCCGCGACGCTCCCCTCGTAAGCTCTTCCCTGTCGGCCGTCCGGCCTCCCCGCCGCCGGCCGTTCGGCGCGGATTATTTATGGAATTCCCGGTCAACACAAGTTGAGGGCCGGCCAGGGAACCCGGGGCTGCCGGGCCGCCGGGCGGGCCGAATCGACGGACCGTTAAAGCTTTGTTGAGCGCGCCTCGGCCATAATGCGGGAGCCGGGTTCCGCCCGCCGCTCGGCGCGTCGGGACCGGCTCAAGGGAGTGCGATCGCCACCATGGCCTACGATTTCTCGGCCCTCAAAGTGCTCGTCGTCGACGACAACGTGCACATGCATCAGATCCTGCGCTCGATCCTGGGCGCCATGCGGATCACCGATGTCATGTTCGCCGTCGACGTGAAGTCGGCCGCCGAGGAGATGGCCCATTTCCGGCCCGACATCATCATCACCGACGTCGTGGTCGGCGATCAGGAGGGCCTGGACCTGATCGAGAAGGTCCGCAAGGGCGAGGTCGGCTTCGATCCCTACGTCCCGGTGATCGCCCTGACCGGCTACACCGAGCGGCGCATGATCACCCGGGCCCGCGACGTCGGCGTCCACGAGGTGCTGGCCAAGCCGGTCTCCATCGAGATGCTCTACCAGCGCCTGGTCAACATCACCACCAAGCCGCGGCCCTTCATCAAGTCGGAGGGCTACTTCGGGCCCTGCCGCCGGCGCCAGGTCAAGGCCTTCCAGGGCCGCGAGAAGCGCGGCCAGGACGGCGGCCAGGAGGGCGGCGGCGAGGAGGAGCTGGCGATCCCCGAGGTCTCGGATTTCGAGGCCGCCTGAGCCATGAAGCCCGGCGCCAAGTTCGAGGTCATCAACCCGCCCAACAGCTTGGCGGCGAAGGTCTCGCCGCACGGCGGGCCGAGCCTGGAGGCCGTGGTGCGGGAAGCCGAGCAGGCCTTGGAAGACCTGCAGGAGAGCTACCAGCTCTGGGTGCGGCAGGACCTCGACACGATCTTCCGCCTGGCGGAGGAGGCCGAGGCCGACCCCGGCGTCGCCAGCAACCGGCTGCAGGAGATCGCCCAGATCACCCACGACATAAAGGGCCAGGGCGCGACCTTCGAGTACCCGCTGCTGACCCACCTCGCCCGCTCGCTGCACAAGCTGCTGGTCGAAGTCGAGCGCAGCAACGACCAGATGCTCAAGCTGGTCCGCCTGCATGCCGACGCCATGAACGTGATCCTCAAGGAAGACGTCCGCGGCGCCAGCCATCAGCTCGGCAAGCACCTGGTCGAGATGCTCAACAAGGCGGTCGACAAAGTGGTGGGCACTTAAGACCTAGAGGCCAGGCCGGTCAGAACCACCTCGCCGTCTTTCAGAATCACCTCTACGCGCCGCAGGCTGTCGCCCTCGCAGGGCCCCTCGACGCAGTAGCCGTCTTCCGGGCGGAACAGCGCGCCATGGGTGGCGCAGCGCAGCAGCTTGCCGTCGTCGCTCATGAAGCTGTCGGGCTTCCAGTCGAGCGGCGAGCCGATGTGCGGGCAGAAGTTGCGATAGCCGTGCACCGCCTCGCCGAGGCGCACCACGAAGATCTCGACTTCCTCGCCCTCCTCGCTGGCCTCGTCGACGGTGAAGCCCTTCGCCGTGCCGTCCGGGATATCCTCCAAGGCGCAGAGCTTGATGGAGAGCGCGACGCTGGGCCGCGGCCGGCCGCTCACCCGCGCGTCTTTCCCATCGCGCAGATCAGCTTCCAGGCGTCCTTGTCGACCGGCGAGACGGAGAGCCGCGTGTGGCGCACCAGCAGCATCTCGGAGAGTCGCGGCTCGGCCTTGATCTCGGCCAGGGTGACCGGTTGCTTGAAGGGCCGCAGGGCCTTAACGTCGACCATCACGAAGCGGCCGGCCGGGTCGCTCGGATCGGGGTAGGCCTCCTTGACGATCTCGACGATGCCGACGATCTGCTTCTCGTTGACCGAGTGATAGAAGAAGGCGCGGTCGCCCTTCTTCATGGCCTTCAGGTTGAGCGCCGCCTGGTTGTTGCGCACGCCGTCCCATTCGGCCACGCCGTCGCGGACCTGGTCGTCCCAGGACCAGGTCCCGGGCTCGGATTTCATCAGCCAGTAGGCCATGGTGCGTTGCGCTCCGGTCTCAGTCGGCGGGCGGGTGGAAGTAGACCTTGCGCCAGCGCCGGATCTCGGTGGTCTCGAACAGCCCGGCCTGGGCGAAGGGGTCGTTGCGCGCGAAGTCCTCGGCCGCCGCCCGGTCCTCGACGTCGATCAGCAGGAAGGAGCCGGTCGGCGTCTCGCCGTCGTCGCTCAAGGTCGCCCCGCCGGCGACCAGCTTGTCGCCGAAGCTCTCGAGGTATTCGAGATGCACCGCGCGCCGGTCCGCGCGGAGCTGCGTGCTGTCCGGCTTGTCGGTGGTCAGGACGATGAAGAACAAGACTGGCCTCCCCCGCGGTCGATCGAGCGGCGGAGGCTAGCCTAGGGAACCGGAGTCCGCCAGCCGATAGGCCCACAGGGGTTCACGGAATTCCCGCGAGGAAGATGCTAGTCTTCTCCTTCGAGGAAGCTTGGCTTGATGGAAGAACGCGCCTTGAAGGTGAAAGCCGAGTGGGACCACGAAGCCGGGGTTTGGTTTGTCGCGGAATCCGATCTGCCTGGCCTGGTCGCCGAGGCGGACAGCCCGGAGACTCTGCTGACCAAGATCCGTGTGCTCGTCTCTGAGCTCGTCGACCTCAATCGCCATCTGCTCGACTGAGAGCCTGACAAGGCCTTTCATATCGGGGACGCCGCGGATCGGCGCCCGTCACCCCGTCTCGCTGCGGAAGGGGCGGGCGAGCAGGGCGGCGATGGTGCTGTCGATGGCGCTGCCGCGGTTGACGATGGAGTCGACGGCCTCGGAGATCGGCATCTCGAGAGACTTCGCGCGGGCGAGGGTCTGCACGGCGGCGGCGCTGCTGCGGCCTTCGACCACGCCGGCCGAGGCGGCCAGGGCCTGCTCGGGCGACTGGCCTTCGCCGAGGGCCAGGCCGAAGGCGTAGTTGCGCGATTGCGTGGCGCTGCAGGTCAGCACCAGGTCGCCGAGGCCGGAGAGGCCCATGAAGGTCGCCGGCTCGGCGCCGAGGGCGCGGCCGAGGCGGGCGATCTCGGCGAGGCCGCGGGTGATCAGCGCGGCGCGGGCGTTGTGGCCGAGCCGGCGGCCGGCGACCAGGCCGCAGGCGATGGCGATGACGTTCTTCACCGCGCCGCCGAGCTGCACGCCGACCGGGTCGTGCGACAGGTAGGGCCGGAAGTGCGGATGGCCGAGCGCGCCGACCAGGGCCCGGCCGAGCGCCTCGTCGTCGCAGGCGAGGGTCAGGGCGGTCGGCAGGTCGCGCGCCACCTCGGCGGCGAAGCTCGGGCCGGAGAGGATCGCCGCCGGCCGGCCCGGCGCGGCCTCGGCCAGGATCTCGCTCAGGAGCTTGCCGCTGTCCCGCTCGATCCCCTTGGCGCAGATCACCAGCGGGCAGGCCGGCGCGATCGACGAGGCGAGGCCGGAGAGCGACTCCCGCAGCGTCTGCGCCGGCATCGCCAGCAGGAGGGCATCGGCTGAAGCGAGCGCAGCGGGATCGGCGGTGACGGAGACCGAGACCGGGACCGCGATGCCGGGCAGGTAGGCGGCGTTCTCCCGGTCGCCCTGCAGGGCGGCGGCGAGCGCGGGGCGCCGCGCCCAGAGCGTCACCTGGCGGCCGGCGCGCGCGGCGACCAGGGCCAAGGCGGTGCCCCAGGCGCCGGCCCCGACCACGCCGACCCGCTCGATGGGGGCGATAGGGCCGGCCGGCGCCATGCCCGCCGCTCAGACGCTCAGGTTGAAGGCGATGGAGATGCGCTCGCCAGGGCCGTAGTAGGGCCTGACGGCGTGCTGCACCCAGCTCGGGAAGAGGAGCATCATGCCGGCGCGCGGCACCAGCATCTCGGCGGCGCCGGCGGAGATGCCGGCGCGCCCCGCGAAGGTCAGGTTCGGTGCGTACATGGCGGGCGCGACGCCGCGCGGGTCCTGCAGCTCGAACTCGCCGCCGTGCCGGCCGTCGGCGACGCCGCCGTCCTCGACGTAGTAGCAGCCCGACCAGAAGGCGCCGGGGTGGGTGTGGAACTCGTTGCCGTGGCCCTGGCGGTTGATGTTGGCCCAGCAGTTGACCTTCCAGTCGATCTCCACCGCCCGGCCCTGGCGGTCGACCGTCATGCCGGTCGCCAGACGGCGACCGGTCTCCAGGATCCGCTCGAGCGCCGGGCCGCCCCACTCGGTGAAGTCCCAGGTCGATTGCCAGCCGCCGAGGTTGCTGTGCTGGATCGAGGCGGTGGCGCGCGCCCGCTCGTGGATCACCGGCTTGATCAGGGCGTTGATCGTGTCGGCCTCGGGCAGCACCGAGACCACGACCGGTGTCGGGAAGAGGTTGCGGACCTCGGCCTTGGGCTCCGGCGCCGGACCGGCGAAAACCCTCGGCTGATCGTCGACCGGCATCATGCGGCGGCTCCCTTCGGCAATGACTCCAGCGGCCAGCGCGGCCGCGGCGCGAAATCGAGACTGTCGGTCAGGCCGAGCCGCAAGCGCTCCAGGCCGGCCCAGGCGATCATCGCCGCGTTGTCCGTGCAGAGCGCGGGCGGCGGCGCCACCAGCGCCGTGCCGGCCGCTTCGGCGACCTCGCCGAGGCGCGCGCGCAGCGCCCGGTTGGCGGCGACGCCGCCGGCCACGACCAGCGGGCCGGGCCGGCCGGTCTCGGCGGCGAAGCTCTCGAGCGCGCGGGCGCAGCGGTCGGCCAGCACGTCGGCGGCGGCGGCCTGGAACGAGGCGGCGATGTCGGCGACGTGCTGCGGGTCGATCGGCCCATCTCGTGACCCGGCGCCGAGCCCGGCGACCAGGTGGCGCACCGCCGTCTTGAGTCCCGAGAAGGAGAAGTCCAGCTCGGGGCGGCCGAGCATCGGCCGCGGCAGCGCGTGGGCCGCGCCGTCGCCGCCGCGGGCGGCCGCCTCCAGCGCCGGGCCGCCCGGGTAGGGCAGGCCGAGCAGCTTGGCGACCTTGTCGAAGGCCTCGCCCAGGGCGTCGTCGCGGGTCGTGCCGAGGCGGCGGTAGCGGCCGACGCCCTCGACGGTCAGGAGCTGGCAATGGCCGCCGGAGACCAGCAGCAGCAGATAGGGAAAGTCGATCCCGTCGGTCAGGCGCGCGGTGAGGGCGTGGCCCTCCAGGTGGTTGACCGCCAGGAAGGGCAGGCCGCGCACCGCGGCGATGGCCTTGGCGGTCATCACGCCGACGAAGACGCCGCCGATCAGCCCCGGCCCGGCGGTCGCCGCCACGCCGGCCAGGTCGTCGAAGCCGAGCCCCGACTCCTCGAGCGCGCGGGCGACCAGGCCGTCGAGCTGCTCCAGGTGGCTGCGCGCGGCGATCTCCGGCACCACGCCGCCGTAGGGCCGGTGCTCGGCGAGCTGCGAGAGCACGAGATTGGCCCGGATGGCGCGCGACTCCTCGACCAGCGCCACCGCCGTCTCGTCGCAGGAGGTCTCGATGCCGAGCAGGATCATGCTCAGGTCTTGCCCCAGCGCCCGGCCCTTCGCAAGCCCGACCGACCCGGCAAGTCCAGAAGCCAATTGATAGGTTGCACCGCACCGCGGCGCTGGCCATTCTCGCGTCACGACATGTCCGACAAGCCCCTCCTCAGACTCGGCACGCGCGGCTCACCGCTGGCACTCGCCCAGACGAGCGAGGTGCGCCGTTTGCTCGGCGAGGCCGACCCGGCGCTGGCCGCCGAGGGCGCGGTCGAGACCGAGGTCATCCGCACCACGGGCGACAAGGTGCAGGACCGCACCTTGGCGGAGATCGGCGGCAAGGGCCTGTTCACCAAGGAGATCGAGGAGGCGCTGATCGAGGGGCGCATCGACGCCGCCGTGCACTCCATGAAGGACGTGCCGACCTGGCTGCCCGATGGTCTCGAGATCGCCTGCATCCTGGAGCGCGAGGACCCGCGCGACGCGCTCTTCAGCAACGACGGCGACAGCCTGGCGGCCCTGCCCGCCGGCGCGCTGGTCGGCACGGCCAGCCTGCGCCGCCAGGCCCAGGTCCTGGCGCTGCGTCCCGACCTGCAGGTCGTGCCCTTGCGCGGCAATGTCGACACCCGTCTGCGCAAGCTGGCCGAGGGCCAGGTCGCGGCGACCCTGCTCGCGGTCGCCGGCCTGCGCCGGCTCGGCCGGGCCGAGACGATCACCGCGCCCCTGGCCCCGGAGGAGATGCTGCCGGCGGTGGCGCAAGGCGCCGTCGGCCTGGAGATCCGCAGTGACGACGAGCGGACCCGGGCGCTGCTGGCGCCCTTGGTCCACGCCGAGACGACGCGCCGGGTGACCGCCGAGCGCGCCTGCCTGGAGGTGCTCGACGGCTCCTGTCGGACGCCGATCGCCGCCTTCGCCGAGTCGCTCGACGACGGTGGCCTGCGGCTGCGCGCGCTGGTCGCGCTGCCGGACGGCAGCCGGGTCCATCGGGACGAACAGAGCGGCGCCGCCTCGGAAGCGGCGGCGCTCGGCCGGGCCGTCGGCGAGACCCTGCGGGCGGCGGCCGGCGAAGCCTTCTTCGAGCAGATGGCGCAGGGGTGAGAGGGGGCTGAATGCGCGTCCTGGTGACCCGCGGCCAGCCCGAGGCCGACCTTCTGGCGCGGAAGCTGACCGCACTCGGCCACGAGGCGCTGCTCGAGCCTCTGTTGGAGACCAAGGTCCTCGCGGGCGACCCGGCGCGGCTGGTCGGCAACCTGGCCGGCACCCAGGCCCTGCTCTTCACCAGCGCCAACGGCGTGCGCGCTTTCGCGGCCCTGAACGGCACCCGCTCGCTGCCGGTCTTCGCGGTCGGCGACTCGACCGCGGCGGCGGCCCGGACGGCCGGTTTCGCCGCCATCGAGAGCGCCGACGGCAACGTCGAGGACCTGGCGGCCCTGGTCGCGCGCCGGCTCGATCCGGCGGCGGGCAGCCTGTTCCACGGCGCCGCGCGCCAGCTCGCCGGCGACCTGCAGGGCGCCCTCGAAGCCGCCGGGTTCACCCTGCGCCGCGCCGTGCTCTACGAGGCCGTCGCCGCCACGGCTTTGTCCGAGTCGACGGCTGTGGCGCTTTCCGGGGGACAAGTCGACGCGATCATGTTTTTTTCGCCGAGGACGGCGCAGACATTTGTTAGGCTGGCGCAGGCACGCGCCTTGGACTCGAGCCTCGGGCAGTGCAGCGCGCTCTGCCTCTCCGCCGCGGTCGCGGAGAAGATCGAGGCGCTGAGCTGGGCAGGCGTCCTGGTCGCCGAACGGCCGACCCAGGACGCGCTCTTGGCGGGCTTGTCGCGGATCGCCAGGCAGGGCGACGGCGGGGGTCACGAGAAAGGAACAGACGGCAGGCCGATGGACGGCAACAACGGAACCGGCAAGCCGGGCTCCAATGGAGCCAATGGCTCGGCACAGGCGCCGGCGCTGGCGATCATCGCCGCGTTCGGCGGCATTCGGCCGATGGCGTCGAAGCTCGGTATCGCGGTCAGCACCGTTCAGGGCTGGCGCGAGCGCGCCGCCATCCCGGGCGCCCGGCACGACGAGGTGCGCCGCGCCGCCAAGGAAAACGGGGTCACGCTCGACGAGGACCTGCTCGCCGCCAGCGCGCATCCGCCAAAGACCGAGACGCCGAGCCGGCCGGCGGCCGGCGCTGCCGCGTCGCAAAGCCCGACACAAGAGAGCGCAACTCAAGAGAGCACGACACAAGAGAGCGCGGCACCGGCGAGCGCCGCGACCGCCTCTGCGGCGTCCAGGGGCCAGGCCGCGAGCGGCGCCGCAATGGTGGCCAGCCGTCCGGCCGCGGCCAGCCAGACGCGGCAGTCGGCGACGCCCCAGAGCGGCGGCTCGACGGCCAGCCAGGCCCGCGAGAGCGTCAGCGCGGCGCGGGCGGCCGCCCAATCGAGCGCCCCGTCGAGCGAGGCCGAAATCCCCGCGCCGGCTTTGGCGAGCAACCGCATGACGGTGATCGTCGGTGCCGGCGTGGCGGCGATCGTTGTGATCCTGATCGGCAGCTTCCTGTTCCGGCCGGGCGACAGCGAGGAGCTGGAGACCCGGATCGCGGCCATGGCCGAGCGCCTGGCCGCGCAGGAGGCGCAAATCGAGTCGCTGACGGCGGACCGGGCGGCGACGGCCGCGCTGGAGGAACGGATCGCCGCGCTCGAGGCGCGGCCGAGCGGCGAGGAAGCCAATGCCGCGGTGCTCGCCGATTTGCAGGATCGGCTTTCGGTGCTCGAAGAACAGCCCGACCCGGACGCCGGCGCCCGTGCCTCGGCGGCCCTGCAGGCCCTGTCGAGCCGGGTCGATGCCTTGCAGGCCGATGCCGAGATTGCCGCCGGCGGCGCCACGGCCCTGGACAACCGCCTGATGGAGCTGGACCGGCGCCTGAGCGCCCAGGAGGAGACCCAGGGCACGCAGCAGTCGGACCTGGTCGCCCTCGGCGAGGCCTTCGCGGCGAGCGGCGTCGGCGACAGCGTCTCCGATGCCTCCCTGGCCTTGGCCCTCGGCCAGCTCCGCGACGCGCTGCGCAGCTCGGAGCCCTACGAGACCGAGCTGGCGCTGGTCAGCAATCTCGTCGCCGATGACGACGCCTTGGGCCAGAAGCTCGACGAGCTCTCGACGCACGCCGGCAGCGGCGTGCCGAGCCTGGCGCAGCTCAAGGCCGACTATCCCGCGGTGGCCCGCGAGGCGGCCGCGGCCGGCCTCGGCGAGGAGGCCGAGGGCCTGCTCTCCGGCGTGCTGCGCCGGGTCTCGGAGGTGGTCACGATCAGGCCGGTGGGCGAGGTCGAGGGCGTCAGCGTCGGCGCCTATCTGGCGCGCGCCGAAGCCCGCCTCGAGGCCGACGACCTGGCCGGCGCGGTGGCCGAGCTGGACGCCCTGGCGCCGCCCGCCGAGACGCCCCTGGCCGACTGGCTGACGGAGGCGCGCGCCCGCGTGGCGGCCGACGGCGCCATCGCCGAGCTCGGCGCCCGCGCCGTCGCCAAGCTGGGCGGCGCCGACGGGTAAGCGCCATGATTCGTGTCTTCTGGTACCTCATCAAGCTCGCGGCGATCGTCTTCGTCGCGATCTGGCTCGCCCAGACGCCGGGCGAGGTCTCCCTCGAATGGCTCGGCTACCGGATCGACACCTCGGTCGGCGTCATCCTGCTCACCGCTTTCGTCTTCGGCGTCCTGGCGGCGCTGGCCTATCGCTTCTGGGGCCTGCTGCTGCGCTCGCCGCGCTCGCTGTTCGACATGTTCGATCGCAACCGCCGGCGGCGCGGCTACAAGGCTTTGACCAAGGGCATGGTCGCGGTCGCCGCCGGCGACGCCACCGAGGCGCAGCGGCTGGCCCACAAGGCCGACGCGCTGCTGCAGGAGCCGCCGCTGACCCTGCTGCTGCAGGCCCAGGCGGCCCAGCTCCAGGGCGACGAGAACGCCGCGCGCCGCTATTTCGAAGCCATGCTCGAGGACAAGGAGACCCGCTTCCTCGGGCTGCGCGGGCTGATGACCCAGAGCCTCAAGGCCGGCGACTACGGCACCGCCCTGACCTACGCGCGCCAGGCCCGGCAGCTTCGGCCCAAGACGCCCTGGCTGCTGGAGATCCTGTTCGACCTGAGCGAGCGGGCCGGCGACTTCCCGGCCGCGGAGCGGGCGGTCAAGGACTGGGCGCGGACCAACGCCCTGCCGGCGCCGGAGGCGGCGCGCAAGCGGGCGGTGCTGCTGACCGAGCAGGGACGCCGCGCCGATGCCGAGGGCCGGCGCGAGGAGGCGCTGCGCCATGTCCGCTCGGCGCACAAGCTGGCGCCCGATTTCCTGCCGGCCAACCTGCTGATGGCGCGCCTGCTGGACGAAACCCAGCGGCGGCGCGAGGCCTTGCGCTTCATGGAGAAGACCTGGGCCGTCCAGCCGCATCCCGAGCTGGTCAGGCTGTACCGCAAGGCGCGCCCGGGCGAGACCGCGATCGACCGGGTCAGGAGCCTCGGCCGGCTGGTCGAGGGCTGGCGCTCCCACGAGGAGGCCCGCCTGGCTCTGGCCGAGGCCGCCCTCGAGGCGCAGCTCTGGGGCGAGGCCCGGCGCTACCTGACGATGCTCCTGGAGGCGCGCGAGGGCCGGCCGCCGAGCGAGCGGGCCTGCTGGCTGATGGCGCGCCTGGAGGAGAACGAGCACGGCGATGCCAAGAAGGTGCGCGACTGGCTGATGCGCGCCGGCGAGGCCGCGCCGGACCCGGTCTGGGTCTGCGAGACCTGCGGCACCATGACCGAGTCCTGGAGCGCGCGCTGCGGCGCCTGCGACAGCTTCAACAGCCAGAAATGGACCGAGCCGCAGCGCGTCGGCGCGGCCCAGCCGCTGGCGCTCGACGAAACGCCGGCCTCCAGCCTGCCCGCGCCGCAGCAGGCCGAGACGCCGTCCGCCAAGCCGGCGCCGCCCGGCGTGCCGCCGAGCCCCGACGAGGCCAAGCCGCCGGCCCGCGCGGTCGGCGCCTGACCCTACCGCAGAGCAAGGCCGCTTTACCCTCGCTTAAGCCTCTTGGGGCATGCAGGAGCGCGCCGTCTCGTTGACGGAATCCGGCGCCTGGCCTAGTGTCCGCCGCGCCGCCAAGGCCCCGATGGGGGCCGACGGGATGCCGATGTAGCTCAGCTGGTAGAGCAACGCATTCGTAATGCGTGGGTCGGGGGTTCGAGTCCCTCCATCGGCACCA
>JANQLT010000182.1 GCA_028280455.1 Kiloniellales bacterium
TCGCCGAAGTAGAGGCTCTCCGAGGTCTTCGAGATGCCGCTGCCCTGCCACTGGCCGACGAAGGCGTCGATGCCGCGGGTCTGGGCCGCCAGGTCGGCGCTCGGCAGCAGCCAGAGCAGGACGAAAAGCCAGCGGAAGGAACGGTGCATTACGGAGCCCCCTGATTGCGCAACGGCCCGGCAGTCTGCCCGAGCCCCGGCGAGAATCAAGCGGGCAGGCCCGAAGCTAAAGCGCCTCGGCGAGGGCTTGGCCGAGGTCGCCGGTGCTGGCCTGGCCGCCGATGTCGGGGGTGCGCGGGCCGCCCTCGGCCAGCAGGCGCTCGATGGCGCCGACCACGGCGGCGGCGGCCTCGGGATGGCCCAGGTGCTCGAGCATCATGGCGCCGGCCCAGACCTGGCCGATCGGGTTGGCGATGCCCTGGCCGGCGATGTCCGGCGCCGAGCCGTGCACCGGCTCGAACATCGAGGGCGCCGCGCGGCTCGGGTTGATGTTGGCCGAGGGGGCGATGCCGATGCTGCCGGTCACGGCGGGGCCGAGATCGGAGAGGATGTCGCCGAAGAGGTTGCTGCCGACCACGACGTCGAACCAGTCCGGGTGCTGCACGAAGTGCGCGCAGAGGATGTCGATATGGAACTGGTCGGTCTCGACCTCGGGGTAGTCCCGGCGGACGACCTCGAAGCGCTCGTCCCAATAGGGCAGGGTGTGGAAGATGCCGTTCGACTTGGTCGCCGAGGTGACCTTGCGGCGCGGCCGTGTCATGGCGAGCTCGAAGGCGTAGCGCAGGATGCGGTCGACGCCGGTGCGGCTGAACACCGAATTCTGGGTGACGAACTCGCGCTCGGTGCCGCCGAACAGCCGGCCGCCGATCTGCGAGTACTCGCCCTCGACGTTCTCGCGCACCACGGTGAAGTCGATGTCGCCCGGCGCCCGGTCCCTCAGCGGACAGGGCAGGCCCTCCATCAGGCGCACCGGCCGCAGGTTGACGAACTGGTCGAACTCCCGGCGGATCGGGATCAGCAGGCCCCAGAGCGAGATGTGGTCCGGCACGCCGGGGAAGCCGACCGCGCCGAGGAAGATCGCGTCGAAGCCGGCGAGCTGCGCCAGGCCGTCTTCCGGCATCATACGGCCGGTGGCGGCGTAGGTCTCGCAGCTCCAATCGAATTCCTGCCAAGCGAAGTCGATGCCGAAGCGGCGACCCGCGGCCTCCAGGACGCGGATGCCCTCCGGCACGACTTCCTTGCCGATCCCATCGCCTGGGATGACGGCGATACGATGGGTCATGGCCGGCCCGGCCCGAGGAGGGGCGGCTGGCGCTTGCCGAGCGTCACTCGGCCGGCTTGGTGACTTCCATGAGGTAGGCGATCACGTTGGCGCGATCTTCCGGCTTCTTCAGGCCCGGGAAAGCCATCTTGTTCTTCGGGATGTATTCCCGCGGCTTGGTCAGGTAGGCGTCGACCGTCTCGGCGTCCCAGACGATGGCGGCCTCCTTCATGGCCTTCGAGTACTTGAAGCCTTCGCTGGTGCCAGAGGTCCGGCCGAACATGCCGTGCAGGTTCGGGCCGACCTTGTTCTTGCCGCCGGCTTCGACCGTGTGGCAGGCCTTGCACTTGTTGAAGACCTTCTTGCCCGCCGCGGAATCGCCTTCGGCCATCGCCGCGTTGCCGGCAAAGAGAAAGGCGGTGGCCGCGGCCATCGCCAGGAATCGTGATGCGCTCATTGCAGCCCTTTCCTCATTGTCGACGCGGCCCGGGGCAGCCGGGCCGCGTCCTTTTCATCCCCCATATCTAGAGCTTTCGGCACGATCCGCCAAGACCGACGGTGGCCCGCCCCAGGGCCGCCCCAGGCCCCCCCAAGGCCGCCTCGGGGCCGTTCCGGGGCCGTCTCAGGGGGCCGCCTGGGGACCTGCCGGGTCAGGCAGTGGATGGCGCCGCCCTGCATGGGCGCGGCGCGCATCGGCACCCCGACCACCTCGCGGCCGGGCCATTGGGCGGCGATCGCGGCCAGGGCCTCCTGGTTCAGGTCCGGCTCCGCCCCGGCCACCGGACGATCACGGCGCCGTTGCAGACGTAGAAGCTCAGGTAGGGCGCCAGCACCCTCCGCCCCTCGGCCTCGAAGCTCGACATATAGGGAAAATCGATCACCTCGACCCCCGCCGCCGCCAGCAGCCCGCGCGAGACCGCCAGGTGCGCCGCGTTGATGTCGTCGTCCGGCACCGCCAGCATCAGGCAGCGCTTCGGCGCGACGAAGTCGAAGAAGAGGTCGATGTGGCCGTCGCTGCGCGATGGCCTCAGTGCGTCGGGCCGGCGGGATGGATGTCCTCGAAGTCGTCGATGGCCTGCTGGTAGGCCGGATCGCGCCGCCAGCGCTTCAGCGAGTCGAAGCACTCCTTCGGGTCGAGCTCGCCGAAGAACTCGATCAGGCGGGCGATCGAGCGCGGGTCGTCGCGCTGGTCGACGCCGCGCTGCTGGCGGATCATGAAGAGCATGACCGCGAAGTCCGGCTTGGCGAAGCCCAGGGCCTTGCAGATGACCGCGAAGGAGCGGCTGTCGGGCTGCGCCAGAATGTAGGTCAGGCGGTCCTTGCTGATGCAGGCCAGCTCGCCGAGCAGCGACTGGAACATCGCGAAGTCGCCCCGGCGCAGGATGCGGATCAGGAGCTGCGGCGAGATCCGCTTGAGGCCGGAGAGCTTCTCCGGCAGGGCGCGTAGCTCGTCGCCCGAGCGCTCGACGATCGGCTCGACGCGCTCGTCGACGGCGGCTTCCAGGTCCTCGTCGAGGCTGTCGGGGTCGATCTCGAAGTTCTGCAGGATCTGCTGGCGCAGCACGTTGGAGACCAGGCCCAGGAGCTTGCGCGCCAAGGTCTCGGTCAGGTCTTCGCGCTTCGAGAGAGGCTCGCGGTAGCGCTCGACCCAGCGGGCCTCGTCGACCAGATGGCTCAAGGTCTCCGCCTTGAGCTTGGCGCCCGGGTTGCGCAGCAGCGTCTCGATGACGACCACGTTCGAGGTGCCGACCAGGGCTTCGCTGACCGACTCGTCGAGGACCTTGCGTTCTGCAATCGCCAGTTGATGGCCTTCGCCGTGGCGTTCGATGATATCGACCAGGTCGGTGGCAGCGAGCAGCAGGCTGTCGCGCAGGATCGGCGCGGCCACCTCGATGTCGTCGTCCGCCAGCATCAGGATCAGGCCGTGGGGCACGCGCGGCCGCTTGGCCAGGCGCTCGGCCAGGGCCTTGCGCAGGTCCAGCTCGAAGGCCCGGACCAGGCGGTCGAGGATCTCCTCGATCATCTCCTCCTCGCGCGCCTTGAAGCCTTCGCCGCGCTCCGCGTAGAGGTCGGTGATGGAGGTCGCCAAGGCGAAGCGGCTTTCCGGCGCCGTTTCTCGCGCTAGTTGCAGCAGTCGCCAAGGCTCCGCCGCTTTGTCCCTTGCCACCAGGCCAACTCCCATGGCTGCCGCACTCCCCTGCGAAATCCTGAGGAAGTGTATTACATCGGACCTAGAAGAGCTATAGACAACACCAAATATCGTTTCGGCATTTTCTTATATTTTTGGAAAATTTATTTAGAATTACTGTAACATTTCAGATAAATTCGAGGTAATTCCGATCTATCCGGCCGGGTGGCAGATCGCGGGCGGTCGAGGATGCAGATGGACTGCGGCGCCGCCGCGGCGGCGGTCCGTCGTCGAGGTCTCGGGAGGGTTCCCGGCGGCCTCCCCGGGGGCCCGGAGAGGGCTCTAGCGGCGGTAGGAAACGACCCCGCTGGAGATGGTCCACTCGACCAGGGACTTGAGGACCTTGCCGAGCGCCTCGTCGAAGGCGGTGACCACGTCGTTCAGGCGGTCGGCCTCGGCCTCGATCTTCCGCTCGAAGGTCCGCGAGGCGACGATGTTGCGGCTGGGCATGGCGACCAGCTTGGCGTTGATCATGACGTGGGCCACCGGCTTGTCGCCCTCGTAGTACTCGGCCTGCAGCTCGCGCAGCTCGGACTTCAGGATGAAGTCGGCCCGCAGGCCGGCGCCCTCGCGGCCGACCGAGACGATCCGATCGGAGTTCTCGAAGGACTCGATCATCAGCGTCTGGATCATCAGCGGCGCCCGGTCGGTCCAGCTCGAGCGGGCGTAGTACTCGACCTGCATCGGGCTGCTCATCAGCGCGATGCGGGTGGTGTTGAGCGCGGCGTCGGCCACCGGCGTGTCGAGCACGAGCTGCCAATCGACCGCCGGCAGGTCCTCCCGGAAGGTGCTCTTGGGGGTCAGGCGGAACAGCGTCGGCGGCGGGCTCTGGCCCGGCACCAGGCCGCTGCAGGCGCCGAGCAGGCCGAGGCTGGTGAGGCCGGCCAGGCCACGGAGCAGCTTGCGACGCTGCGGCTCCATGGCGGCCAGCGGGACGCGCGCTGGGCTGGTCATTGCGGTGTTTCGTAACCCTGTTGTTGATTGCCGAACAGGAAGCGCGCCGGGTCGCGCTCGACCTCGGTGGTGACCCGGTTGAGCCCGACCAGCAGGCCGCGGGCCTCGGTCAGCAAGGTGGTCAGCTCGTAGAGCCCCTGGTTGGTGAACTCGCGCAGCGGCTTGCGGTTCTCGGCGGCGAGCTGCTGGAACTCGTTGGCCATGCCGCTGAAGGCGACGGCGGTCTTCTGCAGGTCGACGATCAGCGCCGTGACCTTCTCGTTGGCGTTGGTCACGGTGCCTTCGATCGAGCCGGCCATGCGCTCGATCGAGGTCAGCGCGTCCTCGGCGCCCTTGGCGAGCTGCTGGCTGTCCTGCTGCAGCGAGCCGGCCATCGCCTCGAGCCCGGCCGAGGCGTCGCGCAGGTTCTCCATCGTCTGGGCGGCGTCCTCGATGATGCCGCCGACGGCCTCGCTGCGGCCGGCGACGGCCACGGAGAGCTGCTCGATGTTCTTCAGGGTGTTGGCGACGGACTGGCGGTTGTCGTCGCCGAGTAGCTGGTTCGCCTGGGCGAGCAGCAGGTTGGCGCTGCTCAGCACCTCCGGCGCGCCCTCCAGGACGGCGTCGAAGGCCGAGGGCTTGGAGGGAATGATCGCCCGCTTCTGGCCGGGCTCCTTGAGCAAGGGGTCCGAGCCGAGCTGGCCGCCGGAGAGCAGGATGTAGCGGCCGCCGGTCAGGCCTTCGATCGCCAGGTTCGCCACCGTGTCGACGCGCACCGGGGTGATGTCCTCGACCTCGACCAGGGCGCGCACCTGGCTCGGGTTGTCGCGGTCCAGGCCGATGTAGACCACCTCGCCGACCTTGACGCCGTTGTAGCGCACGGCGCTGCCGTCCTTGAGGCCGGTCACGGAGCCCTGGAAGAAGATGTCGTAGCGGACGAGAGCTTGGTCGTGCTGAAACTTCGACAGCCAGATCACGAAAGCGATCAGGCCCAGCGTGAAGAGGATCACGAAGCTCCCGACCATCAGGTAGTTGGCTCGGGTCTCCATCGCGTCAGGCTATCCTCTCGCTGTCCTGGGGGCTGTCGTCGCGGCCGGCCGGTCCCGCCTTCGCTGCCGGTCCCGCCTTCGCCGCCAGTGCCGCACGGCCGCGCGGGCCGCCGAAATACTCGCGCAGCCAGGGGTCCGGCTCGCGCATCAGCTCGTCGATGGTGCCGACCTTAACACGCTTGTCAATCAGGGCGGAGACCCGATCGCAGATGGCATGGAGCGTGTCAAGATCGTGGGTCACCAGCACCACGCTGAGGCCAAGTGCCCGTTGTAGCTGAAGAATCAGCTCGTCGAACTTGTTGGCGCCGATCGGGTCGAGACCGGCCGTCGGCTCGTCGAGGAACAGGATCTCGGGGTCCAGCGCCAGCGCCCGGGCCAGGCCGGCGCGCTTGCGCATGCCGCCGGAGAGCTCCGAGGGGTACTTGTCGGCCGCCTCCGGCGGCAGCCCGACCATGGCCACCTTGACCTGCGCCAGCTCGCGGCGCAGCCGGGGCGGCACGTCGGTGTGCTCCTTCAGCGGCACGGCGATGTTCTGGGCCACGGTCAGGGAGCTGAACAGGGCGCCGTCCTGGAACAGCACGCCCCAGCGCCGCTGCACGGCCATGGCCTGCTCCATCGGCAGGTTCTCGAGGTCCTGGCCGAGCACCCGGATCTTGCCGGCGGCCGGCCGGTTGAGCCCGATGATGGTGCGCATCAGCACCGACTTGCCGGTGCCCGAGCCGCCGACCACGCCCATCACCTCGCCGCGCTCGACGCTGAAGTCGAGGTTGTCGTGCACCACCTGCGGGCCGAACTGGGTCCTGAGGCCGGTGACCTGGATGACGGGGGCCTGGGCCATGCCGGTCAGATCCCGATCACCGAGAAGAAGATGGAGAAGATGGCGTCGAGCACGATGACGATGAAGATCGACACGACCACCGAGGTCGTCGTGCGCAGGCCCACGGATTCCGCCGAGCGGCTGACCTTGAGGCCCTCGAAGCAGCCGACCAAGGCGATGATGAAGGCGAAGATCGGCGCCTTGATGATGCCGACCCAGAAGGACCAGAGCGGCACGGCGTCGCGCATCTGGTTGATGAAGCGCTCGAAGGAGATGTCGAGGACGAAGAGCGCCATGACCGCGCCGCCGAAGATGCCCATGATGTCGGCGTAGAAGGTCAGCAGGGGCATGACCAGCACCAGGGCGAAGACCCGCGGCATGACCAGCACGTCCATCGGGTCGAGCCCGATGGTGCGCATGGCGTCGATCTCCTCGTTGACCTTCATGGTGCCGATCTGCGCCGTGAAGGCCGAGCCGGAGCGGCCGGCGACGATGATCGCGGTCAGGATGATGCCCATCTCGCGCAGCACGCCGATGGCGACCAGGTTGACGGTGAAGATCTGCGCCCCGAAGCGGGCGAGCTGGTCGGCGCCCTGGTAGGCCAGCACGACGCCGATCAGGAAGGACAGCAGGCCGACGATCGGCATGGCGTTGAGGCCGGCCTGCTCCATGTGGCTGACCATGGCGACGACGCGCAGGCGCCGCGGGTTGAGGATCGTCCGGCCGAAGACCACGACCGCGTAGCCGAGGAAGGAGATCAGGTCGCGCGCCTCGGCGCCGGCCTCGTAGGTCGCCTTGCCGGTCCTGACCAGCAGGCCGGTCAAGGCGCTCTCGCTCGTCGGCTCCGGCGCCTTGCCGGGCCGGTAGTGGCCCATGGTCTCGATCAGGCTGCGCTGCTCGGCATCGCCGCCGACCAGCTCGACCTTGGCGGAGCGGCGGTCCAGCTCGTCCAGGGTGCGGCAGACCAGCCAGGCGCCGGCGCTGTCCAGGGCCTCGACGCCGGCGATGTCGAGCCGCACCCGCTCGCCGGCCTGCTCGGCCGCCTCGGTCAGGGCGACGCCCTGCTCGGAAAGCGCATCGGTGGTCCAGCGGCCGGCCAGGACCAGCACCCGCCAGCCCTTGTCGGCCTGGCTGGCAACCGTCGGCGCCGCCGCGGTCGCGGCCTGGTGATCCAATGCCATGGCTTGGCTCGTCCGGCCGTTAGACGCCTAGGGCGGCGGCGTCGACGAAGCCGACACCCGCCTCGGTCATGGCTTGGCGGGCCGCCGCCAGCGAGCCGTCCAGGTCGATGGCCCGGCAGGCGTCTTCCACCACCAGGGCCGCGAAGCCCTCCCGGCGGGCGTCGACGGCCGAGTAGTGGACGCAGAAGTCCGTGGCCAGGCCGGCCAGCACCAGGCGCTTGAAGCCGCGGCTGCGCAGGTAGCCGGTCAGGCCGGTCGGCGTCTTGCGGTCGTTCTCGTAGAAGGCCGAATAGGAATCGACCTGCTTTCTGAAGCCCTTACGCAGCACGAGCTGGGCTCCCGGCAGCTCCAGATCGGCGTGGAAGTCCGCCCCTTCCGTGCCCTGGACGCAGTGGTCAGGCCAGAGCACCTGGGTGCCGTAGCTGGCCTCGACGGTCTCGAAGGGGGCCTTGTCGGGATGGCTGGAGGCGAAGGAGCCGTGGCCCGGCGGATGCCAGTCCTGGGTCATCAGGACGTTGTCGAAGGCCTGCGCCAGGCGATTGACCAGGGGCACGACGGCGTCGCCCTCGGGCACGGCCAAGGCGCCGCCCGGGCAGAAGTCGTTCTGCAGGTCCACGACCAGGAGGGCGTCCTGGTCGTTGATCGTCAGGTCTAGGTCGCCATTGAGCATCTATCGCGGTCCGCCCCGACTCGATAATCTCATGGCACGCAATTGTCGGCTTCGGCGGTCCTAAAGCAAGGCTTTCGGGCCAGGGCGGCGACGCGCCCGGCGCTCGCCGCACCGGAGCCCGCAGGGGGCCGTCCGATGGGCCCCTGGGCCGGTATGGAAGGAAACGACCATCGGCGGAGCGCCTCGACGTAGCCCCGGCTCGGGCATTCGGGTCTCGAGCCGTCGGCGGGGCGATCGCCGCAATCCACACAGGGAGCTTCAAGCATGAGCGAGAAGAGAGAACATCCGGCAATACCCAAGCTGAAAGAGGAGTTTGCCGACGGCAAGCTGTCCCGGCGCGAGTTCCTGCGCTACTCGACCCTGCTCGGGGTCTCGGCCGGCGCCGCCTACGGCTTCGTCGGCAAGGTCACCGGCCAGTCCTTCGCACCCCAAGCCCAGGCCGCAGACATGCCCAAGGGCGGCACCGTGCGGATCGGCATGGGCGTCCAGGAAATCACCACGCCGCATGCCTACAACTGGATCCACCCCTCGAACATCGCCTCGCAGGTCGTCGGCCGCCTGGCGGTGATCCATCAGGACAACATCTCCCGGCCGGACCTCTGCGAGTCCTGGGAGGCCAGCGACGATCTCAAGACCTGGACCTTCAAGCTGCGCGACGTCAAATGGCACAGCGGCCGGCCCCTGACCGCCGACGACGTCATCTGGAACTTCAAGCACATCCTCGATCCGGCCACCGGCTCCTCCTCGGTCGGCCTGATGAAGGGCTACATGCTCGAGGAATACGACACCGGCGAGAAGGACGAGGACGGCAACGCCAAGATGTCGACCCGCCTGTGGGACGCCAACGCCATCGAGAAGGTCGACGACAAGACTGTGCGCTTCAACCTGAAGGTGCCCCAGGTGGCGATCCCGGAGCACCTCGACCACTACACCAACTCGATCCTCGATCCCGAGGAGGGCGGCAAGTTCGGTGTCGGCTCCAACGGCACGGGCGCCTTCGAGCTGGTCGAGCACCAGGTCGGCATCAAAGCCGTGCTCAAGGCGCGGCAGGAGGCCCACTACGACGGTGGCCCCTACCTGGATATCCTCGAGTTCACCGACGTCGGCGAGGACCCCTCGGCCAACGTCGCGGCCCTGGCCTCCAAGCAGGTCCACGGCCTCTACCAGGTCGACACGGCCCAGCTCGAGATCATCAAGCGGATCCCGCACATCGACGTCCATCAGGTGCCGACCGCCGCGACGGCCGTCGTCCAGATGATCATCGACCGCAAGCCCTTCGACGAGGAGAAGGTGCGCCTGGCCATGCGCTACGGCATGGACGCCAAGAAGGTCCTGACCCTGGCGCAGCGCGACGTCGGCTTGCCGGCCGAGCACCACTTCGTCTGCCCGATCCACCCGGACTACGCGCCCCTGCCGGAGATGACCCGCGACGTCGAGAAGGCCAAGGCCCTGCTCAAGGAGGCCGGCTACGGCGGCGGCGTGGAGTTCCAGGTCAACGTCAAGAAGGACCCCTCCTGGGAGATCGCCGCCGTCCAGGCCATGGCCGAGCAGTGGAAGGAGTGCGGCATGGACGTCAAGATCAACGTCATGCCGACGGCTCAGTTCTGGGACGTCTGGGACAAGTTCGACTGCGGCTTCGTCGAGTGGGCCCACCGGCCGCTCGGCTTCATGGTGCTGTCGCTCGGCTTCCGCAGCGGCGTGCCCTGGAACCCGACCCAGTTCGCCGATCAGGAGTTCGACGACCTGCTGACCAAGGCCGAGGGCACCCTCGACCTCGACGAGCGGCGCGAGCTCATGAAGGAGCTGGAGATCATCATGCAGCAGCGCGGGCCGATCTGTCAGCCGGTCTGGCGCTCGCTGCTGACCGGCATGGACAAGCGGGTCAAGGGCTACGTCATGCACCCGACCTACAAGTTCTTCGGCCACCAGCTCGCCATCGAGAGCTAGAGCTTGAGTTCTACAACCGGGGGGGGCGCTCGCGCCGCCGCCGGCCCTTTTCTGGCCCCAGCCGCACTCCCTGCCTGGCCCTTGTCCTGACCCCGGCCTTGCCGCTAAATGCACCCCTTCTGGGGCTAGGTGGCGAAAATGGGGTGTGAGACATGTCTGACGTGATCGGCCATTACATCGGCGGTCGCCAGGTCGCGGGCACCAGCGGCCGGCGCGGCGATATCTACAACCCGGCGCTCGGCGAGGTGGTCCGCCAGGTCGACTTCGCCAGCCAGGCCGAGGTCCGGCAGGCGGTCGAGGCGGCCAAGGCCGCCCAGCCCGACTGGGCCGCGCAGCCGCCCCTGCGGCGCGCCCGGGTCATGTTCCGCCTCAAGCAGCTCCTCGAGGCCAACATGGACGACCTGGCCAAGGTCGTCACCGAGGAGCACGGCAAGACCATCGCCGACGCCAAGGGCTCGATCACCCGCGGCCTGGAGGTGGTCGAGTTCGCCTGCGGCATCCCCCACCTGCTCAAGGGCGAGTTCTCCGAGGACGTCGGCACCGGCGTCGACAGCTTCTCGATGCGCCAGCCGCTCGGCGTCGTGGCCGGCATCACGCCCTTCAACTTCCCGGCCATGATCCCGCTCTGGATGGCGCCGATGGCGCTGGCCTGCGGCAACGCCTTCATCCTCAAGCCCTCGGAGAAGGACCCCTCCTTCTCGCTGCGCCTGGCCGAGTTCTTCGCCGAGGCCGGCGTGCCCGACGGCGTCTTCAGCGTGGTGCAGGGCGACAAGGAGGCGGTCAACGCCATCCTGACCGACCCGGACATCCAGGCCGTCAGCTTCGTCGGCGCCACGGCGACGGCGGAGTACATCTACCACACCGGCTGCGCCCACAATAAGCGGGTGCAGGCGCTGGGCGGCGCCAAGAACCACATGATCGTCATGCCGGACGCCGACATGGAGCAGGCGACCGACGCCATCATGGGCGCGGCCTACGGCTCCGCCGGCGAGCGCTGCATGGCCATCTCGGTGGCCGTCGCTGTCGGCGACGAGGTGGCCGACAACCTGCTCGAGCGGCTGATGCCGCGGGTCCGGGGCCTGAAGATCGGCCCGGGCAGCGACCCCGAGGTCGAGATGGGCCCGCTCAACAACCGGCAGCTCTTCGACAAGGTCAACGGCCTGATCGACCAGGGCGTCAAGGAAGGCGCCGACTTGGTGCTCGACGGCCGCGGCCTGTCCCTGCAGGGCTACGAGAAGGGCTACTTCATGGGCGGCTCGATCTTCGATCGGGTGACGCCGGAGATGGAGATCTACAAGCAGGAGATCTTCGGCCCGGTGCTCTCGGTGGTCCGCGCGCCGGACTACGCCTCGGCCGCGCGCATGGTCAACGAGCACGAGTACGGCAACGGCACGGCGATCTTCACCCGCGACGGCGACGCCGCGCGCCACTTCGCCAGCACCAGCAAGATCGGCATGGTCGGCGTCAACGTGCCGATCCCGGTGCCCATGGCCTTCCACAGCTTCGGCGGCTGGAAGCGCTCGCTGTTCGGCGACCACCACATGCACGGGCCCGAGGGCGTACGCTTCTTCACCAAGCTCAAGACGGTGACCGCCCGCTGGCCGACCGGCATCCGCGCCGGCGCCGAGTTCACCATCCCGACCCACGGCTGAGCGCCCCACCGGGGATAGTCCGCGTCCGATCGGCCGTAGCACGCTGCGAGTGCCCGTCCGGCGCTTTGCGAGAGAAAGGACCGCGATGCCCCGCTGCCTCAAGGCCGCCCTGCCGCTGCTGGCGGTCGCCCTGCTGCTGCTGACCCCGGCACCGCTCAGGGCCGACGACGACACCTTCAGCCAGGAGGAGATCCTGGAGAAGGCCCGCGGCTTCTTCGGCGAGACCACCCAGGGCCTGGCCAAAGCGGTCGCCAAGGTCTTCGAGGACCACGGCCGGCCCAACGCCTTCATCGCCGGCGAGGAGATCAGCGGCGCCATCGGCGTCGGCCTGCGCTACGGCAACGGCACCCTGACCCGCAAGGTCGGCGCCGGCCGCAAGATCTACTGGCAGGGCCCCTCGGTCGGCTTCGACATCGGCGGCAACGCCTCGCGGGTCTTCACGCTGGTCTACAACCTCCGGCACAACGACGAGCTGTTCCAGCGCTTCCCCGGCGTCGAGGGCAGCTTCTACTTCATCGCCGGCGTCGGCGTGAACTACCAGCAGAGCGGAGACCTGATCCTGGCGCCGATGCGCACCGGAGTCGGCCTGCGCGCCGGCGCCAGCCTCGGCTACCTGCACTACACCCGGGAGCACTCCTGGGTGCCGCTCTGAGCGGCCCGCGGCGGGCTTCGGGGGCGGAGCAATGGCCGAGCGCATCGTCCTGATCGAGCACGGCGACGACCCGCGCGACGACCGCGCCTCGACGCACCTCGCCGAGCGCGGCTTCGCCCTCGACTGGCGCTTCCCGTTCCGCGGCGACCCGCTGCCGGAGAGCCTCGAGGACGTCGCCGGCACGATCCTCTATGGCGGCGGCCAGGCCGTTACCGAGGCCGATCGCCTTCCCTTCCTGCTCGAGGAAGCGCGTTGGGCAGAGCGCTGCATGGCGGCCAACCTGCCGACGCTCGGGCTCTGCCTTGGCGGTCAGGTCATCGCCCACGCCCTGGGCGCCGCGGCCGGGCCGCACCCGGAGGGCCTGCACGAGTTCGGCTACTACCCGCTGCGCCCCACCGCCGAAGGCGCCGCGCTGATCCCCGAGGGCCTGGTGGTCGCGCAGTCGCACTACCACGGCTTCGACCTGCCGGCCGGCACGACCCTGCTCGCCGCCAGCGCGACCTACCCGCACCAGGCCTTCGCCTACGGCGCGCGCACCTACGCCGTCCAGTTCCATCCCGAGGTCACCCGGGCCGGCTTCCGGCGCTGGCAGGACTCAGACTGGGCGCCCTTCGGCAAGGCCGGCGCCCAGACCCGCACCGAGCAGGACGCCCTGGGCGCGGCCCACGACCCGGCCATGCACCGCTGG
>JANQLT010000188.1 GCA_028280455.1 Kiloniellales bacterium
CGGCTAGGCTCGGCTGCGCCTCGCCAAGCCTGCGCGTCCCTCTCCCCCGTCGGGGGAGAGGGCTGTGGAGGGTTAGCGAAGCCGAAGGCTGAGCTTAGCCGGAGCCGGGTGAGGGGGCGGTTCGTTTCCCATTCGGCATCGCGCCGGCGATGCCGCCTCATCCGGTAACGCTCTAACCCAGATCCTCCGCCAGCGCGGCGCGCACCGCTTCCGGCAGCAGGGTCATGTGGCCGTAGCTGGCGTGGCGGAAGCCGAGGGTGATTTGCGCGCCGGCCTGCTTGAAGGCCTCGGCCTGGGCGGCGCTGAAGGGGAAGTGGATGAACTGCACCGAGGACGCCTTGCCGTCGGCCGTGGTGCGGTCGACGTCCGCCTCGGGCACGCCGGTGATGGTCTCGTCGCCGATCTGGATGAAGGCGGTCTCCTCGATGCCGCCGAGCTTGGCCAGGAAGGCCTGGCGGCGCACCGGCTCGTCGATCTCGAACATGACCGTGGCGACCAGCTCGTCGCCCTTGGGGATCAGCGGGTTGTAGGCGGCCAGCTCGTCGGGGATCTGCTCGGCGCCGCCCTTCTCGATGAACAGCATCTCGTGGACCTGGGCCCACATGGTCTCGTAGTTCTCGAAGTAGAAGGTGCAGACCGGGCCGACCTCGAGGCGCCGGTTCTTCTTCATGGCGACGATCGCCCGGCGGCGCTCCTTGCGCTCGGCGGCGTACTGCTCCATCGGCAGGATGTCGGCGGCGGTGATCTCGGTCTTTCGGCTCATCGCTGGGTCTCTCACGTCGGTCCTCGTTCTTTCGGCCGCTACTCCGCGCCTGGGCCCGGTTTCAGTCCGTCAGCCCGTAGGCGCGGGCCATCAGCTCGATCGGGTGGTGGCAGCGGCCCAGGGCCTCGGCGCGCTCGGCGTCGAGCTTCTCGATGCCTTGCAGGATGTGCTTGCCGGCCAGCGGGCACTCGGAGGCGATGAAGGCCTTGCCGCTGTCGCTCATCTGCCGCGCGGTGCTCTTGCCGTACTTCACGGCGGCCTCGAAGTTCTCCTTCATGACCCCGTAGGAGCCGCCGTGGCCCGAGCAGCGGTTGACGATCTTGAGGTCGTGCTCCGGCACCAGGCGCAGCATCTCGGCGGCCTTGGCGCCGATGTTCTGGGCCCGCGCGTGGCAGGCCATGTGCAGGGCGACGCCGCCTTCCAGCGGCTTCATGCCCTCGGCGAGACCCTCTTCCTTGGCGATCGCCACGACGTACTCGGTGATGTCCTTGGTCGCCGCCGACAAGCGCTTGATGCCTTCGTCGTCCGGCAGGATCAGCGGCCACTCGAACTTGAGCATCAGGGCGCAGGAGGGCGTCAGGGCGACGATGTCGTAGCCCTTGTCGACCCAGGCCAGCAGGTCCTTGGAGACCTGGCGGGCCTGCTCGGTGACGGCGGCGAAGTCGCCGCGCTCGAGCTGCGGCATGCCGCAGCAGCCGGGGTAGGCGACCTCGGTCTCGACGCCGTTGCGCGCCAGGACGGCGTGCGCCGCCTTGCCGACCCCGGGGTTGTTGTAGTTGACGAAGCAGGTGGCGAAGAGCACGGCCTTGCGGCCCTTGGCCGGCGCCTCGGCGGTGCGCTCCGGCCGCTCGGCCTGGGCCTGCTTCTCGAAGGTCGGCGCGTGGTACTTCGGCAGCTCGGCGTCGCGGTGCAGGCCGACGACCGATTCGAGCAGCGGCCGGGTCACGGCATTGCCCCGGGCGCTGCCCCAGTTGGCCAGGCCGGTCGCCATGCCGGCGAGCCGGCCGTTGCGGTCGGTCTTGGTCAGCTCGGCGACCCGCCGGTCGACCTTGCCCTTCGCCATGTCGGCGGCGCGGGCGCGCAGCATCAGGTGCGGGAAGTCGAGGTCGAACTCGTGCGGCGGCACGTAGGGGCAGGAGACCATGAAGCACATGTCGCAGAGCGTGCAGGCATCGATCACCGGCCCGAAGTCCTTCGAGTCCACCGAGTCGAGCTCGCCGGTCTCGGACTCGTCGATCAGGTCGAAGAGCCGCGGAAAGGAATCGCAGAGATTGAAGCAGCGGCGACAGCCGTGACAGATGTCGAAGACCCGGCGCAGCTCCGCGTCGAGCTTCTCCGCGTCGGTGAAGTCGGGGTGCTGCCAGTCGATCGGGTGGCGCACCGGCGCGCCCAAGCCGCCTTCGCGCATCGAACAGTCCTTCTCGTGACAAAGGCCGGCGCGGCCGGCCGCGCACGCCGCCTAGGCGGGCGGCGCCGCGTGCCGGGGCCGGCGGAACAGTATCCTGTCGGGACTCAAACGGACGGGCTTCAGCCCATCGAGTCGAGGGCCTTCTGGAAGCGGCCGGCGTGGCTCTTCTCGGCCTTCGCCAGGGTCTCGAACCAGTCGGCGATCTCGTCGAAGCCCTCTTCGCGCGCCGAGCGGGCCATGCCCGGATACATGTCGGTGTACTCGTGGGTCTCGCCGGCGATGGCCGCCTTGAGGTTCAGGCCGGTGTCGCCGATCGGCTCGCCCGTGGCCGGGTCGCCGACGGCCTCGAGGAACTGCAGGTGGCCGTGGGCATGGCCGGTCTCGCCCTCGGCGGTCGAGCGGAAGACCGCGGAAATGTCGTTGAAGCCCTCGATGTCGGCCTTCTGGGCGAAGTAGAGATAGCGGCGGTTGGCCATCGACTCGCCGGCGAAGGCATCCTTCAGGTTCTGCTCGGTCTTGCTACCCTTCAGCTCCATTTCCGTTCTCCTCGTTGTCAGGCGGTCACTTTTTTTGGGTTCCTTCGGGCAAGCGCCGGCCGGCGCCACCCCGCGCCCTATGTAGGTCGCGCGCCGGGGCGCGTCAACAGATTGGAATTGTTCTAGATCTAAACGCAGCAATTTGAGGCTTCGCGGAGCCTCCGGCGCGTCCGGGCGCTACTTGACCCGGATGACGACGTCCACCCGGGTGATCTCGCGGCCGGCCGGCGGGCTCGGCAGGTTGGCCAGCTCGACGGCCGCGCCGTCGAGGTCCATCAGCTCGCCGCTGTCCTCGAAGTAGAAGTGGTGATGGTCGGCCATGTTGGTGTCGAAGTAGGAGCGGCCGGCGTCGACCACGACCTCGCGCAGCAGCCCGGCGCGGATGAACTGGTGCAGGGTGTTGTAGACCGTGGCCAGGGAGACCCTGACGTCGGCGTCGCGGGCCTCGCCGTGGAGCTGCTCGGCGGTGACGTGGCGATGGCCGCCCTCGAGCAGCAGCTTGGCCAGCGCCAGGCGCTGCCGGGTCGGGCGCAGGCCGGCGGTCTTCAGGCGCTCGATCAAGGCGCTATAGGGACGGGCGCGGGACATTTGTTGCAATATAGTGATATCGCGCTAAAAAGGAAGGGCAAGCCAGAGGATTGTCCATCTTTTTGGAACGCCTTTAAATCGCATAGTCGGGCGGGTTCGGCCCGCCGGGCGCCCGGACAGGGGTTCGGGCGCTTCCGGCTTGATTGACCCGACCGACGCTATGGTATAGTCCGCCGCTGCCGGGCGGCCTATCGGGCCGCCTGCGTGTCCTTTATGGGTGACGCATGCGATCTCAAAACGTGGCTGTCGAACCCGCCAAGCGCAAAGAGTCCTTCAGCTTCGAGGAGCTGCTCGACTGCGCGCACGGCAAGCTGTTCGGCCCGGGCAATGCCCGCCTGCCTCTGCCGCCGATGCTGATGTTTGACCGGATCACGGTCATCAAGGACGAGGGCGGGACTCACGGCAAAGGCGAAATCGTCGCCGAGCTGGACGTGAAGCCCGACCTCTGGTTCTTCGGCTGCCATTTCGAGACCGACCCGGTGATGCCGGGCTGTCTCGGCCTCGACGCGCTCTGGCAGCTCGTCGGCTTCTTCCTCGGCTGGATGGGCGCTCCCGGCAAGGGCCGGGCGCTGGGCGTCGGCGAGGTCAAGCTCAAGGGCCAGGTGCTGCCCAACGCCAAGAAGGTGATCTACCAGCTCAATCTGAAGCGCGTCATCATGAGCAAGCTGGTGCTCGGCGTGGCCGACGGCATCATGAAGGTCGACGGCGAGACGGTCTACGAGGCCAAGGACCTCAAGGTCGGCCTGTTCCGATCCGAGATGGCGTGAGTCTGTAGCCCATGCGACGCGTGGTCGTCACCGGCATGGGGATCGTGTCCAGCATCGGCAACGACTGTCGTGAGGTCACGGATTCCCTGAGAGTAGGCCGCTCCGGCATCACTTTCGCCGACACCTATGCCGACATGGGCTTCCGCAGCCATGTCCACGGCTCGATCAAGCTGGATCTCGACGAGCGGCTCGACCGCAAGATCCGCCGCTTCATGGGCGACGGCGCCGCCTACAACTACATCGCGATGGAGGAGGCGATCGCCGACTCCGGCCTGACGCCGGCGGACGTCTCCCACGAGCGCACTGGCCTGGTCATGGGCTCGGGCGGGCCCTCGACCTCGAACCAGGTCCTGGCCGCCGACCTGGCGCGCGAGAAGAGCCCGAAGCGGGTCGGCCCCTACATGGTGCCGCGCTGCATGTCGAGCACCAACTCCGCCAACCTGGCGACCGCCTACAAGATCAAGGGCCACAGCTACTCGATCAGCTCCGCCTGCTCGACCTCGGCCCATTGCGTCGGCAACGGCGCCGAGCTGATCCAGACCGGCAAGCAGGACATCGTCTTCGCCGGCGGCGGCGAGGAGCTGCACTGGTCGCTGACCGTGCTGTTCGACGCCATGGGGGCGCTCTCCAGCAAGTACAACGACACGCCCGAGCGCGCCTCGCGCGCCTACGACAAGGACCGCGACGGCTTCGTCATCTCCGGCGGCGGCGGCGCGGTGGTGCTCGAGGAGCTGGAGCACGCCAAGGCACGGGGCGCCAAGATCTACGGCGAGCTGGTCGGCTACGGCGCGACCTCGGACGGCGCCGACATGGTCGCGCCCTCCGGCGAGGGCGGCCTGCGCTGCATGCGCCTGGCCATGCAGGGCCTCGGCAACACGCCGGTCGACTACATCAACACCCATGCCACCTCGACCCCGGTCGGCGACTGCATCGAGCTGGACTCGATCCGCGAGATCTTCGGCGCCGACATGCCCAAGATTAGCGCGACCAAGTCGCTGACGGGTCACTCGCAGGGCGCCACCGGCGTCCACGAGGTGATCTATTCCCTGCTCATGATGAACAACGGCTTCATCTGCGCCTCGGCCAACATCGAGACGCTCGATCCGGAAGCCGAAGGCATGCCGATCCTGCGCGAGCGTCTCGACGACGTGCAGCTCAATTGCGTGATGTCCAACAGCTTCGGCTTCGGCGGCACCAACGCGACACTGGTGTTTCGTCGCTTGGAGGAGTGACGGCAGGGGTCTCGGGGGTATGGAAGGGACGAGCAGAAAGGTCGAGCGTTTGGAGGACGACGAGGAGGGTTCCGCCCCGGTCTCGCCGGCCTTGATGGCCGACAAGCAGGGCCTGATCCTCGGCGTCGCCAACGATCACTCGATCGCCTGGGGCATCGCCCGGGCGCTGCACAAGCACGGCGCGCGCCTCGCCTTCACCTACCAGGGCGAGGCCTTCGGCAAGCGGGTCAAGCCGCTGGCCGACTCGCTCGGCTGCGAGGAGGTCATGCCCTGCGACGCCGACCGGCCGGAGGACCTGGACCGGGTCTTCGAGCGCCTGAGCCGGGACTGGGGGCGGCTCGACTTCGTGGTCCATGCCATCGCCCATTCCGACAAGGAAGAGCTCAAGGGCCGCTACATCGACACCACGCGCGGCAACTTCGCGCGCACGCTCGCGGTGTCCTGCTACTCCTTCACCGCCATCGCCCAGCGTGCCGCGGCCTTGATGACCGAGGGCGGCAGCCTGCTGACCCTGAGCTACCTCGGCGCCCAGCGGGTGACGCCGAGCTACAACGTGATGGGCGTGGCCAAGGCCGCACTCGAGGCCAGCGTGCGCTACCTGGCGGCCGACCTCGGGCCGCAGGACGTGCGGGTCAACGCGATCTCCGCCGGGCCGATGCGCACCCTGGCCGGCTCGGCCGTGGCCGACGCCCGCTTCGTCTACGGCTGGTCGCGCGACAACGCGCCGCTGCGGCGCAGCGTCGACCTCGACGAGGTCGGCGGCGCGGCGCTCTACCTGCTGTCGGACCTCTCGCGCGGCGTCACCGGCGAGGTCATGAACGTCGACTGCGGCTACAACATCGTCGGCATCCCGGGCCCTGGCCGCAAAGGGGACTGAGGCCGGGCTGTCCGCCGGTCAGCCCGTCACCGCGCGGACCAGCGCCACCACCGCCACGTAAGCGACGATGCCGGCGAAGGGCCCGGCGCCGCGCCAGAACAGCAGGATCAGGGCGGCGGCCCCGAGCCATTCGGCGCTGGGGCCGGCCAGGATCAGCTTCGGCAGCACCAGGGCGGCGAAGGTGGTGCCCGGCACATGGTCGAGCACACGCCGCAGCAGGCCGCGGTCCGGCACCCGGGCGAAGGCGAGGAAGCCGCCGATCCGGGTCAGGTAGGTGACCAGCGCCATGGCGGCGATGGTCAGCCAGGGCAGCCAGTCCGCGATCCCGTCAGCGGCCATCGCGCAGCGCTCCGAGCAGCGCTCCGGCCAGCGCGCCGAGCAGGACGGTCCAGGCCACCGGCAGGACGCTCTGGGCGGCCAGGGCCACGCCGGCGGCGACCGCCCAGGGCAGCAGGCAGTGCCGGCCGCGCCACTGCAGCAGCAGCAGCACCAGGAACATCGCGCCGGCCAGGGCGTCGAGGCCCCAGGCCCGCGGATCCTCGATCAGCCCGGCGGCGGCGTGGCCGAGCAGGCTGCCGAGGTTCCAGAGGCCGTAGAGCGGCAGCCCGCCGCCGAGCAGGAAGCCGAGATCGCGCTCGCGCCCGGCCGGCGGGCCTTGCCGACGGCCGGCGGTGACGCCCCAGTTCTCGTCGACCAGAAAGAACAGCGTCGGCAGCACCTGGCGGCGCGGCAGGTGCCGCAGCCAGGGCGCCAGGACCGCGCCCATCAGCACGTGGCGCAGGTTCACCACCAGGGTGGCGAGCACGATGCTGGCCATCGGCAGCGGCTCGCGCCAGAGCTCCACGGCGAGGTACTGGCTCGCGCCGGCAAAGACGCTGGCGCTCATGAAAAGCGTCTCCGCCAGGCTCAGGCCGGCCCCGGCGGCCAGCAGGCCGAGCGACAGGCCGAACAGCAGGCCGCCCGGCGCCAGCGGCAGGATGGCGACGGCGCCGCGGCGAATCCCGGCGAGGGTGAAGCTGGCGCCTTCGTCGGACATGGCGGCCCTGCGTTGTGACGAAACGACGGGTCTCTTAGGCGCCGCCAGGGTGCCGGGTCTTGTACGCCCTTGCCGTCAAGCGCTGCGGAAGCGGCCGGGCGTCACGCCGACGTGGCGCTTGAAGGCGCGGGTCAGGTGCGACTGGTCGGCGAAGCCGCAGTCCTGGGCGACCAGGGCGACCGGCAGGCCGTCGCGCAGCAGGGACTGTGCCCGGCGCACCCGGAGATAGCGGTGATAGGCGTGGGGCGGCAGGCCGACGGCCGCCTTGAAGCTGCGCACCAGGCGCGAGGGGCTGAGCCGCGCGACGGCCGACAGCTCGGCGAGCCCGACGTCCCGGGCGACATGCGCCTCGAGATAGTCGCGGGCGCGGCGCACGGCCTGCGGCTCCCGGCCGGCGGCCCGCGGCTCGCTGCCGGCCTTGCTGTAGCGCGCCAGAAGCAGCGCGAGCGTGTCGAGCAGCCGGACCTCGACGTCGAGCCGCGGCGCCTCGCCCTCGATGCCGGCATGGAGCGCGCGCAGGCGGCGGGCGTCCTGCGGCGCGTCCACCACGAGCTCGGGGAAGTCGACCGTGCCGCCGCGCCTCCGGCCGCGCGGTCGCGCCAGGCGCGTCAGCGTGCCGGGATCGGCGTAGAGCGTGCGGATCGACCAGCCGCTCTCGTTGAGCGCGCCGCCCCAATGCACCAGGTCGTGGTGGAAGAAGATCAGCCTGCCCTGGCCGGCGATCTCGTTGCCGCTCGGCTGGGCGATGCGCAGCGCGCCGCGCGTGATCAGGCCGATGGAGATCCGGTCGTGGGCGTGGCGCTCGAAGTCGAAGCGCCCGAAGCGCGCGTTGAGCGCTTCGATGCCGCCGCAGGTCGGCAGCCGCTTGAAGTGCCGGACTTCGCCGTAGCCGGGATAGACGCTCTTGCCCATGCCCGAGCCTAGCGCGGCGGGCGGAGCGCGGCTTGTACGATCTTGTCCCCTGACAATCAGGCGGCGAGCGCCGCCAAAATCTCCCGCGGGCTGTCGGTGACGAGGCTGTCGACGCCCCAGCCGCGCAGCGCACGGGCGCGCGCCGGGTCGTTCACGGTGAAGCTCACCAGGCCGTAGCCGGCCGCCTTGATCGTGGCGGCGAGGTCCGGCGTGATCTCGCGCTCGAGCAGGTGGTAGGCGCCGCAGCCAAGCGCCCGCAGCCTTTCCTGCCAGTCGGCCTCATGTCGTAAGCCGTTGAATCCACTGGGCCAATCCGGGCGCAGGGCGCGCTGGGCGGCGAGCGCCATGGCACTGAAGGAGCAGAAGTAGGGCGCCTGCCGATCCCTCGGCCAGACCTCCGCCGTCACCTCGACCACGCGCACGGCGGTCTCGACGTCGCGCCCCGGCGTCGGCTTGATCTCGATGTTGGGATGCAGGCCCAGGTCGAGCAGCAGGTTCAGCGCCTCGGCCAGGCTCGGCACGCGCTCGTCCGCGAAGGCCTCGCCGAAGTAGCTGCCGGCGTCCAGCTCGCGGAGGACGCGCCAGTCGGTCTCGGCCACCAGGCCGTCGCGGCCGGTGGTGCGTTGCAGGCTGTCGTCGTGGAACAGGATCGGGACGCCGTCCGCGCTCAGCATGGCGTCGAACTCGACCCAGGTCGCGCCCTGCTCGGCGGCAACCCGCAGGCCGGCGAGGGTGTTCTCGGGCGCCTGCGCGGCGGCGCCGCGGTGGCCGATCACCGTCGGCAGCCGGAGCTCCATAGCCTGGCTCTCCGGCTGCCGTGCGGTGATGGGGTCTCGGCCGGCCTGCCTAGCTGGCTTGGGCCTGCAGGTCCTCGCCGCTCTGCTGGTCGACCGCCTTCATGGAGAGCTTCACCTTGCCGCGGTCGTCGATGCCGATGCACTTGACCAGCACCTTGTCGCCCTCGTTGACGACGTCGGCCACGGTTTTGACCCGGTTCTGGGCCAGCTCGGAGATGTGCACCAGGCCGTCGCGCGGGCCGAGGAAGTTCACGAAGGCGCCGAAGTCGACGATCTTGACCACTTTGCCGTTGTAGATCTTGCCGACCTCGGGCTCCGCCACGATGTCGTTGATCCACTTGATCGCGGCATCGGCCGCGGCCTGGTCGACCGCCGCCACCTTGATCGTGCCGTCGTCCTCGATGTCGATCTTGGCGCCGGTGGTCTCGGTGATCTCGCGGATCACCTTGCCGCCGGTGCCGATGACGTCGCGGATCTTCTCCTTGTTGATCTGGATCGTGGTGATCCGCGGCGCCATGGCCGAGACGTCGTCGCGGGCGCTGCTCAGGGCCTTGGTCATCTCGTTCAGGATGTGCAGACGGCCGTCGCGTGCCTGGTCGAGGGCGATGCGCATGATCTCCTCGGTGATCGAGGTGATCTTGATGTCCATCTGCAAGGAGGTGATACCCGCCTCGCTGCCGGCCACCTTGAAGTCCATGTCGCCGAGGTGGTCCTCGTCGCCGATGATGTCGGACAGCACGGCGAACTTCTCGCCCTCCTTGATCAGGCCCATGGCGATGCCGGCGACCGGGCGGGTCAGCGGCACGCCGGCGTCCATCATGGCGAGCGAGGCGCCGCAGACCGAGGCCATCGAGGAGGAGCCGTTCGACTCGGTGATCTCGGAGACCACGCGGATCGTGTAGGGGAAGTCCTCGGGCTCGGGCATCAGCGGATGCACGGCGCGCCAGGCCAGCTTGCCGTGGCCGATCTCGCGGCGGCCCGGCGGGATCATGCGCCGCGCCTCGCCGACCGAGTAGGGCGGGAAGTTGTAGTGCAGCAGGAAGGGCTGCCGGTACTCGCCTTCCAGGGCGTCGATGATCTGCTCGTCCTGGCCGGTGCCCAGGGTGGTGGTGACCAGGGCCTGGGTCTCGCCGCGGGTGAAGAGCGCCGAGCCGTGGGTGCGCGGCAGGACGCCGACCTGGCAGTCGATCTGCCGGACGTCGGCGGTGCCGCGGCCGTCGATGCGGCCCGAGGTCTCGAGGATGCGGCCGCGCACGACGTCCTTCTCGAGGTCCTTGAAGACGCCGCCAGCGACGGCCAGCGCCGCCTCGTCGTCGCCCAGCGACTCCATGGCCGCGTCCTTGACCGCGGCGACCTTGTCCTGGCGGGCGATCTTGTCGCGCTCCAGGTAGGCCTCGGCGAGCTGGGCGCGGACATCGCTCTCGAAGCGGCCGCGCACCGTCTCGACCTCGGGGGCCGGCGGCGCGATGTCCCAGGGCTCCTTGGCGCTCTCCTCGGCCAGGTCGATGATCATGTCGATCACCGCCTGCATCTGCTGGTGGCCGTAGGTGACGGCGCCCAGCATGACGTCCTCGGACAGCTCCTTGGCCTCGGACTCGACCATCAGCACGCCTTCGCGGGTGCCCGCGACGACCAGGTCGAGGGCGCTTTCGGTCAGCTGCTCGCCCGAGGGATTGAGCACATACTCGCCGTTCACATGGCCGACGCGGCAGCCGCCGATCGGGCCCAGGAAGGGCATGCCGGAGAGGGTCAGCGCGGCCGAGGTGCCGACCATGGCGACGACGTCGGGGTCGTTCTCCAGGTCGTGGCTCAGCACGGTGCAGATGACCTGGGTCTCGTTGCGGTAGCCCTTGGCGAAGAGCGGCCGGATCGGCCGGTCGATCAGGCGCGAGGTCAGCGTCTCCTTCTCGCTCGGACGGCCCTCGCGCTTGAAGAAGCCGCCCGGGATCTTGCCGGCGGCGAAGGTCTTCTCTTGGTAGTTGACGGTCAGGGGGAAGAAGTCGACGCCCTCGCGCGGCGAGCGCGCGCCGACCGCGGTGCAGAGCACCACCGTGTCGCCGTACTGCGCCAAGACGGCGCCGTCCGACTGCCGGGCGACCCGCCCGGTCTCGAGGCTAAGGGTGCGTCCCCCCCATTGGATCTCTTTGCGATGAATCTCGAACATGTCCGTTCGTCCTTCCAGTCACGGCCGGCTTGTCCGTCATGGACGTGAGTTGACGACCGGACCCTCGGAAGAAGCGGCCCGCAGCCCTCGGCGATCCGAAGAGCTGCCCAGCGCGCCCCTTGCGGCGGCCCGGTCCCTTGACGCCATCGCACCGGCCGGTTCGCGATGGCGTGCCATACGATGAAACAGGCAAGGCTGCAGGCAGGCGCGTGCCACCGGCAGGTCTGCGCTGGCAGACTCGCGGCATCACGGTACCCATCGCTGCGGCCGAAACCTTCAGAGCCTCAGCGCCTCAGCGTCTCAGTCCCAGACGCTGGATCAGCGCCTCGTAACGCTTGACGTCCTTGCGCTTGAGGTAATCGAGCAGCCTGCGCCGCTGGCCGACCATGATCAGCAGGCCACGGCGGGAGTGGAAGTCCTTCTTGTGACTCTTCAAGTGCTCGGTCAGGTTGCCGATCCGTTCCGAGAGGATGGCTACCTGTACTTCCGGCGAACCGGTGTCGCCCTCATGGCGGGCATAGTCGGAGACCACCTGGGTCTTCCGTTCGGCAGTGATCGACATCGAAAGTCTTTCCTCGAGGTCTAGAGGTTCAAAACGCGGATGGGGCGCAACTCGCCGGCTTGGTATCGAACGATGGCGACCGGGCGTCCCGCCGACACGGCGTAGGCCAGGCCACCCTGCTCCAGGCTCAAGGCCCGTTCGCGCTTGGCGCGAGCGAGCATCGAAACCCCTTGTCCGGAGCGCAGGCGACTTGCCTCCATCTCGGTCAAATCCAAGGCCGGGATGTCGTCCAGCCCCGCTTCGACCGGGAGCATCTGCTCCAAGGCGGCGGGACTATGCCCCAGGGCCTCCAAGCGATCCAGCGAAATCGCATCGTCCTCCGAGAAGCCCGCGGTGGTCGTCCGGCGCAGCGCGACGACATGGCCGAGGCAGCCCAGGGCCTGGCCGAGGTCCCGGGCCAGGGCCCGCATATAGGTGCCCTTGCCGCAGTCGACCACAAAATCTGCCAAGTCCGGGCTCCGGATGGCCTCCAGCTCGAAGCGCTCGATCGTCACCACGCGGGGCGCCAGGGCCACCGGCTCGTCGCGCCGGGCCAGGTCGTAGGCCCGCATGCCGTCGACCTTGACCGCCGAGAAGATCGGCGGCGTCTGCTCGATCTCGCCGACGAAGCCGGCTAGCGCCTCGCGGATGGTGCTCTCCGCGGGCCGGGCCTCGCTGGTCTCGACGACCTCGCCCTCGGCGTCGTCGGTGCTGGTCGCCTGGCCCCAGCGGACCGTGAAGCGGTAGCGCTTCGGCCGGTCGACGACGTAGGGCAGGGTCTTGGTCGCCTCGCCCAGGGCCAGGGGCAGGACGCCGGTCGCCATGGGATCGAGGGTGCCGGCATGGCCGACCTTCTGGGCGTTGGTCAGGCGGCGGACCCGGCCGACCACGTCGTTCGAGGTCGGCCCGGAGGGCTTGTCGACGATCAGCCAGCCGTTGATGGCCTCGCCCTTGCGCTTACGGCCCATCGTCGTCCCGCGGCTCGTTGTCCGGGCCGGCGACCACGTCGGCCGCGACCCGGGGCCGCGCCAGGATCGCCTCGATCCGCGCCGCCTCGTCGAAGCTGGCATCGGCTTCGAACGACAGCCTCGGCAGGTAGCGCAGCTCGATCTCCTCGGCCAGCAGGTGGCGCAGGTAGCCCGAAGCCTTGTTGAGCGCCTTGACCCGCGCCGCCAGGTCTTCGCCGCCCAGGGGCGTGACGAAGGCGGTGGCGTTGCGCAGGTCCGGGCTGGCCCGCACCTCGGTGACGGTGAAGTTGGCGCCGGCCAGCACGGGATCGTCGAAGCGCGCCTGCGCCATGACCCGCGTCAAGGCGTGGCGCAGCTCCTCGTTCACCCGGCGCTGCCGGGTGCTTGGCGGCTTGCCCTTGCTTCGGCTCATGCTGGCTTGCTCTCCGTCCGCACGCCGCCGGAAATGCGACGGCGGCGGACTCTTCTCTTTCTCTCGGGTCTCAGGCCGTCTGCGCGTGGCGCGCTAGCCGCTACCCTCACCCTTCGTCAGGCTCACCCTTCGTCAGGCTCAGGGTGAGGGCGAGGATTTTCAAGGAATTCACCTCATCCTGAGCTTGACGAAGGATGACCCTGGTCAAGGACATCGGGCCCTTCGGCAGCCGGCTAGAGCGTGCGCGTGACCTCCTCGACCTCGTAGCACTCGATCTGGTCGCCGACCTGGATATCCTGATAGTTCTCGAAGGCCATGCCGCACTCGTAGCCGTCCTTGACCTCGCGCACCTCTTCCTTGAAGCGCTTGAGCGTCTTCAGGGCGCCGTCGTGGATCACCACGTTGTCGCGCAGCAGGCGGACCTTGGCGCCGCGCTTGACCGTGCCTTCGGTGATCATGCAGCCGGCGACCTTGCCGACCTTGGTGATGTTGAAGACCTCGCGGATCTGCGCGTAGCCCAGGAAGCGCTCCTCGCGCGCCGGCGACAGCAGGCCGGAGAGCGCCGCCTTCACGTCGTCGACCAGGTCGTAGATGATCGAGTAGTAGCGGATGTTGACGTCGTCGCGGCGGGCCAGCTCGCGGGCCTGCGGGTTGGCGCGCACGTTGAAGCCGATGATCAGGCCTTCCGACGCGCGGGCCAGCGCCACGTCCGACTCGTTGATGCCGCCGACGCCGGCGTGCAGCACGCGCACGCGCACCTCGTCGGTGGCGAGCTTGTCGAAGCTGGCCAGGATCGCCTCGAGCGAGCCGTGGACGTCCGACTTGACGACCGCGGCCAGCTCCTGGACCTCGCCCTCCTTGATCTTGGAGAGCATCTGCTCGAGCGTGCCGCGGCCCTGCGTGGCCAGCTCCTTGTCGCGCTTCTGCTGCTCGCGGAACTCGGCGATGTCGCGGGCCTTGGCGTCGTTCTCGACCACCACGAAATCGTCGCCGGCGACCGGCGTGCCGGTCAGGCCGAGCACCTCGACCGGCTCGGCCGGGCCGGCCTCCTCGACCTGCTCGCCGCGGTCGTTGATCAGGGCGCGCACGCGGCCCCACTCGCTGCCGGCGACGAAGACGTCGCCGTTCTTCAGCGTGCCGCGCTTGACCAGGACCGTGGCCACCGAGCCGCGGCCGCGCTCGACCTTGGCCTCGATCACCACGCCCTCGGCGCGGCGGTCGGGATTGGCCTTGAGCTCAAGCAGCTCGGCCTGCAGCAGGATCGCCTCCTCGAGCTTGTCGAGGTTGGTCTTCTCCTTGGCGGAGACCGGCACGGCGAGCACGTCGCCGCCCATCTCCTCGACCACCAGCTCGTGCTGCAGCAGGTCGTTCTTCACGCGGTCGGGATCGGCGTCGGGCCGGTCCATCTTGTTGATCGCCACGATGATCGGCACCTCGGCCGCCTTGGCGTGGCTGATCGCCTCGACGGTCTGCTCCATGATGCCGTCGTCGGCGGCCACCACCAGCACCACCAAGTCGGTGACCTGGGCGCCTCGGGAGCGCATCTCTGTGAAGGCGGCGTGGCCCGGGGTGTCGACGAAGGTGATCCGCTGGTCGTCGCCCAGGCGCACCTGATAGGCGCCGATGTGCTGGGTGATGCCGCCGGCTTCGTGGCCGGCGACGTCGGTCTCGCGCAGGGCGTCGAGCAGCGAGGTCTTGCCGTGGTCGACGTGGCCCATGATGGTGACCACCGGGGGCCGCGACATCAGATCGGTCTCCGCGTCGTCTTCCCCGAGCATGCCGATCTCCACGTCCGAGGCGGATACGCGCTTCACCTTGTGGCCGAACTCGCCGATCACCAGCTCGGCCGTGTCGGCGTCGATGGTCTGGGTGATCGTCGTCATGACGCCGAGCTTCATCAGCGCCTTGACCACCTCGCCGCCGCGCTCGGCCATGCGGTTGGCCAGCTCCTGGACGGTGATGACCTCCGGCAGCACGACCTCGCGGATGACCCGCGAGGGCGGGCTGTGCGCCTGCTTCTCGGCGGCGCGCTGGCGCTCGCGCTGGCGGCGCACCGAGGCCAGGGAGCGGACCCGCTCGCGGTCGCCGCCTTCCAGCGCCTGGGAGATCGTCAGCTTGCCGTGGCGGCGGCGCTGCTCGCCGCGCCGCGAGGGCGTCGGCTTGGCCGGCGGCGCCTTGCGGAACTTGCCCTTGCGGGCCTCGGCCTCCTTGTCGC
Source organism: Kiloniellales bacterium (assembly GCA_028280455.1). Lineage (GTDB taxonomy): Bacteria > Pseudomonadota > Alphaproteobacteria > Kiloniellales > JAKSDN01 > JANQLT01. The sequence continues at coordinate 15,217 of JANQLT010000188.1, forward strand.
TCTCGGTCTCGCCGCGCGGCTTGGCGGCCGCTGCGGCGGGGCTGGCCGCCGGATCGGCTCCGGTCGCGGCGGCGGCCGCTTGCGCGCCGGCGATGTCCTCGGCCTGCGCCGCCGCGGCCTGCTCGGCCTCGGATTGCTCCGCCGCGGCCTGCTTGCGCTTCTCTTCTTCCTCCGCCTCGCGGGCCTTCGCCTCGGCCTCTTCCTTGGCGCGGCGCTCGGCTTCCAGCGCCTCCTCGACCTTGCGCTGCTCTTCCTCCTGCTTGGCCGATTCCAGGGCGCGCAGGCGGGCGGCCTTCTCGGTGTCGGTCAGGTCATGGAGGGCGTCGCCGGGCGGCGGCGTCTCGAGAGTCGCGGCCTCGGCCTCGGCAAGGGCCGCCTCGGCGCTGGCCGCGGCGCCCGTGACCTCGGTCATGCGGCCGCCGGCGCCGGGCGCGAAGGTTCGCTTGCGCTTGACCTCGACGGTCACCGCCTTCGAGCGGCCATGGCTGAAGCTCTGGCGGACCTGGCCGGTCTCCACCGTCTTCTTCAGCTCCAGCCGCCCCGGCCGGTTCAAGGTCAGAGGCTGCTTGCCTTTATCTTTGGTCGTCGACATTGCGCTCCACGTCTATCTGCTGCCCGGCGACCCGGGTCTTGAGACCGATTCATCTCCGTCCGCGCCGTCCGCAGCGCACTTGGCCGCCACCAGGCCGTCGAGGCGCTTGGCCTCGGCCAGCACCTGCTCGGCCAGCCGGCCCGGCATCAGCGCCAGGTGCACGGCCGTCTCGCGGCCCAGCGCCCGGCCCAGCTCCGCCGCGCCGGCCGGTGCCAGGACGGGCAGGCCCGGATCGACCGCCCGGCCCAGGCGCGCCAGCTTGCCGCGCCCGTCGGCGGCGGCATCGGCGGCCTGCAGCAGCACGGCGACGCGGCCGGCCCCGAGCGCGGCGCGCACCTTCTCGAACCCGCTCACGGCCTGTCCCGCCTTCGCGCTGAGGCCGATCAGGTCGAGCAGACGCCGACGCAGACCCTGCTCCACACGCTCGATCAGAGCGTCAGGTATGGCCACATCCCGGCCCAGCGCGCGGGCGAAGAGCTTGCGCCGAAGGGCTCGCTCCAGGCAGTCGCGCCTGGCGGTGACCCAAGCACCCCGACCGGGCAGTTTGGCCGCCAGATCCGGCGTCAGCAAGCCCTGCGGGTCGGCGACGAAGCGAATCATGCCGCTCGGGTCGCCGGCCTGACCGCTGGCCAGGCAGCGCCGCTCGGCGCGCGGCGGACGGCCGGCCGGCCGCCGGCGCTCCGGCGCCGCCTGCCTGCGATCCTCGACCACCTGCGTGCCCGTCATCATGCGCTGCTTTCGAGCTCCCTACTGCGGGCTTTCGGCGCCCTGGCCGGCCGGCGCTTCCTCGGCCGGCGGCGTCGGGGCCTCGGCGCCCTCGCTCTCGCCCTCGCCCTCGGCCGCTTCCGCCTCGCCGGCCTCCGGCGCTTCCTCGCCTTCGAACCAGTGGGCGCGGGCGGCCATGATGATGGCGTTGCAGGCCTCCATGTCCGGCGCCTTGTCGCCGAGGATCTCCATCAGCTCGTCGCTCGCCAGGTCGCCCAGGTCGTCCATCGTCTTGACGCCGTTCTCGCCCAGCGTGACCAGCATCCAGGGCGTCAGGCCCTCGAGCTTGGAGATGTCCTCGGCGACGCCGAGCTCGAGCCGGCGCGCCTCGAACTGGCGGTCCTGCTCCTCCAGGAAGGTGCGCGCGCGGGCCCGCAGCTCCTCGGCCACTTCCTCGTCGAAGCCCTCGATGTCGGCCAGCTCCTGGACCGGCACGAAGGCGACCTGCTCGAGGCTGATGAAGCCCTCGGCGACCAGCAGATGGGCGATCACGTCGTCGACGTCGAGCGCCTCCATGAACATCTGCGAGCGCGAGCGGATCTCCTCCTGGCGGCGCTGGGATTCCTCCTCCTCGGTCATGATGTCGATCTCCCAGCCGGTGAGCTGGGAGGCGAGGCGGACGTTCTGGCCGCGCCGGCCGATGGCGAGCGAAAGCTGCTCGTCGGGCACCACGACCTCGATGCGGCCCTGCTCCTCGTCGAGCACGACCTTGGTCACTTCTGCCGGTGCGAGAGCGTTGACTACGAAGGTCGCCGGGTCCGGCGACCAGGGGATGATGTCGATCTTCTCGCCCTGCAGCTCGCTGACCACGGCCTGCACGCGGCTGCCGCGCATGCCGACGCAGGCACCGACCGGATCGATCGAAGAGTCGTGCGACAGCACGGCGATCTTGGCGCGGCTGCCGGGGTCGCGGGCGACCGCCTTGATCTCGATGATGCTGTCGTAGATCTCCGGCACTTCCTGGGCGAAGAGCTTGGCCATGAACTGCGGGTGCGAGCGCGACAGGAAGATCTGCGGGCCGCGCTGCTCCTCGCGCACGTCGTAGATGAAGGCGCGGATACGGTCGCCGTTGCGGAAGCTCTCGCGCGGCAGCGACTCGTCGCGCCGCATCAGGCCCTCGGCCCGGCCCAGGTCGACCGTGACGTTGCCGAACTCGTTGCGCTTGACGATGCCGTTGACGATCTCGCTGGTGCGGTCCTTGTACTCCTCGAACTGGCGCTGGCGCTCGGCCTCGCGGACCTTCTGCACGATGACCTGCTTGGCGGTCTGCGCGGCGATGCGCCCGAGGTCGATCGGCGGCAGCTCCTCGACGATGAACTGGCCGACCAGCAGCGCCGGGTCGTGGACCTGGGCGTCCTTGACCGAGATCTGGGTGAACTCGTTCTCGATCTCGTCGGCCACCTCGCGGAAGCGGCGCAGGCGGATCTCGCCGGTCTTGCGGTCGATCTCCGCGCGAATGTCGTGCTCGTGGCCGTATTTGGCCCGCCCCGCCTTGCCGATGGCCTGCTCCATCGCCTCGAGGACCTCGTCGCGCTCGATGCTCTTCTCGCGCGCGACCGCATCGGCCACCTGCAAGAGCTCTGTGCGTGACAGCGCAGTGGTATCCATGCCTTACAGACTCTCCCGTGCTAGGCGCTCGCGGCCGCCTGATTGGCCGCGATCAAGTCGTCGGTGAGCACCAGCTTGGCCTTCGACAGCCCGTCGACGGCCAGGCGCAGCTCGCCTTCTTCGGTGTCCAGGCGCACGTAGCCCTGGTCGAGGCCGAGCAGCCGGCCGCGGAAGCGGCGCCGGCCCTCGAGCGGCATGCGCAGCTCGAGCTTCGCCTCGAAGCCGGCGAAGCGCTCGAAGTGCTCCGCCCGGGTCAGCGGCCGGTCGATGCCCGGCGAGCTGACTTCCAGGGTGTAGCTGCCCTCGATCGGGTCGTCGATATCGAGCAGCGCGCTGATCGCCTTGGAGATCTCGGCGCAGTCGTCGACCACGATCGGCACCCGGTCGAGCCGCTCGGCCATGACCTGCAGGCGCGGGCGCTGGCCGCCGCTCAACTGGACGCGGACCACCTCGTAGCCCATGTCCTCGAGGTGCGGGGCGATCAGCCGCTCGACCTCCGCGCCCTTGCCGTCGCTGGTCAGGCCGCGCGGCGCAACTGGCAGGCTCTCCGCCGAAGCCAAGTGCATACTCCAAGCTCGGAACGTTTCACAAAAAAAGTGGGCCCCAGGCCCACCCTATTCTTCTTGGGCCAGCTTAACTCTTCTTACCGGAGCTTGAATCTGGTCCCTATGGGTTGCCGGACTTTACGCCCGGCCCCCTGGGCCGGCAAGGCTTTTGTCGGCGCCGCCCGGTGCCCTTTGGGGTTCGGTTTGGGTTCCGGTTTCGGGGGCCTGCCGGGGCCGCCGGCGGAAGCGCAGATAGGCCGGCCGGCGGCCTTCCGACAGGGCCTTGAGCTCGTAGCGGCTGGCCGGCCAGTTGGGCGGCCGGGCCCGCCAGTCGGCCGGCCGTCGCGCCAGCCACTCGAAGGCCGGGTGGGCCGTGGCGTGCTCCAGCATCCAGGCCTGGTAGCCCGGGTGGTCGGATGCCAGGCGCAGCTCGGCGCCGTCAACCAGCACCCGGGCCCAGTGGTCCAGAGTCTCGCGCCGGACCAGCCGGCGCTTGTGGTGGCGGGTCTTGCGCCAGGGGTCGGGAAACAGCGCGAAGGCGCGGCCGATCGAGGCCTCGGGCAGGACCGCCAGCAGCTCGCGGCCGTCGCCCTGGAAGATCCGGACCCTCTCCAGGCCCGCCTCGGCGACCTCGGCCAGCAGGCTGGCGATGCCGTTGATGAAGACCTCGGCGCCGAGCAGGCCGACCTCCGGGTGGCGCCGGGCCTGCCAGGCCAGGTGCTCGCCGGCGCCGAAGCCGATCTCGAGCCAGACCTGCCGCGGCGGGTCGGCGAAGAGCGCGGCCGGCTCGAGGAAACCCGACTCGGGAAGGGCGATCGCCAGGCGCGGCAGCAGAGCGTCGACGAGGGCCTGACGGCCGGCGCGCAGCTTGCGCCCTTGGCGCCGGCCGTGGAGCTTTGTCTTGTGGTCCAGCGGGGGCTCGGCGGCTCGGCCCGGCTCGCCGCCCGGTCAGGCGCCGAAGGCCGAGCGCAGGTCCTCGACCAGGTCGAGGCGCTCCCAGGAGAAGCCGCCGTCGTCCTCGGGCGGCCGGCCGAAGTGGCCGTAGGCGGCGGTGCGGGCGTAGATCGGCCGGCTCAGGCCGAGGTGCTCGCGGATGCCGCGCGGCGAGAGGTCCATGCGCTCCTGCAGGAAGGCCGAGAGCTTGCCCTCGTCGACCTGGCAGGTGCAGTCGGTATCGACGTAGACCGACAGCGGCTTGGAGACGCCGATGGCATAGGAGAGCTGGATCAGGCAGCGCTCGGCCAGGCCCGCGGCGACGACGTTCTTGGCCAGGTAGCGCGCGGCATAGGCGGCGGAGCGGTCGACCTTGGTCGGGTCCTTGCCGGAGAAGGCGCCGCCGCCGTGGGGCGCGGCGCCGCCGTAGGTGTCGACGATGATCTTGCGGCCGGTCAGGCCGGCGTCGCCGTCCGGGCCGCCGATCACGAAGCGGCCGGTCGGGTTGACGTAGAAGTCCTCCTCCGGGCACATCCAGTCGGCGCCGGGCAGCGACTCGAGCACGTAGGGCCGGACGATCTCGCGGACCTCGCCGGTCTCCAGGTCGCCGTCGTGCTGCGTCGAGACGACGATCGAGGTCGCCCGGACCGGCTTGCCTTCCTCGTACTGCAGGGTGACCTGGGACTTGGCGTCGGGGCCCAGGCCGCGCTCCTTGCCGCTGTGGCGGGCCTGCGCCAGGGCCTGGAGGATGCGGTGGGAGAGGTAGATCGGCGCGGGCATGAACTCGCGGGTCTCGCCGCAGGCATAGCCGAACATGATGCCCTGGTCGCCGGCGCCCTCGTCCTTGTTGCCGGCGGCGTCGACGCCCTGGGCGATGTCGGCGGACTGCTCGTGCAGATGGTTCTCGAAGAGGGCGTTGCGCCAGTGGAAGCCGTCCTGCTCGTAGCCGATGGCGCGGACCTGCTCGCGGACGACCTCCTCGATGCGATCCGGGGTGACGCTGGCCGGGCCGCGGACCTCGCCGGCCAGGACGATCCGGTTGGTCGTGGTCATGGTCTCGCAGGCCACCCGCGACAGCGGATCCTCGCCCAGGTAGAGGTCGACGACCGAGTCGGAGATGCTATCGCAGACCTTGTCGGGATGACCCTCCGAGACCGATTCGCTCGTGAAGAGGTAGCTGCCCATGCGACCGCTCATATCCGCTCGTCTCCTGATCCTGGGGCTTGCCCCGCTGACCGCCATGCCTCGTCGTCCCGCGGGCTGGGTCCGCGGTCACGAGGCTCTGCTGCACTGTCGCGGCGACGCAGACGGCCCACAAGGGCGCTCCGCGCCGTTTGCGGTCGCACGACGGTCCGCCGCCGTGGCGGCGGGCTGAAAGCGCGGAACTTTTAGTCGCGATCTGACCGGCGTCAAGCCTCTTGGCGCAAGAGGCTTCGGGGGGAAGGTGACGCCGTGGCGCGGGTTCTAGTCGTCCTGCTCGTCGGCCGCGGCCAGGGCCTTGGCCAGGTCGAAAACCCGTCGACGGACCTGCGGGTCCTTGATGCGATAGTAGGCGCGGACCAGCTCGAGCGTCTCGCGCTTGGCCATGGGATCGGGCTCGTAGGTGTCCTGCTCCTGGGCCATGCCGCGGAGCTGGCCGGGCGACTTGGCCGCGACCTCGTCGGACATCTCCTCGAAGAAATAGCTGACCGGGACTTGGAGAACGCGCGAAAGGTCGTAGAGGCGGCTGGCACCAATTCTGTTCGCGCCTCTCTCGTACTTCTGAACTTGTTGAAACGTCAGCCCAATCGCCTCGCCAAGTTTTTCCTGGCTGAGGCCTAGTAGCGTACGTCTAAGGCGCACACGCGCCCCGACGTGGACATCGACCGGATTGGGTATGCCAAAGGCCCCACGGTTCGATGCCTTTCTTTCAACCGCCATTACCCCCCCCTCTAGATGTAACATAGCTTCACCATTTGAACCGATACCTTTCAAAACAGATTACGAATAAGTCTAATCAGGTCAAGGCACTACTTATGCAACCGGAGATTTTTCACGCATAGGTGTATAAAGTTGTGCAGTCATTCTTGAGCCAATACAAGAAATGATCGACAAGCACAACAAAAACAAGACGCTATGATTGCCGACTACACCAAATACGGTTGTGTCGGGGGTGGCCTTTGGTAGAGGCCTGTCTATAACCCCTACGGCCTCAAGGCCTAGCCATTCTGCGGTTCGGCCATAGGAATCGACCACCGCCGATATGCCCGTGTTCGCCACACGCACCAGTGGTATTCCTTCTTCCACTGCTCGGAGGCGGCCAATCGCGAAGTGCTGGTGAGGGCCCGTGCTGGTGCCGAACCACGCATCATTGGTAAGGCTCAGGAGCCACGCCGGGCGGGGTCCCTCGGCCACGACCCGGCCAGGATAGATGATCTCGTAGCAGATCAGCGGGCTGAAAGGCGGCACTCCCGGTAGATTTAAGGTGCGCCGACCCGGTCCCGGCGAGAAGTCGACTCGGCCGTGCGTAAGTTTCGAAAACCCGAACAAAGAACGCAGTGGTACGAATTCCCCAAAAGGCACCAGATTCACTTTGTCGTACGTCTCGACGATCCTGCCGTCGTCCCGCATTACGTGTAGGGAGTTCCAGAGCTGGCCCCGGCGGCCGTCCTCGTGGCGCGGCGCGCCGGTGATCAGGTGGCCGCCCGGCGGCACGGCGTCGGCCAGCCAGTCCTGTAGCTCGGGGATGCGCCAAAGATTGAAGGGCACCGCCGTCTCCGACCAGATCACGACGTCGACCGACTGCTCGGCCGGCGCCCGGGACATGGCGATCTGGCGCGCCACGTGGCCCTGGCGCAGCTCGGCCTTCCACTTGTCGGCCTGGGCGATGCTCGGCTGCACCAGGCGCAGGGTGACGCCCGGCACGACGTCGCTGCCGAGCGCGGGCGCGCCGGCCAGGCGCAGGCTGCCGCCGGCCCAGACCAGGGCGATCAGCGCCAGGCCGATGCCGGCCGGCAGCCAGCGCGCCAGGGCGCCGCTGCGCTGCGGCTCGGCGGCCAGCGCCGGGGCGGCGGCGGCGAACACGGTGACCCAGCTCAGCGCCCAGACGCCGCCGTAGGCGGCGAGCTGGATCATGGCGTCCGAGAAGACCCAGGCGCTGCCGATGAGCTGCCAGGGAAAGCCGCTGAGCACCCAGGAGCGCAGCCACTCGAAGAGCAGCCAGGCGGCGGCGAGCACCATCGCCCGGTTGGCGATGCCCGGGCGCAGCAGGGCGGTCAGGGCGCAGGCGGCGGCGATGAACAGCGCCAGGCCGGCGGAGAGGCTGAGGACCGCCAGCGGCGCCAAGGCGCCGTAGCGCTCGGCGTCGACCATGAAGGATTCGCCGACCCAGTGCAGGCCGACCAGGAACTGGCCGAAGCCGAAGGCCCAGCCGACGCCGAAGGCGGGGCCCGGCCGGCCGGGCTGGCCGATCAGCCAGAGCAGGCCGGTGAAGGCCGGCCAGAGCAGCGGCACCAGGTAGGTCGGCGCGAAGGCCAGGGCCGCCAGGGCGCCCAACAGCGCCGCCACCAGCATGCGCTGCCAAAGCCGCAGGCCGGCGAGCTTCTCGGCGGTGCCGCGCCACAGCCCCTTGGCCGGGCCCGGCAGCGCCGCGCCGGCGGTTCTGGTGGGTCTTCCGCTCACGCGGATCGCGGCACCGGCCCGCTCCCCCTCGCGGCCACCCACGGGACACTGGCGTTGGGTGGCCTGGAGGGGGAGCGGGCCGGTGCCGATCGAATGGAAAGCGCCTTACTCATGGAGGGTCGCGGTGTCCGGCGGCGGCGGCAGGTTGCGGACCCGCAGGCGCTTGATGCGGCGCGGGTCGGCCTGGATCACCTCGAAGCTGACGCCGCTCTCCGGATGCGGGATCAGCTCGCCGCGCCCCGGCACCCGGTCGGCCAGCCAGAACACCAGGCCGCCCAGGGTGTCGATATCCTCGTCGCGCTCCTTGTTCGTGAGGATCGGTCCGACCTCCGCCTCGAACTCCTCGATCGAGGTCCGGGCGTCGGCCAGCAGCGAGCCGTCGGCGCCGCGGACCAGCCGCGGTCCGACGTCGACGTCGTGCTCGTCCTCGATCTCGCCGACGATCTCCTCGACCAGGTCCTCGAT
>JANQLT010000065.1 GCA_028280455.1 Kiloniellales bacterium
CTCCCGACTCCAGCAGATCGAGCAAGGGAATCACCTCAGCAAACCACCTGCAATGCGCATCACTAGCGCACCCAGAATTTGTGTGCACGTGCTAGCCCCGCCGGGGGAGAGGGCTGCGAAGGCTTGGCGAGGCCGAAGGCCGCGCTTAGCCGGAGCCGGGTGAGGGGGATTTGGTTTCCGGGCCCTTCACTCCGCCTCCAACTCGAAGAGCAGCAGCAGCGAGCGCTGCAGCGGGTTGAAGTTGTCGTCCGAGATCAGATAGACCAGCGTCTCGCCCGCGGCGCCGCGCCGCGTGGCGATCCCCTCCATGTTGTCGACGGTCAGCGGCGGCGTCAGCTCGGCCAGCGCCTCGCCTTGCAGCAAGGCGCCGGGCGCGAGGCTCTCGCCGGCCAGGCGGACCAGCCGGATGCCCAGCCCGCCGAGCAGCGAGAAGCGGCGCTCGACCACCAGCAGGTCGCCGTCCGGCAGCAGGCTGGCGCCGGTCGGCTCGTAGGGCGCCGTGCGCGGATACCACAGCCGCTGCCAGGCGCCCTTGTCGAGCAGGAAGGCCGGGTAGCGCGCGCCGCCGTCGCTCTTCGAGGCGATCGCCAGGAGCCGGCCGCCGGGCAGAGCCTCGATGGCCTCGAGGCCGTCGTTCGCCGTCAGCGCCGCCAGGCCGGGCACCGCCGGCAGGGCGACGGGCCGAACCGGCGCCCGGCTCGCCGCCCGGGCATAGCGCCAGATGCGGTGCCGGTGCTCGAAGGAGACGTAGAGGGCCTCGCCCGCCACCGCCAGCGACTCCGCGTCCTGGTCGGCCTTCACGGCCAGGGCCCGGCCGTTGGCGCCCGGCAAGGGCGCGATGCGCGCCTGCTCCAGAGCGCTCAGATGGCCCCGGTCGTCATAGCGCAGGCGCGCGGTGATCCAATGGCCTTGGTCGCTCACCGCCTCCAGCCGCCGGCCGTCGGCGCTGACCAGGAGGCCCGAGAGGCCGCCGAAGCGGGCGTCGCCGGAGCTCAGCTCGAGGACGCCCCGACTCCGCAAGGCGCCGACCCGCTCCAGGCCGGGCTTGTCGGGATGCAGCTTGCGGGCCACGGACGTGATCGACAGGGGCTCGTCGGCCCGGCCGGCATACGGCAGGACCAGCGAGAGGCAAGCGACGAGGCAGGCCAGGCGAAGAGCGCTCATGCCGCCATTCTAGACCGAGCCTAGAGCGTTTTCCGCTGACGCGGAATCACGGCACCGGGCCGCTCCCCCTCCCGGCCACCCACGGCAGTATCCTAATGGGTGGCCGGGAGGGGGAGCGGGCCGGTGCCGTCCGATCGGAAAACGCTCTAGAGGCGAGACTGTGACGCGAATTAGCCCGGTTGCGGCGAGAGGCGCGGCAGGGGCCGCTCGTTGATCGGCAGATGCACCAGCGCGGCGACCAGGCCGAGGGCGGCGCCGGCCCACCAGACCCCGTCGTAGGAGCCGGTCTGGTCGTAGAGCCAGCCGCCGAGCCAGACGCCCAGGAAGCTACCGACCTGATGGCTGAAGAAGACGATGCCGAACAGCATCGCCATGTAGCGGACGCCGAAGACCTGGGCGACGATGCCCGTGGTCAGAGGGATGGTCGAGAGCCAGAGCAGGCCCATGGCCGCGGCGAAGAGATAGATCGTCAGCTCGACCTTCGGCGCCATCAGCAAGGCCAGGATGATCAGCGCGCGGACAAAGTAGATCGCGCTCAGGCCGCTCTTCTTGCTCCAGCGCTGGCCGGCGATCCCCGAGAGGAAGGAGCCGGCGATGTTGAACAGCCCGATCAGGGCCAGCGACAGCGCGCCGACATGCGGCGCCAGGCCGAGGTCCTGCACATAGGCCGGGAAGTGCACGGTGATGAAGGCGACATGGAAGCCGCAGACGAAGAAGCCGATGGTCAGTAGCAGGTAGCCGCGATGGGCCGCCGCCTCGCGCAGGGCCTCGGCGATGCTCTGGTCGCTCGGCGCCTCGCCCTTGGCCCTGGTGTCGTTCGGCAGCAGGAAGGCGAGCGGCAGGATGAGCAGCGAGGTCGCCGCGATGACCAGCAGGGCCGTGTTCCAGCCGAAGGCCTCTATGTAGGCCAGGCCGAGGGGCGAGAAGACCACCTGGCCGAGCGAGCCGGCCGCCGTGCCCAGGCCGAAGGCCAGCGAGCGCCGGCTCTGGCCGACCACCCGCGCCATGGCGGCCATGGCGATCGAGAAGGAGGTGAAGGCGACGCCGATGCCGGTCAGCAGGCCGGCGAAGAGGTGCAGGCTGGCGGCGCCCTGCGCCTCGGCCATGCCCCAGACGCCGAGGGCGTAGACCACCGCGCCGAAGGCCAGCACCCGCTGCGGGCCCAGGCGGTCGGCCATGGCGCCGGCGAGCGGCAGGGCCAGGCCCCAGAGCAGGTTCTGGATCGCCATGGCCAGGGCGAAGGTCTCGCGGTCCCAGCCCCGCGCGACGGTCATGGGCTCGAGGAACAGGCCGAAGATCGAGCGCACGCCGAAGCCGACCATGGCGATCAGGCAGCCGGCGACGATCACCACCATCGGCGTGCGCCAGGGAGCACCGCCTTGCTGTAGGGGGCTCGCGCTCATCAGGGTCCTTGGGATCCTCTCCGCCGGCCCCTGGACAGGGCCAGAGGACAACACTATGCTGTGCAGATACACTCGTGTAGCTGCACAAGATTGTCAATGAGCGAATCGTCTCCGGACAAAGCGGGCGCCGAGACAGGGGACAGCGGGCCGGCGGCCGGTCCGCAGGAGAGCCCCTGCACCTGCGCCGTGCTCCGCCGCACGGCGCGCCGGGTCACCCGGGTCTACGACGAGGCCTTGCGGCCGAGCGGCCTGCGCCTGACGCAGTATTCCCTGCTGGCCAACCTCGAGCAGGCCGGCGGCCGCAGCGTGACCGAGCTGGCCGATCTGCTGGAGATGGAGCGCACGACCCTGACCCGGAACCTCAAGCCCCTGGCGAAGGCGGGGCTGTTGCGCGTCGCCCCGGGCCCCGACCAGCGCAGCCGCTCGGTGGCGCTGACCGACGAGGGCCGCGGCGCCCTCGAGCGGGCCCAGCCGCTCTGGCAGGAGGCCGAGCGCCGGCTACGCCGGACCCTCGGCCGCGACGCCTCGGCCGATCTCCGTCGGCGACTCGATTCCTTGGTCCGCCAGCTCGCGTGAGGCAGGCGCCGCGGCACCCGATAGCGGCTTATACCAAAGCTCGATGAGCTCGGCTCATCGAGCATTGGCAAGCGCGAATGCGCGCCCGCAGCGAAGCGAGGAAAGCCTGCGTGGCGTCTGAACGCCGTACAGCCTGCGATGAGTTCCACTCATCGCAGGCTGGTACTAGGGCGTCAGGGCGCTGGCTCGCTCTCGATCTCGGCGTCCGGCCGATCGCCGTCGCCGGTCACTTCCTCGCCCCAGACCTCGACCAGCGCGCGCTGCTTCTGCAGCACGGTCTCGATCCGCGAGTCGCTGGCCATGTTGTAGTAGGCCGCGATCAGGGGCGGCATGCCCATGAAGATCAGCCAGCCGAAACCGGCGGTGCCGAAGGACAGCATCCAGAACAGGGGATCGACCACCATCTCGGTGGCGACCTGCATAGCCTGGCCCCGACTCCAGAGCTCGCCGAGCATCGGCAGCACGCCGCAGAGATTGAGCAGGCCGACGGTGATGGTGAAGGACTTCTCCTTGGTCTTGTCCTTCAGATAGACGACGGCGGTCGGCAGCAGGCCGAGGGACAGCAGCAGACAGGTCGGCAAGAGCACGGCGATCAGCGGTGCGAAGACAATCAGCAGCAGGAGCTTCGCCCAGGCGGGCAGTCCGGCACGCTGTTGCGCCGCGGCTTCAGGTCGCTGCATTGCCTGCTGGTTTGCCATGGAGGTCTCGCCTAGCCGACGTAGATCAGGGTCAGCGCCAAAAGGGTGCAGCCCGAGATGACGGAGGAAATCAGCAGCGCCGCCTGCTGGCTGCCTCGCGTGACGTGCTTCTCGCTGGTCAGGCCGCCGCTGCGCAACCAGGCGACCTCGCGCACCGCATGGTCATAGTGCTTGCGGGCCAGCTCGAAGCCTTGCTTGTCCCGACGCCGGGTATCTTCGTTGTCTACGAGTGCCAGCATGTGGGTCAGCGCGCCTTGCTCCGCCAGTTTCTGCAGTTGCTCCGCCAGCTTCTGCCGATAGGGCCGATGGTGGAACTCGGTGATCACCGGGGAGATGCAGCGCAGGACCCAGCGCCCGAGCTCGCGACTGCCGCCGCCGGTGACCCGCTGCACGTTCGCCAGGAGGCGCAGGATGCCGAGCCGGTGCTCCGGGCTGTCCGGCTCCTCGCTGAGCTCCAGGAGGGCGTTCCTGGGAATCTCCTTGATCTGGGCGGCGCAGAAGGCGGCGATGTGGCGGTCGACCGGCAGCAGCTCTTGCGGCTCTTCCTCGGCGATGCGGCTGAGGGCCGGCAGGAGCTGCTCGATCTTGCTGATCAGGAAGCGGTCCAGCAGCGGGCTGCGGCAGGGAATCGCCTCGTTCAGCTCGTAGAGGCAGCGCTCCAGGCCGAAACCCCAGCCGCTGCGGTCGAGCAGGTCACGAACCGTCTCGACGGCCCGGCTGAAGGGCACGAACTCAGGCCGCATGCTGTCCTGGCAGTGCAGCCAGGTAAGCGCCAAGCCGGACTCGATGACCGCCATGAAGTCGTCCTTCAGGGCGCCCTTGTCGCCGCCGAAAGCCAGGGCCCTGCCGAGCGCCTCCGGCTGGACCGAGAGGTTGCGGTAGCGGATCGGCGCTTCCGGGTGAAAGGCCATCAGGAGGCCGGCAAGCTGCGTGTCCTCCGCCGATCCGCCGCGCCGTGTCGGCGCCAGTAGCTGCTCGATCAGCTCGACGAACTCGCCGCGCGCCACGTCGTTGCCGTAGCAGCGCTTGATCCAGGCAAGCACGCTGCCGTCGGCGACCGGCACGACGGCCTCGTCCCAGTGCTCCGCCATGGCATGCGCCAGGGTCTGGAGATGCCAGTACTCCTCGCCGCGGAACTCGAAGGGCCTCGGCGCCTTGTGCGCCAAGGTATGCGACTTGGGCGTGCGGTGCCGCCCGACCAGCCAGAGGTCGAGATCGTCGGCCGTCCAGCGCTTGCCCGGGTCGTCGCTCAGCATGCCGCGCAGCGGCTCCATGATGGAGAGCGGTATGCGCGCCTTGCGGACCAGCGTGCCGAAGGTGCCGTGCAGGATCTTGGACTGCATGATCTCCTGGTCGCTCATCCCGGCGCAGGGGTCGCCGCCGTTGAGCAGCATCACCAGCAGCACGCCGACGGCATAGATGTCGTCGCTCGGCCCGCCGGTCGCGCGCGCGAAGGGCAGCGCCATGCCCGGCGAGATCGGCTCGTAGATCACCGGCTGCGACAGGCCAGGCGGCTCGCTGACGCATTCGCCGACGACGATGCTGTTGCGGGACTCGTCGGCGAAGAAGATGTTGTCGGCACGGATCGCCCGATGGCCGATCTGTCGCGCGTGAAGCTCGCTGAGCACGGCAACGAGCTGCGGCACGACATGGCGCTTCAGGAAGTCCTCGCGCAGCTTCGGCAGCGCCGTTTCGCCCGGCGCCACCAGGCGCGGCCCGTCCGGCCGGCGCAGCACCACCACGTAGTGCTCCCGGCCGTCGTCCGGCCAGGGCACGGCGGCCCAGGCGAGCGGGCAGGCGAAGGGCAGATCGTCGCCTTTCGAGATGCCGCGGACGACCTCGAGCCGGGGCTGCAGGTCGCGCCGGCAGCGCAGCGCGTAGCGCGGCTCGCTGGGCATCCGCAGGTCGTGGGCGAGGTAGGCCTCGCCGCAGGGGCTGTCGAGCGCCGGCAGGCGCTGGTTCGGGAAGACCGCGTAGTCCTCGCCGACCAGGAGCGCCGGTTCGTTCTCGAGGCCCGGCCCCGCTTGCGGCTGGCTATCCCTGCTCATCGGCCCTCTGTCGCAGCCCTGGACAATGCCACTCCCCGCCCGGGATCGGCGACCCCGCGCCCGACAAGCCTTACGCAGACGTGGCAAATACTTGGTTAAGATCCCGGGCTCGCCGGACGATCCCCGATTGCCTTTCGGGCCGGGCCGGCGATGATCGATGCTCGACCTCGCGAAGGGCTGGGCGAGCCGGCTGGAAGGGCCGCGGATGAACAACGATCAACTGATCCTGTTCGGGCTTCTGATCCTGGTGTTCGGCTTCCTCATCTGGGGCCGCTGGCGCTACGACCTGGTCGCCTTCCTCGCCCTGGTCGTCGCCCTGGCCCTCGGCGTGGTGCCGAGCGACCAGGCCTTCGCCGGCTTCGGCCATCCGGCGACGGTGGTCATCGCGCTGGTGCTGATCGTCAGCCGCGGCCTCTCCAACTCGGGCGCCATCGAGCTGGCCGCGCGCTATCTGATCGACGCCGGGCGCTCGCTGACCGCCCACATCGGCATCATGTCGGCGGTCTCGGCCACGCTCTCGGCGATCATGAACAACGTGGCGGCCCTGGCCCTGCTCATGCCGCTCGACCTGCAGACCGCCGCCAAGGCCAAGCGCAGCCCGGCGCTGACCCTGATGCCGCTGTCCTTCGCCTCGATCCTCGGCGGCCTGGTCACGCTGATCGGCACGCCGCCCAACATCATCATCGCCAGCTTCCGCGAGGAAGCCCTCGGCGAGCCCTTCTCGATGTTCGACTTCGCCCCGGTCGGCGCGGCCTGCGCCCTGGTCGGCGTCGCCTTCATCGCCGCCTTCGGCTGGCGGCTGATCCCCAGCGCCAGGGGCGAGAAGCACAGCGGCCAGGAGCTCATGAACCTCAAGGGCTACATCGCCGAGGTGAAGGTGGTCGAAGGCTCGCCGGCGATCGGCCAGCTCGTGCGCGACCTCGACAAGCAGGCCGACGAGGCGGAGGTGGCGATCCTCGGCCTGGTGCGGCGCGGCCGGCGCCTGCCCGGCTTCTCCCGGCGGGTCGAGATCGCCGAGGGCGACATCCTGGTGCTGGAAGCGGGACCGGAGGCGATCGACAAGCTGGTCGGCGCGCTCAAGCTCGCCTACATCGGCGCCGACCGGCCGGACGGCACGCTGACCGGCGCTTCCGACCTCGGCTTCGTCGAGGTCGTGGTGCCGGAGGGCGCGCGGGTCGAGGGCCGCACGGCCTTCTCGCTCCGGCTGCTCTACCGCCAGGGCGTCAATCTGCTGGGCGTCTCGCGCCAGGGCGCGCAGTTCCGCGACCGGGTCCGGCGCCTGACCATCCGCGCCGGCGACGTGCTGCTGCTGCTGGGCCCGAACGAGCGGCTGATGGAGGTCACCCAGTGGCTCGGCTGCCTGCCCCTGGCCGAGCGCGGCCTGCAGGTGATCCGGCGCGACAAGGCGGGCCTGGCGGTGACCATCTTCGCCGTGGCGATCCTGATGGCGAGCCTGGGGGTGCTCTACCTGCCGGTCGCGCTGGCGGCGGCGGCGGCCCTGATGGTGCTGACCGAGATCGTGCCCCTGCGCCAGGTCTACGAGGCCGTCGAGTGGCCGGTCATCGTGCTGCTCGGCTCGATGATCCCGATCGGCGCCGCGCTCGAGGCGAGCGGCGGCACGGCGCTGATCGCCGAGGGCCTGCTGACGCTTTCCGCCGGGGCCTCGCCGGCGCTGGTGCTGACCTTGCTGATGGTCGTCACCATGACCCTCTCCGACGTGCTCAACAACACGGCCACGGCCGTCATCGCCGCGCCGATCGGCCTCGAGCTCGCCCAGGCGCTCGGCGTCAGCCCGGACCCCTTCCTGATGGCCGTGGCGGTCGCCGCCTCCTGCGCCTTCCTGACCCCGATCGGCCACAAGAACAACACCTTGATCATGGGGCCCGGCGGCTACCGCTTCGGCGACTACTGGCGCATGGGCCTGCCCGTGGAGATCCTGGTCATCGCCGTCGGCGTGCCGATGATCCTGCTGGTCTGGCCGCTGTAGTCTCGGCCGATGCGCCGGAGGATCACGAGGACCGTCGAACCCGCCACCGCGCCGCGGCGGCGCTGGCGGCACATGGCGGTCGCGCTCCTGCTGCTCGCAGCGCCGCTGGAGGCCTGCAAGTTCGTGCAGCCGGGCGAGCCGTCGGTGCTCGATCCTTCGCTGGCGGAGGCGCGCGTCTTCGGCTCGCGCGATCCGGAACGCGGCGTGGTGCTGCATCTGCACGGCTGCGACGGCATCCGCGGCGATCCCTGGATCCGCGACTGGGCCAGGTTCTTCGCCGCCCGCGGCTACTTCATCGTCGCCCCGGACAGCTTCGCCGAGGACGAGCGGCCACCGCTGAGCTGCCAGCCGCCCTTCCCCAACAAGACCGAGATCTACAAGCTGCGCTACGCCCAAACCAAGCTGGCGATCGCCAAGATCCGCGAGCGCTTCCCCGGCAAGCACATCCTGATCTGGGGCCATTCCGAGGGCGGCGCGGTGGCCAACACCATCGACATCCCGGTCGAGGGCATCATCACCACCGGCTACCAGTGCGGCTACCGGCTGA
Organism: Kiloniellales bacterium; assembly: GCA_028280455.1. Taxonomy (GTDB): domain Bacteria; phylum Pseudomonadota; class Alphaproteobacteria; order Kiloniellales; family JAKSDN01; genus JANQLT01. Next base: position 8,424 of record JANQLT010000065.1, read on the forward strand.
GCGGCCGCACCCGCGTGTCCGAGGAAACGCCCCTGCTGGCGATCATCGGCACCCGCGATCCCTACGTCATCAACGCCATCCGCCGCTCACGCTTTTCGACGATCCACGAGAACTGCGAGCGGGCACAGATCTCGCCCCAATGGTCGTATCTAAAGGTACAGGGGATGGGCCATGAGGCGCCCCTCTCCCTTGGGGGCATCGAGGCCCGAGTCACGCAGTTCCTAGAAGGGATCGCCAGGTGACGGCAGAGCCCGACGACGGCACCACGGTGGAGCGGCCCAAGCGCCGGCGCTCCCGCCTGCGCAAGCTGTGGGACGGGCTGATGGCGCTGGTGGTCGTCGGCCTGCTGGCCTGGGCGGCGCTGTTCTTCGTCTTCGCCCCCGAGCTGCCCGACACCGACGCGCTGCTACGCGACAAGCCGAGCCCCGGGCTGACGGTGATCGGCGCCGACGGCCGCAAGCTTGTCCATCGCGCCTCCTTCAACGGCCTCTCCGTGCGCCTGGACCGGCTCCCCGAGCATCTGCCCCAGGCGGTGATCGCCATCGAGGACCGGCGCTTCTACGAGCACTTCGGGCTCGACCTGCTCGGCCTGGCGCGGGCCATGCTGAGCAACGTCAAGGCCGGCGGCGTGGTCCAGGGCGGCAGCACCATCACCCAGCAACTCGCCAAGAACCTTTACCTCAGCCACGAACGCACGCTGCTGCGCAAGATCCGCGAGCTCACTCTGGCGATCTGGCTGGAGACTCGCCTGAGCAAGGACCAGATCCTCGAGCTCTACCTGAACCGGGTCTACCTCGGCGCCGGCGCCTACGGCATGGAGGCCGCCGCCCAGCGCTACTTCGCCAAGCCGGCGACCGCCGTGAGCCTGTCCGAGGCGGCGATGCTGGCCGGCCTGCTCAAGGCGCCCTCGGCCTACGCGCCGACCCGCCACCTGGCGCGCGCCCGGACCCGGGCCGGCGTGGTGCTCGGCGCCATGGCCGCGGCCGGCTACCTGAGCGAGGCCGAGGCCGAGGCCGCCCGCGGCCGGCCGGCCGACGTCGCCGCGCGCGGCGGCATCGACAGCGCCAACTACTTCGTCGACTGGCTGGCCGAGGACCTCGAGGCGCGGGTCAGCAGTGCCGAGCAGGACCTCGGCGTGGTCACCACCCTCGATCCCGGCCTGCAGAGCGCCGCCGAGCGCATCCTGCGCGAAGGGCTGGCCCGCGAAGGCAAGGCGCTGGGCGTCGGCCAGGGCGCCATCGTGGCGCTCGACGCCGACGGCGCGGTGCGCGCCATGGTCGGCGGCCGCAGCTACGCCGCCAGCCAGTTCAACCGCGCCGCCCAGGCGAGCCGCCAGCCGGGCTCGGCCTTCAAGCCCGTCGTCTATCTCGCCGCGCTCGACGCGGGCCTGACCCCCGACAGCCGTTTCATCGACCAGCCGGTGACGGTCGAGGGCTGGCGGCCGCGCAACTGGAACGACGAATACCTCGGCCGCATCACCCTGCGCACCGCCCTGGCCCGCTCGGTCAACAGCGTCGCCGTGCAGCTCCAGGAGCGGGTCGGCCGCGCCAAGGTGATCGAGACCGCCCGGCGGCTCGGCATCGAGTCGGCGCTGCGCCCGGAGCCCTCGCTGGCGCTCGGCACCTTCGAGATGACGCCGCTGGAGCTGACCGCGGCCTATGCCGCCTTCGCCGGCCGGGGCCGGCTGGTCCGGCCCTACGGCGTGGTCGCCGTGTTCGACCGCGAGGGCCGGCCGCTCTACCGCCGCCGGGCGCCCGACGCGCCGCGGGTCGTCGCCACGCGCTCGGTCGAGCAGATGCGCGACATGCTGGGCGCCGTGGTCCGCGACGGCACGGGCCGGGCGGCCCGGACCGAGCGGGGCCGCGCGCTCGGCAAGACCGGCACCACCCAGGACGCGCGCGACGGCTGGTTCATCGGCGTCAGCGGCGACCTCACCATCGGCGTCTGGACCGGCAACGACGACGGCTCCGCGACCCGGGGCCTGAGCGGCGGCGGCCTGCCGGCGCGGATCTGGAAGGCCCTGGCCGACTGGCGCGCCGACGCGCCCGGCACGCAGCCGCGCGTGCCCCTGCCGCAGCCGAAGCCGCGCCGGCCGGACGGCGGTAACATGGTCCAGCGGATGGTCGACTGGGCCTTCGGCCTGTTCGGAGAGGAGACCTGGGAGGGCGGGCCGATCGACCGCGAGACGGCCGAGGACGTCACCAACGACGTCATCGAGTGGATCAAGGAGGAGATGGCCAAGGCGCGGGAGACCGAGTACCCGGCGGGCAAGGAGAGCCGCGGCGGCGCCAATCGCTGACGCGACGGGCGCTGATCCGCTTGCTACGGCGCCTACTTCTTCTTTTTGGCCGCCTCGATCAGGTAGAAGACCAGCCAGATCGGCACGACGATGACCGCGCCGAGCAGGACGTAGGAGAAGCCCCAGCCGAACAGGCCGACGGCGTTGTCGACCATCTCCCGCGCCTCGCCCGCCAGAGAGCGGATCAAGTCCTGCGGGCTGATGTTCAGCCAGGCCAGGAGCATGCCGACCGCCAAGGAGGCGAGCAGCAGCTTGAGCACGGTCGACAGCGTGATGCGCGGCATGGCGCCTATCCCCCTTGCGCCGAGATCCCCTCCACCGTGGTACGGCGCCGCCGCGGATCTGTCCACTCCTTTGCCGGATTTGACAACGCCAGAGAGCCGGCCAACATCCAGCAGGAGCGAGACCGGGGCCCCGAGGGAGCAGCGCCATGATCAAGGTGATCTTCTGTCTACGCCGACGCGCCGACATGAGCCTCGAGGACTTCCAGCGCTACTGGCGCGAGGTCCACGGCCCCCTGGTGGCGAAGCACCGGACGGCCCTGCGCATCGCCCGCTACGTCCAGGTCCACAGCAGCGACGACGCCATGAGCGCCCGCCTCGGCCGCTTCCGCGGCGCCGCCGAGCCCTACGACGGCGTCGCCGAGATCTGGTACGAGAGCCGCGAGGCCTTGGAGACCCTCGGCGACGACCCCGCCGGCCGCGCCGCCAGCCGCGAGCTGCTGGAGGACGAGAAGCAGTTCGTCGACCTGGAGCGCTCGGCGATCTGGATCGGGGATGAGGTGGAGGTTATCGCGGCGGAGGCGTAAGAAGTTGGCTCAGCACTGGTGCCGCTCTTTGGCTCGTTTTTTTGTGCTTCGTTGCCCCCATTAATCCAGAAATGAAGGCGAATGGCAAACCAGAGAAGGAAGTGCATTTTCTGCGAGACTGAAGGAAAAATGTCCAAGGAGCATATGTTCGGCAATTGGCTCCGAGAACACTTCCCACGCGACGCCAACAGCAAGCACAAATCCGCGCAGATAACTTGGACTGACCAAGCTGGGCCGAGTTCTCCGTTAGACGTTCGGCGAGTTGGCCAAGGGCATGTCGGATCGTTGAAGCTGAAGGTCGTTTGTCGAAGTTGCAACAACGGATGGCTGAGCGGCCTTGAAACGAGTGCCAAATGCGTGCTGCCTCCACTGATCGTCGGGCGCCGTGCCCGTATTGGGTATGGAGCGCAGTCAATCTTGGCTGCTTGGGCAGCGAAGACGGCTATGGTTGCTGAGTACACTAAACCAAGTGGGGCTTGCATCACTCAAGAGGAGCGCAATTGGCTCAAGAGCAACACCAAAGCGCCAATCGACTGGTACATTTGGATCGCCGCATACGAAGGGGAAGCGTGGCGCGATCTCAGCATCCTTCAGACAAGAGTGGGCCTAAGTGAGGAACCCGTCCGTCGACCAAGTGAAGCTCCGCACGACGCACAAGCAACGACGTTTGGTGTCGGAAACATCCTGTTCTGCGCCATGAGCAGCCGTTCGCCTTTTGTGCGACGGCAGTTCACCAAGAGGGACTACGATGGACTTCTTCAGATTTGGCCCCCGCGACTCCACTCCATTGTCTGGCCGCCCGCCAGGACCTTTGGGGACGAAGAGGCTTATGCGTTGGCCGATCTTTTCAACAGCGTTGGAGTATTCGAGTGTTCCCTTAGCCCTGGAGCAAACTGGAAATTCCAATTCTAGCGGGTTGCCGACCAATCACCGCGAGATATCCGCGCCGCCCTCTTCCGTCCGCTCGGCGAGCCCAGCCTGCTACCGCCCCGCCCCTTCCTCGACATCGGCGTGCGCGCCCGCTTCGCCTGGGAGCTCTGGTCGAACCGCCACGAGGCGTAACAGCACCCGTCACAAATACCACTCGAACTCGCGCGGGAAGATCGCGTCCATGAAGGCCTCGAGCTCGGCGCCCTTCACCTCGCCGTAGATCTTGACGTAGTCGGCGCCGAGGTAGCCCGGCAGGATCTCGGCCGCCTGCAGCGCCGCCAGCGCGTCCCACATCTTGAGCGGCAGGCTCTCGTCGACCGCCGAGCCGGCGTTGCCGCCGTGCTTGTCGCCGGGATCGAGCTGCTGTGAGAGACCGTGGTGGACGCCGGCCAGCACGGCGGCGGTGACCAGGTAGGGATTGGCCTCGGCGCCGGCCACCCGGTGCTCCAGGCGCCGGCTTTCGCCTTCGGCCGGCGGCAGGCGGAAGGCCACCGAGCGGTTGTTCTCGCCCCAGTCGCGCGTCACCGGCGTGAACTCGTCCGGCTTGAAGCGGCGGTAGACGTTGATGTTCGGCGCGAAGATCGCCATGGCCTCGTGCAGGGTCGCCTGCAAGCCGGCCACGGCCTGACCCAGCAGCGTCTCGCCGTCATCGCGCCGCGGATCGAAGACGTTCTCGCCGGCCGCGTTGCACAAGCTCAAGTGGACGTGGAGGCCGTTGCCGGACTGCTCGGCGAAGGGCTTGGAGAGGAAGGTGACGTCGCAGCCCATCGAGCGCGCCACGCCGGGCAGCGCGCGGCGCAGCAGGGCGGCATGGTCGGCGGCGCGCAGCGGGTCGTCCTGGTGATCCAGGTTGATCTCGAACTGGCCGGCGCCGTACTCGCTGATCATGGTCGAGACGGGAACGCCCTGGGCGCGGCAGGCCGCCTGCATGGCCTCGAGGATCGGCGCGAATTCGTCGAGCTTGGCGATCGAGAGGACCTTGCCCTGGCCCTCGCTGGCACCGCTCAGCGGCGAGCGCGCCGGCTGCGGCGCACCCTCCTCGCCGCGCGCCAGCTCGATCAGGTAGAACTCCAGCTCCAGCGCCACCACCGGCCTCAGCCCCAGCACCGCGAAGCGCGCGACGACGCCCTGCAGCACCCGCCGCGGGTCGTACCAGAAGGGCGTCCCGTCGCTCGCCCGGGTCAGCTCGCAGAGCACCTGGGCGTTGCCGCCGCCGCTCCAGGGCACCGGCGCGATCATCCCCGGCAGGGGCCGCGCCACCGCGTCCGGATCGCCGTCCGAGAAGCCGTGGCCCATGGGATCGGCGGTGTTGCCGAGCACGTCGACGAGCTGCATGGCCGCACAGATCGGCGTGCCCGCGCCGTAGAGCTTCTCCATGTGCCCGCGCGGCAGGCGCTTGCCGATGGCGTTGCCGCAGAGGTCGACGACGAAGGCGTCGAGCTGCGTGATCTCGCCATGCTCGCCCAGAAAGGCCCGCAGCTCGTCGACGGTCGCGTACATGAGTCCCCCTCTTTCTCGAGCCCCGAAGCCCGATTCCGGCCCGGGCCAGCCTGCCACCAAGCCTTCGGCCTAGACAACCACCCGGCGGGATGCAGAGCGCCAAAGGGGGCGAGGATGGCGGCGCTAGCGAGAGGGGATCGGCTTGAGCGCGACGCAGCAAAGCGAAAGGAGCCCGAGCCAACTGCTCGGGGTGTTCTGCGTCATCGGCGCGGGGGCCGCCTTCACGACCAACGACATGGTCATCAAGTGGCTGAGCGGCGACTACCCGCTGCACCAGATCATCCTGGCGCGCTCGGTGATCGCCCTGTCGCTGACCCTGGCGATCCTGGTGCCCCTCGAAGACGGCTACCGCAGCCTGCTGTCGGCGCGCTGGCCGCTGCACCTGCTGCGCGGCGCGGTGGTGGTCATGGCCAACATGACCTTCTTCCTCGGCCTCGCCTCGCTGCCCCTGGGCGAGGCGACGGCGATCTTCTTCGTGGCGCCCCTGCTGATCACCGCCTTCTCGGCAATGCTGCTGTCGGAGCGCGTCGGCCCGCGCCGCTGGGCGGCGGTCATCCTCGGGCTGCTCGGCGTGCTGGTCATGCTGCGGCCGGGCACGGGCGCCTTCCAGCTCGCGGCGCTGCTGCCGCTCGCCGCCGCCGTGTTCTACGCCCTGCTGCAGATCCTGACCCGCAAGCTCGGCACGACCGAGCGGGCCTCCGTGCTGGCGGCCTACATCCAGGCCTGCTTCATCGTGGTCAGCGGCAGCTTCGGTCTGATCGCCGGCGGCGGCGGCTTCCTCGGCGAGCAGGCCGGCCCGCAGATGACCTTCCTGCTGCGCGCCTGGGTCTGGCCGAGCGCCGGCGATGCCGCGATCATGGCGGCGCTCGGCGCGCTCAGCGCCGCCGGCGGCTATCTCATGAGCCAAGGCTACCGCCTCTCGGAAGCCGCCCTGGCGGCGCCCTTCGAATATGCCGCCTTGCCGCTGGCGGTGTTCTGGAGCGTCGTGGTCTGGCACGAATGGCCCGATGCCATCGCCTGGCTCGGCATCTCGCTGATCTGCGGCGCCGGCCTCTTCGTGTTCTATCGGGAGTCGGCGCTCGGCCAGCGCATCGCCCTGCGCCGCCCGATGCCCCGCGACCGCTAGTGCGTTTTCCGCTGACGCGGAACACGGCACCGGCCCGCTCCCTCTCCCGGCCACCCACGGCAGTATCCTATTGGGTGGCCGGGAGGGGGAGCGGTCCGGTGCCGTCCGATCGGAAAACGCTCTAACGGCGCGCGGCAAGAGACATGGCGGCCTTCGTCGGCGACGACAGCTCGATCGCGCTGCAGAAGCGCCTG
>JANQLT010000151.1 GCA_028280455.1 Kiloniellales bacterium
AGCAAAACGGCCAGTAGCCGCAGCGCATGCCAGGCAGACAAAACCGGCCGGCGGCCGCCACATGCCCAGCGTTGCTGGATCATTTCAATCTCCACGCCCTTTTCGGACATCCCCTCGTTGCTGTCGCCTTGTCCTGCGGCGTGCTCCGGCCCGATAACACGCCCCAGGCCATCATGTAGAGCGCGATCTGGCTCGCGATTGCAACCGCCCGCAAGACCAACAGGATAGTGGACGGCACGGCGCCTCGCGACACCCTTCAGGGGCTTGGATGATGCGGTCTTGGCCGAACACCTCTATGGACGCGCGGGCCTAGGGCTTGTCGAAACCGAAGATGAAATCCCCCAAGAGAACGGATCCACGAGATTCGTCCACGAGATGTTTGGCATACATCCATCCACTCCAGTCGAAGCCATCAAAGTAGGGCCTCATCCTCACCGGAGGTCGATCTGCGGCGATCGGGACCAATTGAGCAGCCCGCTTTGGTCGTTTTCCGATGGCCAACGCCCGCACCGGGAGGAGCCCCTGTTTCGGATCGCGGATATGCGCGTCGAAGTCATCGTCGCCGGAAACTTCGAGCCGATAGCTCTGCGAATTGGGAATCTCGGTCGTGTCGACGAGATGAAGATATTGCTCCGCCTCGCTGAGATCCCTGCCCTCGATCCGATCGTTCCAGAAGCCCTGAACCAGGACGATTACCCGGCCGCCGCTCGCGACACAGGAAGACAAGCCGAACAATATCTCTCGAAACGAATGTTCGGTTACATGCTCCAACACATGAGAGCACAAGATCAGATCGAATTTGACGTCCACAAGATCTGACCTGAAGACACTCTCGTCCCGCAGTTTCAGCTCGACGACCAATCTCTCGTCGGTCCCAAGCTTGTTCAGCATTGATTGCGCTTCTTCGAGTCTCGCGCGGTCGGCGTCGACGCCCAACAGACTTCGGGGAAACTCGCGGGTCATCGAAAGACGGCGAAACAACGGAAAATACCGGCCCGAACCGCAACCGAAATCCAATGCGCTCTTCCAGTCAAATTGACTGAACAGCTCGATGGCGCTTGCTTCACGCAGCAGCTTATAGGGGTCCATATATCGCTCCAGAGGATCAGTAACTTCCTCTCCGGAGGCGTAGCGATAGGTCGTCATTGCTTGGGCTGCGCGGATGAGTGAAGAATCATGAGGAACTTGATTGATGTGATCATTACTATGGCGATATTTAGTCCCGCGACTACCGAAGCAATACCGAACACGTTCTCACTGAATTCCGAATGATATCCAAAGAAAACAGCCAATGCCGAGAACAGTATGACATACACAATAATCAATATCGGTTCCGCGGCAAGCTCGCTGTCGCCTGCATGGATAAACCCCTTTTTCCGCTGATCTTGCAGCCAAGTTTCCCAGTGCAGGAGTGGCAGGACGTCTGCTGTCGAGGGGTCCGGTTCGGCTCCAAGGATCAGCCGGTTGACCGCAGGCTTCAATACTTCCCTGAAGTACTTCGCGAAATTGAAGATTTGCCGAAAAGTTCCGACATAGATGAGTAGAAGAGCGGCACAAGCGGCGCTGACGCCAATGCAGACCGCTGCCAGAATGATGCCGTTCTGCTGCAGTGTCGCTTCGATTCCGATAGGCGCCAGAACAGGATTCGTGGCACCGATACCCGCGGGTCTATAGCCGTACGTCAGCAGGCTCGCGATGACGGGCAAGGATGCACCGGCGATGAACGTCGCCGTCAGGGCGAACTTGCGTACATTCGCGATGCATTGCAGTGCCTCGCTCCGCAAGAACTCCGCTTCCTTCAGGAAGACATCCAACGCGGCGCGACGTTCGTTGTCCTTCAGCCCGTCATGGTCCTCCAGACTCTCTTCCGATGATCGAGGCCGGCCGTTGGTCATGACGTATCTCTATGGGGCAACGCAGAATTCTGACTCCGGCCCCCTCACCACTCGCCCGTGTTGGCCATGGAGGCCCAGGGCTCTTGAGGCGGCAGGGCGTCGCCCTTCTGCAGCAGCTCGATGGAGATGTTGTCGGGCGAGCGGACGAAGGCCATGCGGCCGTCGCGCGGCGGCCGGTTGATGGTCACGCCCTGGTCCATGAGATGCTGGCAGAGGGCGTAGATGTCGTCGACCCGGTAGGCGAGATGGCCGAAATTGCGGCCGCCGTCGAGTTCCTCCGGATCGTAGTTGTAGGTCAGCTCGACCTGCGCCTCCTCGTCGCCGGGCGCGGCCAGCATGACCAGGGTGAAGCGGCTGTCCGGATAGTCGTAGCGCTCGACCTCCGTCAGGCCCAGCTTGTTGCAGTAGAAATCGAGCGAGGCGTCGAGATCGGTCACGCGGACCATGGTGTGCAGGTACTTCATCGCCCTAAAACCTCCCGTCCTTGCTGGTGCCTTTGCCCGGGCAATCTCAAGAAGAACGGGCGGGCGTGCAAGTCCTTTTCGGGCAGCCGCGGGCGGGAGGACGGCGACCGAGTGTCAGCCGGTCATCCGGCTCCGGGCCGCCTCGCTCAGGCCGATGTCCTGGAGGCGGCAAGCGTCGAGCGCGCGGAGCTCGGCCAGGTTCCGGCGGCGCCGGGAGCGGTGGCGCACCAGCTCCAGCAGCCCCTGGGTCTTGGTCGCGCGGCAGCGGTCGTTGCGGGCTTTGAGGCGGATCGTCATGGCTTACACTCCTTATTCAGATTTCCTAGCCACTTATGTGTGCCGGGAACCTTCTAACTGACGTATATTTATGGCTTATCTGTGAATACGCCAGCCATTTGATCTGAATTTAGAAGTTAGATATACTTAACTTTGAGATGAGCGAGTGGCTGCCCTCCCTGAACGCGCTTCGGGCCTTCGACGCGGTCTCCCGGCACCTGAGCTACCGCCAGGCCGCGGCGGAGCTCAGCGTGACCCCGGCCGCCGTGAAGCAACTGGTCAAGGGGCTCGAGCGCAGCCTCGACCGCAACCTGGTCATTCGCCAGGGCCGCGGGCTCGCCCTGACCGAGACCGGCATGGCCGGCCTCGCCGACCTGCATCAGGCCTTCGAGCGGCTGCAGCGCGCCGTCGCCAAGATGCGCCGGGTCGAGCAGCGCCAATCGCTCACCATCTCCGTCGAGCCCTCCTTCGCCGGCAGCTGGCTGATGAAGCGGCTGCAGGGCTTCAAGGCCGAGTGTCCGGACATCGACGTGCTGATCGACGCCAGCCTGCGGCCGGTCGACCTGGGCCGCGGCGAGGCGGACATCGGCGTGCGCTACGGGGTCAAGCCGGCGCCCGGCGAGGTCGCCCACCGGCTGTTCGACGACGAGATCGTGCCGGTCTGCGCGCCGGGCCTGGCCGCCGGACCGCCGGCCATGGCGCGGCTCGACGACCTGCGCCACACGACCCTGATCGAGTTCGAGATCACGCCCTGGCCGACAAGCTGGCTCAAGTGGGAGAGCTGGCTCGACCGCCTCGACGCGAAGCACGCCGACAGCGGCCAGCGGATCCGCTTCAACGACTACACCCTGGCGATCCAGGCGGCGGTCGCCGGCCAGGGCGTGGTGCTCGGCAGCCGGCCGATCGTGCGGGACGCGCTCGACGCCGGCCTGCTGGTCGCGCCCTTCGCCGAGAGCGTGAAGGTGCCGCAAGGCTACGAGGTGGTCGCCACCGCGGAGGCGCTCGAACGGCCCGAGGTGACGGCCTTCGTCGACTGGATCCGCGCTGCCGCGGCACCCGACGCCGGCGGAGCCGCGTGACCCCGCAGGAAATGCAGAGCCCCTATGCGCAACTTTGCGAAGCCAGTGCCCGGCCGGCGTGGTGCAATCGCAAACCTCTAAGCAGGCATAGTGTTTGGGGTGGGTCGCCGAGGGGGACTTAAAGTATGGCGAAGCTCACGGTAACGGCTCATGTCCTGACCGCCGCGATGGTCGTTTCATTGATTTTACAGTTCGGCACGATCCTGACGCCGTAAGGAGTCGCCGTAACGGCGAGGCGTCCGCTAATAGAGGTGCTGGCCGCCGGTGACGAAGATCTCGGTGCCGGTGACGTAGCCGAAGTCCTCGGTGCAGAGCCGGAAGACCGCGGCGGCGACCTCGTCCGGGCGGCCCATGCGGTGCATCGGGATGCGCGGCAGCAGGGCCTCGTACTCCTCGCCGATCATCGCCGTCTCGATCTCGCCCGGCGCCACGGCATTGACCCGCACGCCGACGCCGGCGAACTCCACCGCCATCTCCCGGGTCAGGGCCGAGAGCGCCGCCTTGGAGGTCGAGTAGGCCGAGCCGGCGAAGGGATGGATCGCGTGGCCGGCGATCGAGGTGATGTTGACGATCGCGCCCTTGCCCTTGGCCAGCGGCCCGGCGAAGGCCCGGCCGAGCGCCAGGGGCGCGAAGAGATTGAGCTCGAAGACCTCGCGCCAGCCCGAGAGCTCGCCGTTGAGGATGCCGAGGCGCTCCTTGAAGGGCGTCTTGGGCGAGACGGCCGCGTTGTTGACCAGGGCGGCCACCGGGCCGTCGCCGATCAGCTCGTTGGCCTTGGCGACGAAGTGCTCGAGGCTCGCCGGCTCCTCCAGATCCGCCGGGATGTGGATGGCCCAGTTGGGATCGCGTTGGCACTCCGGGGGCACGTCGTCGCGCGAGCAGGTGATGATGCGCCAGCCCTCCTGGCTGAAGCGCATGACCGTGGCGTGGCCGATACCTCGGCTGGCGCCGGTCAGAATGACGGTCTTGGCGGTGTCGGACATGACCCGGAGTGTATCGCAAAAGACACCGCCGGCCAGCCCGATGCGCGTGGAACGGAGCGGGCCCGGGCCTCAGCCGACGCGCAGCGGCGCGCAGGGCCGCACGACCATGACCTTGAAGGTGCGCATGCGGCCGTCGTGCTCGCGGATCGAGACGTATTCGCCTTCCTTGAAGGCGTGGCTCTCGAAGCGGAAGCCCGGCTCGTCGTCGTCCGGGTCGCCCTCGATGTCGTAGTGGAAGGTCCAGGCCCCGCTGCGCGTGTGCCGCAGGTGGCCGAACTCGTCGGCCTCGCCCTGCCAGAAGCGCCAGACCCGGCACTGGCTCTTCGACGACCGCCAGGTCTCGACGTCGATATGACCCTCGCCATCGAGCGGCGCCACGAACTCGTAACCGCGCTGCGAACTTCCATGGGGAAAGTCCTCGTCGCGCGCCAACTCCAAGCGAATGGTCATCAGCATGTCGGTGTTTCCTCCGCGGCCAACTCTTGCTTGCCCCGACTAGCTCGGCGAGTCGGGATGTGTCTTGATGAAATGATGTAGGACCAGTCGAAGCTTCAGGCTGCGCGCTTGATCGCCGCGCCGCCGCGCCGCTTCGATGTCTTCGACGATCATCGACTTGAGCATCGGCACGCCATCGCCGCTCTCGATCAGATAGTGACCGAGCTCGGCGGCGACGATGTCCGGGATATGCTCATGTTCGGCGATCGCCCCGACCTCGTCTTCGGTCAGGTCCGACAAGGCGATGCAGTCCTGCAAGCTCAGCATCTCTTTCCGTCCTCAATGCATCATCAGGACCGGTATCTCGGCGCCGGCCAGGATCTGACGGGTCACGCCGCCGAGCACCAGCTCCCGCAAACGACTGTGGCTATAGGCGCCCATGACCAGAAGGTCGGCGCCGCGCTCCCGCGCCTCGTCGAGGATCTGCTCGCCGAGATCGCGATAGTCGGGGTCGAGCCGCCGACAGAGCGGCTTGATCCCGTGTCGCGACAGATAGGGCGCCAGCAAAGCCGGGTCGGCCTCGCAACCGGCGTCCTGGATGGCGACTACGTCGACGGACTGCGCCTCCTGCATGAAAGGCAGCGCCGCCGTCAGGGCCCGCACCGATTCCGCGCCGTCGTTCCAGGCGACCAGGATGCGCGTGCCGACGCTGCTCGGCTTCTCGGGCGGCGACAGCAGCACCGGCCGGCCGGTGCTGAACAAGGCGGCCTCCAAGGCCGGCGCGTAGAGCCGGTCTTCGGCGTCGGTCGGCCGCGCGATGGCGACCACGTCGCTCAGGCGGCCGCGCGCGGCGACGACCTCTTCGATGTCGCCGTCGTCGATGGTGAAGCGGACGCCGAAGCCGGGCCGGCCGTCGTCGTCATCGAAGGTCGGCACACCGGCGGCGACGCAGAGTCTCTGGTAGAGGTCTTTCGTCTCGGCGAGCCGGGCATTGGACTGCTGCTCCAAGGCTTCGACGATCTCGCCGACCGCGCCGCCGGTCATGCCGTCGGCGACCAGAGGCACCATTCGTTCGCGCGCCGGGCGCATGGCCAAGAGCTCGATGGACAGGTCGCGCTCGCGCCCGAGATCGAGCGCCATGGCGAGCAGCGACTCCTCGCCTGGACGTCCTTCGAGAACGGCCAGCAGGCTGGTCAGGGTCACACACAGGCTCCTTAGGTGTTTTGCCCGGGGGGCTATAGGCAAACTAGCGGTACTGGCGTCCAAAAACTTTGACGCAGGTCAAACCGCCTCGTGGCTGCCCGGCAAGGCCGCGTGATGGTCTTCTTCGAGGCCATGGGGATCCTGATGGATCAGTATCTCGGCGTTCGGGAAGGCCTCCTGCAACTCGGCCTCGACCGCATCGGCGACGCTGTGGGCTTTGTGCAGAGGCATGTCGCCGTCCATCTCGAGATGGAGCTGGATGAACAAGGTCGGGCCGGAAGCGCGCGTGCGCAGGTCGTGCAGATCCAGCACGTCCGGATGGCCGGCGACGATGTCGGCGATGCGCCGACGCTCTTCGTCCGGCAGCTCGCGATCCATCAGCATGTCGAGGGCTTGCCGGGCGATCTTGACGGCGGTGAAGACGATGTAGGCGGCGATGGCCAGCCCGAAGAGCGGATCGGCCGCCGCCCAGCCGAGCTGCGAGACCAGCAGCAAGGCGACGATGACCGCGCCGTTGATCAGCAGGTCGCCCATGTAGTGCAGCGAGTCCGCGGTGATCGCCAAGGAGCCGGTCTTCTTCACCACGTAGGCCTGAAAGCGCGTCAGGGCGAAGGTCAGGACGATGGCCAGCAGCATGACGGCGATGCCGATGTCCGAGTGGGCCACGGGGCGCGGGTCGATCAAGCGATGCCCGGCCTCGAAGACGAGGAAGATCGCCGAGCCGGTGATGAAGGCGGCCTGGGCCAGTGCCGCCAGGGGCTCGGCCTTGCCGTGCCCGAAGCGGTGCTCGCGGTCCGGCGGCGTCAGGGCATGGCTGACGGCGACCAGGTTGACCAGCGAGGCCATGGCATCGAGCAGGGAGTCGATCAGGCTGGAGAGCAGGCTGACGGAATCGGTGGCGACCCAGGCCGCCAGCTTGACGCAGATGAGGAACAGCGCGACCGAGACCGAGGCATAGGTCGCCAGCCGCATCAGCCTAGCGGCACGCTCCGGTGCGATCGTCGCTTGCTCGCCCGCGCTCAAGCCAGGCGCCTCCCGTCCGGGGCTGGCGCTCAGGGAAACAGCCTCTCGGTGCGCCAGCCGTCGCCCTGGCGATGGTAGACCAAGCGGTCGTGGAGTCGAAACGCGCCGTCCTGCCAGAACTCCAGATAGAGCGGCCGGATGCGGAAGCCGGACCAGAACTCGGGCCGGGGCACCTGGCCTAGGGCGTGCTTGGCGGCGAAGCGGGCGACCCGCCCTTCGAGCTCGAAGCGGCCGGCCAGGGGCTGCGACTGCTTGCTGGCCCAGGCGCCGATCTGGCTCTGCTTCGGCCGGCTGGCGAAATAGGCATCGGCCTCGGCCTCGCCGACCGCGCTCGCCGGGCCTTCGACGCGCACCTGGCGGCGCAGCGATTTCCAGTGAAACAGCAGCGCCGCCTTGGGCTGGGCCAGGAGCTGCCGGCCCTTGCGGCTGCCCAGGTTGGTGTAGAAGACGAAGCCGGCCCGGTCGACGTCCTTGAGCAGGACCATGCGCAGGGAGGGCATGCCGTCCTCGGCCACGGTCGCCAAGGCCATGGCGTTGGGGTCGTTCGGCTCCGCCGCCTTGGCCTCCTCGAACCAGGCGTGGAACAGGCTGAGCGGATCGTCCGGCGGGCTCTCGGCGAACATCGGGCTTTCCCGGCTGGTCGAAGGTGCCGACCGAGGCGCTCGGCCGGCGGCGACCCTGGTTTTCGCGCGGCCGGCCTGAAGACGCAAGGACGGGCCCCATTTCTTGACGCGCGGGGGTGAAATTCCGGAATTCCGCGTATAAATGTAGGGGTGTTCGGGGGAACGCCCCTCAGGCGCGAACCTGCAAAATGAAGGGCAAGACAGAATGAACCTCAAGGGCATGCTGGCGGTCGTCGCGATCGCCTTGTTCACCTTTGGTTGCACCCAGCAGGGCTACGGCACCAAGCAGACGGTCGGCGCCGTCGGCGGCGCGGCCCTCGGCGGCCTGCTCGGCGCCCAGTTCGGCTCCGGCAGCGGCCAGCTCGCGGCGACGGCCGCCGGCGCCGTGCTCGGCGGCCTGCTCGGCAGCGAGATCGGCCGCTCGCTGGACGAGGTCGACCGGATGCAGATGCAGCGGGCCAACCAGCAGGCCACCGCGGCGCCGATCGGCCAGTCGATCACCTGGAACAACCCGGACAGCGGCAACTTCGGCTCGGTCACGCCGACCCGCGACGGCACCGCCTCGACCGGCGAGTATTGCCGCGAGTACCAGCAGACCGTGACCGTCAGCGGCCGGACCGAGACCGCCTACGGCGTCGCCTGCCGCCAGTCCGACGGCACCTGGAGGGTCGTCCAGTAAGCTGCCGGTCGACAGCCGCTAGCGCGAGGGGCGCGGGGCCCGCTTCCGTCGGGGCGCCGCTATGAGCGATCCTTACCAGGTGCTGGGCGTCGGCCGGGACGCCAGCCCGGAAGCCGTCAAGTCCGCCTACCGCAAGCTCGCCAAGAAGTACCACCCGGATCTCAACCCGGGCGACAGCAAGGTCGAGCAGCGCTTCAAGGAGATCTCCCAGGCCTACGCCATCCTGGGCGATGCGGAGAAGCGCAAGCAGTTCGACCGCGGCGAGATCAACGCCAGCGGCCAGGACACCGGCGGCCGCGGCGGCTTCTACCGCGCCTATGCCGAAAGCGGCGACGGCGCCAAGTACGGCCCGCACGGCTTCGGCTTCCGCTTCGACCAGGGCCTGGAGGACGTCTTCGAGGACCTCTTCGGCGGCACCCGCCGCGGCGGCGGCAAGGCGCGCAGCCACAACGTGCGGCGCCGGGGTGCGGACGTCTCCTACCGGGTCCGCGTCAGCTTCCTCGAGGCGGCCCAGGGCGCCCGGAAGCGCCTCGGCCTGGCCGGCGGCAAGCAGCTCGAGGTGGCGATCCCGGCCGGCACCGAGGACGGCCAGACCCTGCGGCTCAAGGGCCAGGGCATGTCGGGGCTCGGCGGCGCCCCCGCCGGCGACGCCCTGATCGAGGTCCAGGTCGAGCCCCATCCCTACTTCCGCCGCGAAGAGCGGGACATCCATCTGGAGCTGCCGATCTCCCTGCAGGAGGCCGTGCTCGGCGCGACCGTCCAGGTGCCGACCGTGCACGGCAAGGTCTCGATGAAGATCCCGCCGGGCTCGAACAGCGGCAGCCGCCTCCGGCTCAAGGGCAAGGGCGTGGCGGACCCCAAGTCCGGCGAGGCCGGCGATCAGTACGTCACCATGCGCGTGGTGCTGCCGGATCAGCCGGACGAGGAGCTGAAGTCCTTCATCGAGCGCTGGGGCGCGCAGCACCGCTACGACCCGCGCGACAAGGCGGGGCTGGACTGAGGATGGCGGGCCGATGCTGTTGAGCGTCGAAGAGATGGTCGTCGAGATCGAGATCAGCCGCGGCGAGCTGGAGCGCTGGATCAGCGAGCGCTGGCTGCTGCCGGTCGAGCAGGAAGGCGCCTACTTCTTCGACGAGGTGGACCGGGCCAGGGCACGCCTGATCGCCGAGCTGCGCGGCGAGCTCGCCGTCAACGACGAGGCCATTCCCGTGGTCCTGCGCCTGCTCGACCAGATCTACGAGCTGCGGCGGACCTTGGGCGACCTACAGGGCGCCATCGAACAGCTCCCCGAAGCGACACGCCAAGAGATCGAAGCGCTCCTCCGCAAGGCCAGCGGCCCCTGAACGGGGCCGCCGCCGGGCCGGGCGCGGGCAAGCCGTCCGGCTGTTCCGTCCCTCAAGAGACGGTGAGGTTGTCTTCCGAGGGCTCGCTCTGGGCCGTCGCGGACCCGAAGGCCAAATCGCCGGTCACCTCGGCCTGCTTCGCAAGGCCGCAGAGCGATTCGAGGATGGTCCGCACGTTCAGCTCGTCGTCCCCCTCGGCCTGCTCCTGGGCACAGTGCCAGAGATGCCGGACCTTGACGGCGATACCCGCAATGGTTCGCGGCACCGTTTGGCACAGCTCCGCTTCCAGGTCGTCGATTTCACGACCGATGCGGGCGATGTGCTCGTCGTTCTCCGACCCGGCAGCCGAGCGGTATAGCTCGCTCAGCCGCCGCTCGATCATTGTCAGCGGCTCGTCGTCTTCGCTATCGGCCGCAAGAGATATGGACTTTTGATCTAGATCAAGATATTGACCCACGGCAGACTCCAACCTCACCCTAAGCTGGTACTACCGTGTTTTGTCCTACATATCAACAAATTGGGTAAATTGCTGCAACACCATAGAAAGTTCAGGGAATAGCCTTATCTCCAAAGGTATATATTACCTACGGTTTATCCCTTACGCTGTTGAAAGAGCGAGAAACGCCGCACCAGATCGGCCAGGGAGCGGGCCTCCATCTTCTCCATGACCCGGGCCCGGTGGACCTCCACGGTCTTCGGCACGATGCCCATCTCGCGGGCGATCTCCTTGTTCGAGAGTCCCTTGACCACGAACTCCAGGACCTCGCGCTCGCGCGGCGTCAGGCGCTTGAGGGACTCGCCGACCAGCCGGTTGTCGACGTCCTGCTGGCGCCGCGTGGCGTCCTCGGCGATGGAGTTCTGGATCAGCTCGAGCACCTGCTGCTCGTTGAAGGGCTTCTCGATGAAGTCGATCGCCCCGTGCTTCATCGCGCGCACGGCGGTCTTCACGTCCCCGAAGGCGGTCATGACGATGACCGGCAGGGTCGCCCCGTGTTCCATCAGCCATTCCTGCAGCTCCAGGCCGCTGATGTCCGCCATGCGCATGTCGACGATCAGGCAGCCGGGGCGATCAGGATCGAAGGCATCGAGGAAGGTGCGGGCCGAGGCGAATGACTCGGCCTTCAGGCCGACCGAGCCGACCAGCCACTCGATCGAGCGCCTGACCGACTCGTCGTCGTCGACGATGAAGACGGTGGGGTCATGCGGCACGGAGATCGTCCCCATGGGTCAGGCCGTCGAGCGGCAGAGTCAGACAAAGCGTGGTCTTGCCCGGATCCGAGCTGACGATCCGCAGGTTGCCGCCGTGGCCCTGGGCGATCCGCCGGCTGATCGTCAGTCCCATGCCCAAGCCGTCCGACTTGGTCGTGAAGAAGGCGTTGAAGGCGGCGGAGCCGACCTCCGCCGGAATGCCCTTGCCGTTGTCGCTGATCGTCACCGCCAGCTTGCCGGGCGCGGCGAGCGACGCCTGGATGTCGATGCGGCGCTCCGCCGGCGCGACGTCCTGCACCGCCTCGACCGCGTTGCGGATCAGGTTCAGCAGCACCTGCTCGATCTCGATCCGGTTGGCTTGCAGGCGCGGCAGGTTGGGCTCGACCTTGAAGCCGGCCTGAACCCTGCCGGCCTGCAACTCAGGCTGGGCCAGCAGCTCGACCGTCTCGAACAGCCCCTCGACATCGATGGTCTCGGATTCGAGCTCCGTGTTGGCCAGGAAGGCGCCGATGCCGCGCAGCATCTCGCTGGCCCGGCCCGCTTCGTAGCGGATCCGCTCCAGGGCCTGCTTGGCCTCGTCGGGGCTGAGCCGGCTCGCCCGAATCAGTCCCAGGCTGCCGGCGGCATAGTTGACCACGGCGCTCAGCGGCTGGCTGAGCTCGTGGGCCAGCATGGCCGCCATCTCGCCCATGATGCTGCGGCGCTGGACCTGGGCGACTTCGGTCTCGTGCGCCCGGCGCTCCTGGTCGGCGCGCTCCTCGGCCGTCGCGTCGGCGGTGATGGTGATCACCGTGTCGTCGGGCAGCAGGAAGTCGGTGACCTCCAGCCAGACGCCGTCGCGCGACGGAAAGCGGAACCGATGGGCGGGCGCCTCGCGGCGCTTCAGTCGGGCGGCGACCCAGGCGTCGGCCTCGCCTTCGCTGCCCGCCACGCCGCCCTGCTCGGCGAAGCCGCGCACCATCTCCTCGAAGCCGCGACCGACCGCGTCGTCCGGCATGCCGGGCGTTTCGTAGAAGGCGCGGTGGGTCCGATTGCAGGAAACCAGCCGGTCCTCGCGGTCGTAGAGCGCGAAGGCTTCCGGGACGGATTCGATCGCCGTGGCGAATCGCAGCTCCGCTTGAGCCCGCCGCTCGACCAGCGCTTCTTCCTCGGTGATGTCGCTGCAGACGCCGCGATAGCCCTTGAACTCGCCTTCGGGGCCGAACACCGGCTTGCCGCTGGTCTGCAGCACGCGGTGCCGGCCGTCCGGCAGATGCCGCTTGAAGATCAGGTTGCGAAACGGCCGGTGGGCTTCCAGCGCCGCCTCGAGATCGTGCCAGTGGGCGCCGGGCGACACGCGGTCCGAGAGATCGCGGAGCCGCAGGCCGAGCAGCGAGGTGGTCGGAATGCCGGTCACCTCCTGCATGCGCGAGGAGATGTAGGAGAAGCGTCCCTCCTGGTCGGTCTCCCAGAACCAGTCCGACGCGATGCCGGTCAGATCGCGAAAGCGCTGCTCGCTCTCGATCAAGGCACGCTCCGCCCGCTCGGCCTCCGAGATGTCGTGGGCCAGAACGAAGAAGCCCCTGACCGCCGAGGCCGTCTCCTTGTCGGGCACGAAGGCCACCTCCAGAAGGCGCGGGCCCAAGCGCGGAAAGCGCAGGCAGATCCGGAAGCGATGGTCGCGCCCGTCGAGCGCGGCATCCATGTGCGGCTCGAGCGCCGCCGCGTCGTCGGCCGGAAACAGCTCGCCGCTGACCCGCCCGACGAGGTCGGACTCGGCCCGGCCGAGATAGTCGGCGAGACGGCGGTTGACGAGCGCGTAGCGGCGGTCCGCACCGACGTAGCCGACCAGGGCGGGCAGCGCGTCGATCATCTGCTGCACCTGGTCGCGGGTGTCCGCCGATTGCGGCCCGCCCCAAGCGGCGGCCCGCGCCCGCCAGGCGATCGCCACGACCGCCAGCAGCGCCAGGGCGACCACCGAGAGAGCCTCGAGGTCCGGCCGCAGGAAGCTCGGGCCGCCGCCCAGCACCGCCTGGCCGGCGCGGGCCGCGAGGATGGCGTCGGCCATTGCCCAAGCTGCGAGCCCGGCCAATGGCACCATATGCCATTTGCGATATACCAAAATCAAAAGGGCCAAGCCGAAGGCCGCGACAATCCCGAGGACTATCGACAGCAACAGCAATAGGGTCACATCAGAATCCCCCGACCTAAGCCTGCACCATAGTAGTCATACCCATGCGTGCGGCGCAGTCTCCTTATTGGGGCAGATTCGATCCCCGATTGTGATTCGGGAAAACCCTGATCGTTGCTTGAAGTCCGAGTCAATCTCTACGCGCACTAGTTTGATTCAACAGAAGAGCTGTCGGCTTTAGCCACGTCTTAACATGATTTGACCACTATAGGTAGTTGAATATGACTTGACCAATGCAACGCCTTTGGCGGCGGCCCATTCCCAAATGCGAGCGGTCAAGGGCTCCCGCATCGGCTAGGGCGGCCTCGACCCGGCGGAAGGCCCTATATCGAAGTTCAAAGGCGCGACCGGCTAGGTCTCGCTCAGGTCGTCGCGACTAGCCAGCCAGTCTTCCACGCTTCGGCTGAGATGCACCCGCCCGACCTCGGCCAACTCGCCTGCCGCGCGGGCCGCCGCCGGGCTCCAGCCGTCGCCGGGGTCCAGCTCCAGGGAGAGAATCTGGGTCAGCTCCGCCAAGGGCAGGGTCGCCAAGTCGCGGCACAGGAGCCAGCGGCCCCGCGACGTGCGCTCGACGATGCGGGCATCGCGAAGCTGGCCGAGGGCATAGTCGATCTCCACCGGCGTCGCCGGCAGGCCGCGCCTGAGCAGGCGCTCCTTGACGGCACCGCCGGCCTGGCGTGCCGCATGCAGGCGCTCGATCAGGGCGAGCGCCAGCGACAAGGTGTCGCCCGGACCCACCGCGTGCCGGCCGCGCGCTTGCGCCGCCCGCCACTCCGGCGCGGAGGCGGCGACCTCCGCGCCGAGCAGCACGGCCGCCCAGAAGAGGTACATCCAGAGCAAGAAGATCGGCACGGCCGCCAAGGCGCCGTAGATCGCCTGATAGCTCGGGAAGTGTTGCAGGTAGAGTCCGAAGCCGGCCTTGAGCAGCTCGATCAAGAGACCGGCGATGAAGCCGCCGACCAAGGCGAAGACCACCGGCACCGGCCGGTTCGGCACGACGAAGTAGATCACCGCGAAGCCGAAGGTCGCCAGGGCGACCGAGATCACCCGGGCGAATTGCACGTAGCCTTCGGTGTAGGCGTTGATGCCCGAGTACTCGACGACGGCGAAGACGTAGCCGGAGAAGGAGAGCGAGGCGCCGAGCAGCAGCGGGCCGAGGGTCAGCATGGTCCAGTAGACCAGGATGCGGACCGCCAGCGGGCGCCGCTCGCGGACCCGCCAGATCATGTTCAAGGCCGCTTCGATGTTGTTCAGCAGCAGCACCGCGGTCAGCGCGAAGGCGAGCACGCCGGGCCCGGTCGCCTTGCTGGCGTTCTCCACGAAGCTGGTGAGCTGTTCGGTGACCTCCGAGCCGCTGGCCGGCAGGAAGTTCTGGAAAATCATCACCTGCAGCTCGAGGCGGATGTCGTCGAAGGCCGGAAAGGCCGAGAGCATGCCCAGGCCGACCGCCAGCAAGGGCACGATCGACAGCAGCGAGATGTAGCCGAGCCCCGCCGCCTGGCGCGCGCAACTGTCCTCGCCGAAGCGGCGGGCCGTGTAGCCGACGAAGCGGAGCACTTGCCGCAGGCTGATCAGGAAGCGCTTCCAGGACTCGAAGCGGCGCAGGAACTGGGTCTCGAGGGCCATGGCCATGGCCGACATTCTAAGGAAAAACCGGCACTTGGGCGAGCCGGTCGGGCCGCCGGGTCGAATTGACCGCGCTCGGCATTGGTGTAGGATGCGCCACCGTTTCTGGGGATAGGTGGGGTACAGGGCTTCCATGACCGCCAACGAACCGCTCATGGCCGGCAAGCGGGGCCTCATCATGGGCGTCGCCAACGACCGTTCGATCGCCTGGGGCATCGCCTCGGCGCTGCACGGCCATGGCGCGGATCTCGCCTTCACCTATCAGGGCGCGGCCCTGGAGAAGCGGGTCCGGCCGCTCGCCCAGTCGACCGGCTCCGAGATCGTGCTGCCCTGCGACGTCACCGAGGACGAGTCGATCGACCAGGTCTTCGAGGCCCTGGAATCGGCCTGGGGCCGCCTGGACTTCGTGGTCCACGCGATCGCCTACGCCGACCGCGAGGAGCTCAAGGGCAAGTACCTCGACACCTCGCGCGACAACTTCGTCCAGAGCCTCGACATCTCCTGCTATTCCTTCACCGCCGTGGCGCGGCGCGCCCTGCCGCTGATGACGGCGGGCGGCAGCCTGCTGACTCTCAGCTACTACGGCGCCGAGCGGGTCATGCCGCACTACAACGTCATGGGCGTGGCCAAGGCGGCGCTGGAGGCCTCGGTGCGGTACCTGGCCGCCGACCTCGGCGAGCAGAACGTGCGCGTCAACGCGATCTCTGCCGGGCCGATCAAGACGCTGGCCGCCTCCGGCATCGGCGACTTCCGCTACATCCTCAAATGGAACGAGTACAACGCGCCGCTGCGCCGCAACGTCAGCCTCGACCAGGTCGGCGGCGCGGCGCTCTATCTGCTCTCCGATCTCTCGGCCGCGGTGACCGGCGAGGTACATCACGTCGATTGCGGCTATCACACCGTCGGCATGATGGCCAAGGAGGCCGCGCCGCAGGTCCAGGAGCTGCTGCAAGGCCTCGCGCCGCAAGCCTGAGCCGGCCGCAGGAGGCGGCGCTGGGTCCGCCGGGGCCGGGTCCAAACAGATTGAGTCATGCCGGGCAACACATTCGGACATAGCTTCCGTTTCGGCACCTGGGGCGAAAGCCACGGGCCGGCGATCGGCTGCCTGGTCGACGGCGTGCCGCCGCGCATCCCGCTGGCCGAGGAAGACATCCAGGTCTGGCTCGACCGCCGCCGCCCCGGGCAGTCGCGCTTCACCACCCAGCGCCGCGAGCCCGACCAGGTCAAGATCCTCTCCGGCGTCTTCGAGGGCCGGACCACCGGCACGCCGATCTCCTTGATGATCGAGAACCTCGACCAGCGCTCGAAGGACTACAGCGAGATCAAGGACACCTTCCGGCCGGGCCATGCCGACTTCACCTATCAGCGCAAGTACGGCATCCGCGACTATCGCGGCGGCGGCCGGGCCAGCGCCCGCGAGACCGCCATGCGCGTCGGCGCCGGCGCCATCGCCCGCAAGGTCCTCGACCACGTCATCGATCCGCCGGTGATCATCCGCGGCGCGCTGACCCAGATCGGCCCGCGCACCATCGACCGCACGGCCTGGGACTGGAACCAGGTCGACGAGAATCCCTTCTGGTGCCCGGACGCCGCCGCGGCGGCCGCCTGGGCGGAGGACCTCGACGCCGTGCGCAAGGCCGGCTCCTCGCTCGGCGCCGTCGTCGAGGTGGTGGCCAGCGGCGTGCCTCCAGGCCTCGGCGAGCCGGTCTACGACAAGCTCGACGCCGACCTGGCCCGGGCCATGATGTCCATCAACGCGGTCAAGGGCGTCGAGATCGGCGTCGGCTTCGCGGCCGCCGCCCTGCGCGGCGAGGAGAACGCCGACGAGATGCGCATGGAGGGCGAGGCGGTCAGCTTCCTCTCCAACAAGGCCGGCGGCATCCTCGGCGGCATCTCCACCGGCCAGGACATCGTCGTGCGCTTCGCCGTCAAGCCGACCAGCTCGATCCTCTCGCCGCGCCGCACGGTCGACGCCCAGGGCCACGACGCCGAGATCAGCACCAAGGGCCGCCACGACCCCTGCGTCGGCATCCGCGCCGTGCCGGTCGGCGAGGCCATGGTCGCCATCGTCCTGGCCGACCACCTGCTGCGCCACCGCGCGCAGTGCGGCGACGCCGCTCCGCCGATCCGGTAACGCTCCGGCGATCGCCGCTCGTCGCGGCAGCCTTCGAGGTCGAAACGAACCGCCCCCTCACCCGGCTCCGGCTAAGCTCAGCCTTCGGCTTCGCCAAGCCTCCACGCCCTCTCCCCCGTCGGGGGAGAGGGATGCGCAGGCTTGGCGAGGCGCAGCCGAGCCTAGCCGGAGCTGGGTGAGGGGGTAGTTCGTTTCCTGACAGCGGGCCCACGATGCCGCCCAAGCAGCGAGCACTCTAGCGCGCGAAAGCCGCCACCAGCTCCAGGTGCCCGGACCAGGGGAACTGGTCGATCGGCGCGACCTCGGTCAGGCGGAAGCCGCCGTCGGCCAGGATGCGGGCGTCGCGGGCGAAGGAGTTGGGGTTGCAGGAGACCGCGACGACCCGGCGCAGCGCGGACTCGGCGATGGCCGCCGCCTGGGCGCGCGCACCCATGCGCGGCGGGTCGAAGACCAGCGCTTCGTAGCCGGCCAGCTCCTCCGGTAGGAGCGGCCGCTGGGCCAGGTCCCGGCGCTCCGTCGTGAGGCGGTCGGCGAGTCCGGCGCCGCGCGCGGCCGCCGCCAGGCTCTCCAGGGCGGCGCTGTCGCCCTCGACGGCATGCAGCCGGCGGCCGCCCCGGGCCGCGAGCGCGAAGCTGAAGGTGCCGCAGCCGGCATAGAGGTCGGCCAGCGGTCCCTCGACGTCAGCGAGCAAGCGGGTCACTTCGTCGACCAGGGCCGCCTCGCCGTCGCGGCTCGGCTGCAGGAAGCCGCCCGGCGGCGGCGTCACGGTGACGCCCGAGAAGACCACCTGTGGCGCGCGGCGGATGACGATCGGCTCGGGGTCCGATTCGCCGCGGCCGATCGGCGCCCAGCTCAGGCGCGCCAGGTCCTGTGTCTCGGCGAAAGCCGAAAGGGCCTCGCGGCCGGCGAGGTCCGGCGGCGCCGCGCCGCGCCACAGCAGGTCGATACCGCCGTCGGTCTCGCAGAGGTCGAGGCGCGCGACGTCGCCCGGCGCCAACAGGGCGTCGCCGAGCGCGCGCAAGGGCTCGAACAGCGCCAGCAGGCTCGGGCGCAGCAGGAAGCAGGTCGAGAGATCGACCAGGGCGTGGCTCTCTCGCTCGTGGAACCCGAGGACGACATTGCCGCGCCGCCGCGCCAGCTCCAGGGCGGCGCGGCGCCGGCCGTTCGGCGCGGCCCGGCGCAAGGCGGCAACGCCGATCGCGTCGCGCTCCAGGTCGAAGCCGCGCCGGGCCAGCGCGCCGCCGACCAGATCCCGCTTCCAGGCGTCGTAGCGATCCGCGGCCAGGTGCTGCAGGCTGCAGCCGCCGCAGAGGCCGAAATGCGGACAGGGCGGCTCGACCCTGTCGGGACCGCTTTCGATCAGCTCCAGAATTTCGGCCTTGAGCCCGCCCGAATGCTCGCCGGTCAGCCGGACGCGGACCCGCTCGCCCGGCAAGGCGTAGGGCACGAAGACCGGGCGCGCCGGGACGTCCGGTCCCGGCGCGGCGATGCCGTCGCCGCGACCGCCGAGCCGGGCCACGCTCAGCTCGAGCTGCCGCCCGCCGCCCTTTCGGGCACGCCGCCGCATCCTCAAGCCCTGCCTCGAAATCGCCTTGTCATCCTGGCAGCCTACAGAAGACCGCGGGTCCCGTCGCAGGAGTCCCGTCGCATGAGTCTGGGAGCGGATCGCGCATTGCATCTGGACAGCAGCGGCCCGGCCCACACATATAGAAGGGATTTGCCTTGCTCGGCCCGCCTGCAACCGACAGGCGCGGGCCGCATCGACTTCACGAGGAGCCTCGATTGACGCGAGCCTGGAGCGCGCTTCTCGCCGTGCTGACCCTGACCGCGCCGCTGGCGGCCCAGGAGAGCGGCCGCTGGTTGCAGGAGTTCACGCAGCGGCCGGCCGAATGGGGCGGCGACATCCGCTACGCCCTGCTCGATGCCGGCGGCGGCCAGACCCTGCAGCTCGGCTGCACGGCCAACCGGATCGAGCGGGTGCTGGTCGTGTTCCGCCAGGACCAGGGCGTGCCGGCGCCCATCTCGCCCAGCCCCGACGTGCGCTACGCCATCGACGGCGGCCCCCTGCAGGACAGCGGCGGCCGGCTGTTCGAGGCCGGCGCCGTGGAGATTCCGCGCGGCGGCGAGTCCGCCGCCTTGACCAAGAGCCTGGCCGGCGCCACGCGTCTACGGGTCGAGGCGACCCGCGGCGACGGCGGCTGGATGGCGGCCGACTTCGACCTGACCGGCATCGATCGGGTGCTGCCGGCCATGCTGACGGCCTGCGGCATCGACGCCTCCTAGGACATCCGCCGAACCGAGACGACGAAACCCGGAGAGCCTGAGCGATGAGACTCCTGATCTTCCTCCTGAAATGCGTGGTCGGGCTGTTCGCGGCCGTCGGCTTCCTGGTGGCGGCGCTGATCCTGGTGGCATCGCTCTTCATCTCCGAAGGCGAGCTGCCGTCCTGGGCCGGCGGCCTCGAGGAGCTGCCGCAAGAGAGCGTGCTGCTGCTCGACCTGGCCGAGGAGGTGATCGAGACGCCGCCCGACAACCCGCTTGCCCGCGCCTCTCTGGGCAACGCCGTGGTCATGCGCGAGGCGGTCGCGGCGCTCGAGCGGGCGGCGAGCGACCCGCGGGTGAAGGGCCTGGTCGCCCGGCTCGGCCGCGGCGACCCCGGCATCGCCCAGGTGCAGGAGCTGCGCGACGCGGTGCGCCGCTTCCGGGAGACCGGCAAGCCGGCCCTGGCCTTCGCGGAGACCTTCGGCGAAGCCGGCAACGGCACCCTGCACTACTACCTGGCCAGCGCCTTCGAAGGCATCTGGCTGCAGCCCTCCGGCGACCTCGACCTGACCGGCATCTCGGTGCAGAGCCCCTTCCTGCGTGAAGCCCTCGACGACATCGGCGTGCTGCCGCGGCTCGACCAGCGCGAGGACTTCAAGGGCGCCATGAACACCTTCACCGACCGCTCGCTGCCCGAGCCGCAACGCCAGAACCTCCAGAAGCTGGTCGACTCCTGGCTGGCGCAGATCGCCGGCGGCGTCGCCGAGGCGCGCAGCCTGGATGCCGAGGCGGTGCAGGTCATGATCAACCGGGCGCCCTATCGCGCCGTCGATGCCAAGGAGCTCGGTCTCGTCGACCGGCTCGGCTATTGGGACGAGATCAGCGAACAAGCGCTCGACGCCGACGGCGGCGGGGCCTCCTTCGTGTCGCTGGCCGACTATGCCCGCCTGACCTCGGAGGTCGACGAGTCCGCGCCGGCGGTCGCCCTGATCCACGGCCTCGGCCCGGTGGTGCTCGACGGCAGCCGCAACGACCCGGTCTTCGACGAGCTGGCGATGGGCTCCGACACGGTGGCCGAGGCCTTCGCCATCGCCATCGACGACGAGGACATCAAGGCCATCGTGTTCCGCGTCGACAGCCCCGGCGGCTCCTACGTCGCCTCCGACACCATCTGGCGCGAGGTCGCCCGGGCCCAGGAGCTCGGCCTGCCGGTCATCGTCACCATGGGCGACGTCGCCGCCTCGGGCGGCTACTTCGTCTCGGCCCCCGCCGAGAAGATCGTCGCCCAGCCCGGCAGCCTGACCGGCTCGATCGGCGTGGTCTCGGGCAAGTTCGTCCTGAACGGGCTGTGGGACGAGCTCGGCATCGCCTGGGACGGCGTCCGCGCCGGCCGTAACGCCGAGATCTGGAGCGTCAACCGGGACTTCACCCCGGCCCAATGGGTCATGCTGCAGAAGAGCCTGGACGCGATCTACGACGACTTCCTCGGCAAGGTCGCCGAAGGCCGCGGCCTGTCGCCCGAGGCGGCCCGCGCCGCGGCGCAGGGCCAGGTCTGGACCGGCCGGGACGCCATGGAGCTCGGCCTGGTCGACGCCCTGGGCGGCTACAGCGAGGCCTTCGACCTGGCCCGCAAGGCGGCCGGCCTCGACGAAGGCCAGCCGCTGCGCATCCGCGTGCTGCCCGAGGAGAAGGACCCGGTGCGCGCCTTCTTCGAGGACAGCTTCGGCGTCAGCGGCGCCGGCGAGACCGGCCTGCTGGCCAGCTTCGCCCGCAACCTGGCCCGCCTGACCCGCGCGCTCGCCCCGCTGCTCGACACCTACGACAAACTGACCGCCGATCCCCGCAGCCACCGCCTGGCCGCCCCGGAGCTGATCGCACCGGGATCGCGGTAGCGGCCTCGACACACAGGCGGCCCATCCCATGAGCCCCTCTCCCCCGACGAGGGAGAGGGTGAGGTGGAGAGCTGCGTAGGCTGTTACTTGTCTTACGTTCAGCCCGCCGCCCGCGTTGCCGCGATCAGGAACTCCTTGTTGCCTTCGGGGCCGGTGATCGGGCTTTCGGTGATGCCGAGTACCTGCCAGCCCGGCTGCGCCGCGAGCCAGTCGCGGATGGTGGCGCAGACCTCTTCGTGCAGCGCCGGGTCGCGGACCACGCCGCCCTTGCCGACCCGCGCCTTGCCGACCTCGAACTGCGGCTTGATCAGCGCCACCAGGCGGGCGCCCGGCGCGGTCAGGGCGAGCGGCGCCGGCAGGACGGTGCGCAGGCCGATGAAGCTGGCGTCGCAGACCAGGAGGTCGATGGCCTCGGATACCTGCTCGCGGGTCAGGTGCCGCGCGTTTCTGCGCTCCAAGACGATGACCCGCTCGTCCTGGCGCAGCTTCCAGGCGAGCTGACCGTGGCCCACGTCGACGGCGTAGACCTTGGCCGCGCCGCCGGCCAGCAGCACGTCGGTGAAGCCGCCGGTCGAGGCGCCGACATCGAGGCAGGTCAGGCCCGCGGGCACGATCTCGAACTGTTCGAGCGCCGCCGCCAGCTTGAGGCCGCCGCGGCTGACCCAGGGGTGGTCCTGGCCGCGCAGCTCGAGGCCCTGGTCTTCGGCGATGGCGTCGCCCGGCTTCTGCACCCGCCGTTCGCCGGCGAAGACCTTGCCGGCCATGATCAGCGCCTGGGCCTTGCTGCGGCTCTCGACCAGGCCGCGCTCGACCAGCGCCTGGTCGGCGCGCTGGCGGGCGCGGCGGGCCGCACTCACGCCGGCTGCTCCGCGGGCCTCAGCAAGGAGAGCTGCAGGCCGCGGAAGCGTCGGACCAGCAGGGTGGCGCTCATCGCCAGGGCGCCGGCCATGCCGAGCCAGATGCCGATGGCGCCGAGCTCGATGCCGAAGGCGAGCAGGGCGCAGAGCGGCATGCCGAAGATCCAGTAGCTGAAGATCGCCAGGAACATCGGCACGCGGGTGTCCTTGAGGCCGCGCAGGGCACCCTGGGCGATGGCCTGGGTGCCGTCGAAGAGCTGGAACAGGGCGGCGACGGCCAGGAAGCTGACCGCCATCTCGCGCACCGCCGGGCTCTCGACCGCGAAGGCGTCGATCAGCAGGTTCGGCATCAGCAGGAAGACCAGGGCGACGCAGAGCAGCACCACGGGCCCGAGGCCGATGCCGATCCAGCCGGCGCGGGCCGCCTGATCCGGCCGGCCGGCGCCGCGCGCCAGCCCGACGCGCACGGTGGTCGCCTGCGAGATGCCGAGCGGCAGCATGAAGGCGATGACCGCGCACTGCACGGCCACGGTGTGCGCCGCCAGCGCGTCGGTGCCGATGATGCCCATCAGCAGGCCGGCGGCGGCGAAGAGCGCGCTCTCGGCGACGATGCTGGTGCCGATCGGCCAACCGAGCCGGAGGATCTCGCGGAACCGCACCCAGTCCGAGCGCCAGATGCGGATGAAGAGGTGGTAGTGGCGCAGCACCGGGTGGTTCACGACGATGGCCGCGAGCGCCAGGAACATCAGCAGGTAGACGACCGAGCTGACGATGCCGGCGCCCACCAGGCCGAGCGCCGGGAAGCCCCAGAAGCCGAACATCAGCAGCAGGTCGCCGACGTAGTTCACCGCGATGCCGCAGACCAGGAC
Organism: Kiloniellales bacterium; assembly: GCA_028280455.1. Classification (GTDB taxonomy): domain Bacteria; phylum Pseudomonadota; class Alphaproteobacteria; order Kiloniellales; family JAKSDN01; genus JANQLT01. The sequence continues at coordinate 23,023 of JANQLT010000151.1, forward strand.
GAGCATCATCAGGCTCGGCCGGCCGACGGCGGCGACGAAGTTGCGCAGCACGATCAGCCAGAGACTGCAGGGGAAGCTCCACATCAGGGCGTCCATGTAGGCACCCGCCAAGGCCGCGTTGGCCGGCGCCTGGCCGAGCAGCAGCAGGATCGACTCGGCATGCCAAAGCACGACCAGGGCGGGCAGGCTGTAGGCCGTGGCGACCCAGAGTCCCTGGCGGATGGCCCGGCGCACGTCGTCGGGCCGGCCGGCGCCCTCGGCCTCCGCGGCGAGCGGCGCCACGGCATTGACCACGCCGAGCCCGAACAGCCAGAGGATCATGTAGAGGTTCATCGCCAGCGCGCCCGAGGCCAGCGGCTGGGGACCGAGCCGGCCGGTCAGCAGGACGTCGGTGGTGTTGATGCCGATCTGGGCGACCTGGGTCAGGACCAGCGGCAGGGCCAGCACGACCGTCGCCTTGACCTCCGCGAGCCAAGGCGTGCGCCCCAGCGGGGGCGTGGCGGGCGATCCCGCCACAAAGGGCTCCGGCTCGCGCATGGCCGGCACTATGGCTCGCCGGCCTTGGTCTGGAAAGCCGGGCGCCGGTGACGGCCCTCGTCAATCATGCGGCCCGCGAGACCCAGCCTCCTCCCCCCTCGAGGGGGAGGACAGAGGAGGGGGGCGATCGGCGTCCGCCGATCGAAAAGAGTCTTGTTTGAAGGCCGGGCCGCTGGCCCGGCGGCCCCCTCCCTAACCCTCCCCCTCGTGGGGAAGGGAATGCACTTGCGGGAAGCGCCTAGGCCTGGCCGACGCGCTCCAAGGCCGCCGCGTCCTGCTCGATGCCGAGGGCCGAGAAAGCGGTGGCGACGATGGCGTTGGAGTCCAGGCCGGCCTGCTCGACCTGGCGAGTCTGCGACTCGTGGTCGATGAAGACGTCGGGCAGGCAGAGCGGACGGAACTTCAGGCCGCGGTCGAGCAGGCCGTCGTGGGCCATGAACTGCATGACCTGGCTGGCGAAGCCGCCGATCGAGCCCTCTTCCACCGTGATCAGCACCTCGTGCTCGCGCGCCAGCCGCCGCACCAGATCCTCGTCGATCGGCTTGGCGAAGCGGGCGTCGGCGACGCTGGTCGAGAGACCGTGGGCGGTCAGCCGCTCGGCCGCCGACAGGGCGTCCGCCAGGCGGGTGCCGTAGGACAGAATCGCGACCTTGGTACCTTCGCGCAGCATGCGTCCCTTGCCGATCGGCAGGGCCGTTCCGCGGTCGGGCAACTCGATGCCGATGCCCTCGCCGCGCGGATAGCGGATGCCGGAGGGCCGGTCGTCGATCTCGGTGGCGGTCGCCACCATGTGCATCAGCTCCGCCTCGTCGCTCGGCGCCATCAGCACGAAGCCCGGCAGGCAGCCCAGGTAGGCGATGTCGAAGCTGCCCTGGTGGGTGACGCCGTCGGCGCCGACCATGCCGGCACGGTCCATGGCGAAGCGCACCGGCAGGCTCTGGATCGCCACGTCGTGCACCACCTGGTCGTAGCCGCGCTGCAGGAAGGTCGAATAGATCGCCGCGAAGGGCTTCAGCCCCTCGCAAGCCAGGCCGGCGCAGAAGGTGACGCCGTGCTGCTCGGCGATGCCGACGTCGAAGGAGCGCTCCGGGAAGGCCTCGGCGAACTTGTTGAGGCCGGTGCCCGAGGGCATGGCGGCGGTCACCGCGACGATGGTCTCGTCTTCCTCCGCCTCGGCGATCAGCGCCTTGGCGAAGACGTTCTGGTAGGCCGGCGCCTTGGGCTTGGGCTTGTCCTGCTTGCCGGTATGGACGTCGAACTTGGCGACGCCGTGGTACTTGTCGGCGGCCGTCTCGGCGGGCTCGTAGCCCTTGCCCTTCTGCGTCACGCAGTGGATCAGCACCGGGCCGTCGTAGTCGGTGTCGCGGACGTTCTTCAGCACCGGCAGGAGATGGTCGAGGTTGTGGCCGTCGATCGGCCCGACGTAGAAGAAGCCGAGCTCCTCGAACAGCGTGCCGCCGGTCAGCAAGCCGCGGGCGTATTCCTCGGCGCGGATCGCCGCCTTCTCGAAGGAGCGCGGGAAGCGCTTCGCCACGACCTTGCCGAGGTGGCGCATCGAAGCGTAGGGCTTGGAGGAGAGCAGCCGCGACAGGTAGGCGCTCATGGCACCGACCGGCGGCGCGATCGACATGTCGTTGTCGTTGAGGATGACGATCAGCCGGCTGTTCATGGCGCCGGCATTGTTCATCGCCTCGTAGGCCATGCCGGCACTCATGGCGCCGTCGCCGATCACCGCGATGACATGGGTCTTGTCGCCGAGGAAGTCCCGCCCCACGGCGAAGCCGAGGCCGGCGGAGATCGAGGTCGAGCTGTGCGCCGCGCCGAAGGGGTCGTATTCGCTCTCCTTGCGGCTGGTGAAGCCGGACAGGCCGCCGCCCTGGCGCAAGGTCTCGATGCGGTCGCGGCGGCCGGTGATGAGCTTGTGGGGATAGCACTGGTGGCTGACGTCCCAGATCAGGCGGTCGCGCGGGGTCTCGAAGACGTAGTGCAGCGCCGTGGTCAGCTCGACCACCCCGAGGCCGGCGCCCAAATGGCCGCCGGTCACCGAGACCACGTCGATCAGCTCCTGGCGCAGCTCGTCGGCGAACTGGCGCAGGTCCCTCTCTTCGAGCTGCCGCAGATCCGCCGGCTCGTGGACCTTGTCCAGCAGCGGGGTCTGCTTGTTGTGCCCAATCTGACTCACATCCAGTCTCCCAACCTCGGTCCCAGCCGGGCAAAAAACGCAAGCCGCTCCATACCGCAAGCGACCCTAGCTTAGGTTAGGGTCTTG
>JANQLT010000217.1 GCA_028280455.1 Kiloniellales bacterium
GCTAAGCTCAGCCTTCGGCTTCGCTAACCCTCCACAGCCCTCTCCCCCGACGGGGGAGAGGGACGCGCAGGCTTGGCGAGGCGCAGCCGAGCCTAGCCGAAGCTGGGTGAGGGGGCAGTTCGTTTCCCCTCGGCAGCGAGCCGCCGGCACCACCTAAGCCGGCAACGCTCTAAGGTGTCTCGGCGTCCTTCGCCGACTCCAAGCGGCTGTAGAGGAACTCGCGCAGGATCGCCCGGTAGAGGTCTTCCATCTCGGCCAGGCCCCATTCGCGGAGCAGCGCCTCTGGGCGCTCCGGCAGCTCCTGGCCGAGCTGCTGGCCGTAGTACCAGGCGAGCAGCTCGGCGGGCGTGCGGCCGGAGTCCTCGAGATCGGCGTCGGCCTCGCCGGCCGCGGCCAGGGCCGCCTGCTTGTCGCGGGCCCGGGCCGCAAGCTCGGCATATTCGCCGCGCCGGCGCAGCTCGGCGACGATGTGCTCGCCGAGTGCCGCGCCGAGCTCCTTCTCCAGGGCCGCGACCCGGACCTCGTCGGCGATCAGCCGGTCGAAGGCCGGCGCGTCGAAGCCGCTGTCGCTGAGCCACTGGTCCAGGGCGTGGCGCGACAGCAGGCCGCGCTCCAGGCGGAAGCGGTTGCGCTCCTCCTGGATCGCCTCGGGATCCGGCACCAGGCCGCGCCGCTCGGCTTCGCGCAGGGCCAGCAGGCGCCCGAGCGCGCGGCGGCGGACCACGGCGAAAGCGCCGTCCTGCAGGCGCAGCTCCTCCAGCAGCAGCGAGCGCTCGACCTCGTCGCCGGCATCGCCGCGCTCGGCCAGGCCCGCCGTCCAGCGCTCGCCGACCGCCCGCTCCCACAGCGTGGTCGGCTCGAAGCGATAGTCGACGGCCATGGGCTGCGGATCGCCCTCGACGAAGACCTGCATCGCATCGGCCAAGGCCAGGGCATCCTCGCGCTGCTGGTCGACCCGGCGGTCGGTCAGCCAGCCGCGCAGCACGTGCAGCGAGACCACGCCGACCTCCTGCGCCTCGGCCCGCTGCAACAGGCCGTCCCAGCTCCGCTCGGCGTAGAAGGTGCCCTTGGCCAGCGCTTCCAGGCCGGCGCGGGTCTGGCCGTCGACGACTCCGTCCTGTTGCGCCCGCTCCAGGGTCGCGCGGATGTTGACCATGGCGTCGCTGAGCGCCGGATGGCCCGCCTCGGCCGGGCCCTGGCGCACGGCGATCTCGTCGTCGTCCTCCAGGCGGCCGCTGCCATAGGCCTCGAAGACCTTGCCGATGCCGTGCATGCCGAGCCCCTGCAGCTCGGCGGCCCGCAGCGCGCCGAGCCCGGCGGCGCCGAAGACGTGCACGCCCTGGCTCATCGCCCAGAGAATCTCCTGGGGCCAGACGCCGGCCTGCCCGGCGGGCGGCCCGTCGACCAGGCCGATGCTGCGCGCGCCGGCGCGCACGGCTCGGTGAACGTCGCCCTCCGCCGCCGGCGGCAGGATGCGCGCCTCGAGGCGCTTCTCGATCTCCTGGCGCGCGGCGCTGGGCCCGATGAAGACGACGCAGCTCACGAGCCGACCCCGCTGTCGACGCTCGGCTTGCGGAAGACCACGCGGCGGCCCGGTGGCTTCGGCTGCGCGACGGGTGCGGCGGCGCCGGCGATCGGCCGCTGAGCCTCGCCCTCGAGCGCCAGGCCGGGCACGACCACGCGGACCACGGCGTAGGGCGCCCCGGGCGCCGAGAGGTCGACCAGCGCCACCTGGCGCAGGCCGCTCGCCTGCAAGCGGTCGAGGACGTGGCCGACATCCTGGGCGAAGGTCTCGTGGCGCGCATCCGGCGCCTCGGCGAAGCGCCGCTTGTAGTCGTCCTCCCCGTCGTCGCCGGCATCGGGCTCCGGCGCGGCCCGCAAGCCTGCCAGCACGGCCAGACGGCCGGCGGCCGCCTCGAGCAGGGCCGCCGCGAGCGCCGCGCCCCGGTCCGGGTGGCAGGCCGTGCCGACCCCCGGCGGCCTAGCCGGCTCCGCCGCCTCGCCGCCCTCGTCGATCCGGCAGCGAAAGGCGGCGATGCCGAGCTCGCTGGTGATCTCCCAGGCCGCGACCTGCAGCCCGGCCGCGAGGATCGAGTCGAGGATCGCACGGCAGGGCTCGACCGCGACGCTGCCGAGGTCGAGCCGGCTGCGCGCGCGCTGCGCCGCCGCACGGCCCGCCCAACGCAGGGCGGCGTCGCGCTCGACGACCTCGCAGAGGCCGGCGCAGAGCGCTTCCAGCAGGTGGTTGCCGGCGGCCAGGCCGTCGCGGCTCGGCCGGAAGACGCCGCTGCCCGGCGGCCGCGGCAGGGTCAGGTCGGCGCTGACCGCCTCGAAGGGCAGCCAGAGCGGCAGGTCGGCCAGCAGGTCCCGGCCCTCGAGCCAGAGCCGCTTGTCGCCCGGCGCGTAGGCGGCGCCCGCCTGCATCGGCAGCCCGGCCAAGTCGGCCAGGCCGGCCTCGTCCTGCAGCTCGCTGCCGCTGGCGAAGCGCAGGGGCTTGCGGATGCGCTCGGCATGGTGGGCCTCGGCCGCGGCCAAGAGCGCCGCCGCCTTGGCGGCCTCCGGCGAGGCCCCCTTGCCGAGCGAGACCGTGCCGGAGCGGGCCAGCGGCCGCACCGCCGAGGCCACCGGAACGCCGATCCGGTCGAGATGGGTCAGGTTGGCGCAGCGGGTGATGCCGAGCTCGGCGGTCAGGGGCAGCAGCCGTTCCAAGGTCGTCGCGGGCGGCACGGTCCGGTGGCCGCCGTCGAAGACCACCTTGACCCCGGGGTCGCCATCGCTGCGGCCGTGCAGGAAGGCGGACAGGGCCGCCTCGGCCGTCGGCCGGCCCGGATCGATCGCCCCCTCAGCCACCGACCATACTCCCTCACCGTTCTCGGCGCCGAGTATAGGGCGGCCGGCCCCGCGTCGCCCAGAGCCGGTCCGACGGGCTGTGATAGGGGTTTATACCAGGCGGCGATGAGTGGAACTCATCGCGGTCTGGCAAGCGCGACCGCGCGCCCGCAGCGAAGCGAGGAAAGCCTGCGTGGCGCTTGAACGCCATA
>JANQLT010000026.1 GCA_028280455.1 Kiloniellales bacterium
GACAACTCGGCGCTGCTGCTCGACAGCGCCGCGGTGATCCGCTTCGTGCCGAATGCCGACTACAACGGCTCGGCGACCTTCGGCTACAAGGCCTGGGACCAGTCGAGCGGAGCCAGCGGCGACAGCGGGGTCGATACCGCCGCCGGCACGGCTTTCTCGGCGGCCAGCGAGACGGCGGCGATCACCGTGACCGCCGTGGCGGACGCGCCGCTGCTCGATACGGCGGCCGACCCCGAGCTGACGGCGATCGCCGAGGACACGGCGGCGCCGGCCGGCGACACGGTCGCCAGCATCGTGGTCGACGGCTCGATCACCGACCCCGACGGCGGCGCGGTCGAAGCCATAGCGGTGACGGGCGTCGACGACAGCTACGGCACCTGGCAGTACTCGACCGACGGCGGCACGAGCTTCAGTGCCATCGGTGCGGTCTCGGACGGTGCGGCCCTACTGCTTGACGCCACAGCGATCGTCCGTTTCGTGCCGAACGGCGATTTCCACGGCGAGGCGACCTTCAGCTTCAAGGCCTGGGACCGGACAGGCGGCGTCAACGGCCAGAGCGGCGTCGACACCACCGGCGGCACGGCCTTCTCGAGCGCGAGCGATACGGCCTCGATCTCCGTAACCTCGGTTGCCGACGCGCCGGTCCTCGACACCAGCGGCTCCCCGGCCCTGACGTCGATTCCCATGAACGCCGCGGCGCCGAGCGGCAACAGCGTCGCGGAGATCGTCATCGACGGCTCGATCACCGACGTGGATGGCCCCGTGGCCGAGGCCATCGCCGTCACCGGCGTGTCCAGTCTCAACGGCGCTTGGCAGTATTCGACCGACGGCGGGGCGAGCTTCACCACCATCGCTGCGGTCTCGAACAACTCGGCCTTGCTGCTGGATAGCAGCGCCCTGATCCGCTTCGTGCCCAACAGTGGCTACACCGGGGATGCGACCCTCACGTTCAAGGCCTGGGATCAGTCGGTCGGCTCGAACGGTCAAAGCGGCGTCGATACGACGCTCGGCACGGCCTTCTCGACCGCCACTGAGCTGGCCCGCATCTCGGTGACGGCGACCAATTCCGCGCCGGTCCTGAACACCAGCGGCAGCCCGGCCTTGAGCGCTATCGCCGAGGACAGCTCGGATCCGACCGGCGACAGCGTTGCCTCCATCGTGGTCGACGGCTCCATCACCGACACGGACGGTGCGCGGGAATCGATCGCCGTCACCTCGGTCGACGACAGCAACGGCACCTGGCAGTACTCGACCGACGGCGGCGCGACCTTCAGCGATATCGGTGTCGTGTCCGACAGCTCGGCGCTCTTGCTGGATAGCACGGCGCTGGTTCGCTTCGTGCCCGACGCCTCGTTCACCGGCACGGCGACCTTCGGCTACAAGGCCTGGGACGAGAGCAGCGGCTCCAACGGCCAGAGCGGCGTCGACACGACTTCCGGCACTGCCTTCTCGACGGCCAGCGAGACCGGCTCGATCACCGTCGTCGCAGAAGCCAACACGCCCGACTTCTCGACCGGTTCGGAGTTCCAGGTCAACACCACGACGGCGGACAAGCAAGGCGATTCGTCAATCGCGGCGCTGGACGACGGCGGTTTCGTGATCGTCTGGGAGTCGAACCTTCAGGACGGCAGCAACCATGGCGTCTATGCTCAGCGCTACGATGCCATGGGAGACGCCGTCGGCACGGAGTTCCGTGTCAACACGACGACCAGCAACGAGCAGGAAGGTCCTGCCGCGGTCGGGCTGGACGGCGGTGGCTTCGTCGTCGTCTGGCAGTCCAAGAACCAGGACGGCCACAACACGGGTGTCTTCGGCCAGCGCTACGACGGAAACGGCGATCCCCTCGGCGGCGAGTTCCAGGTCAACACCGAGACCAACAACAAGCAGGAAGTCCCCAACGTTGCCGCCTTGAGCAGTGGCGGCTTCGTCGTCACCTGGGAGTCGCACAACCAGGACGGCCATAACACCGGCATCTACGGCCAGCGCTATGACGCCGCGGGGGTGAAAGCGGGCACGGAGTTCAGGGTCAACACGACGACCAGCAATGTCCAGGACGATTCCCAGGTTGTCGGCCTCGACGGTGGCGGCTTCGTCGTGGTCTGGCAGTCGAGCGGTCAGGACGCCAACGGCACGGGCATCTTCGCGCAACGCTATGACGCGGCCGGGCTCGCGGTCGGCTCGGAGACGCAGGTCAACAGCTACGAGACCGGCGATCAGGGCAAGCCGGCCGTGGAGGCGCTGGACGGCGGCGGCTTCGTGATCGCCTGGGAATCGGGCGGACAGGACGGCAGCGGCAAGGGGATCTTCGCGCAGCGTTTCGACGCCGTCGGCAATGCGCAGGAGTTCGAGTTCCAGGTCAACAGCGAAACGGCCGACGACCAGAAGAACCCCTCGATAACCGCGCTGGAGGATGGCGGTTTCCTGATCGCTTGGACCTCGATGAACCAGGACGGCAGCGCCAGCGGTGTCTATGCCCAGCGCTTCAGTGCCGACGGCGACGCGATCGGCGCTGAGTTCCGCGTGAACACGACGGTTTGGAATGGCCAGAAGGACGTCGCCGTCGAGACCCTCGAATCCGGTGCCGTCGTGGCGGCCTGGGAAGCCACGAACGGCCAGGACGGCGACAGGGGGGGTGTCTTCGCGCACCAATTCGACAGCGAGACGGCCTCCGTCACCATCAATGCGCCCGTTGCAGCAGGCACCGATGCGCTCGACCTGAACGGCAGCGACAGCTTTGTCGACCTAGGCAACAACTTCGATCCGGGCACCGGCGACATGACCCTCGAGGCCTGGTTCTACTACGACGGCCAGACCGGAAACGACACCATCATCTCCAAGGGATCGGGCGCGGAAGACGGTGTGCACATATTCCTCGATGATGGCGAGTTGGTCATCTTCGCCAATCCCGGAGGCGCTTTGCCGTCCGATGTCGCCGCCATGAAGACGACTTTGCCGGCCGAGCCCGGTTGGCATCACGTCGCGATGGTGATCGATCAGGAGCAGGGCAGCGATGCCAGCACGATCACCGGGTATCTGGACGGCTCGAGCGCGGGCTGGACCGCGGGCTACTTGGGAGTCGGGGAGGGTACGTTCACGACCGGATCCGAAGGACTCACGAGTGGCGACAACTTCATGATCGGCGCGGCCAATAGCGGGATCAACAACACCAACTTCTTCGAAGGGCAGATCGCCGACGTCAGGGTCTGGAACACCGCCCGCAGCCAATCCGAGATCCAGGCCGACATGAGCCGGACATTGAACGGCGACGAGGACCACCTGGTCGGCAACTGGCGGCTCGACGAAGGCTTGGGCACCTCGATCTCGAACGCCGTGGCCGGCGGCGTCGACGGCAGCCTGACCGGCAGCGCCGGCTGGGAAAGCACGACCAGCTTGACGGTGGCCAAGAACGGCGAGCTCGACGGCCGCATCACCGCCACCGACGCCGAGGGCGACAGCCTGTCCTTCAGCGTCTCGGGCAATGCCTCGAACGGCACGGCGACCATCGACGCGACGACGGGTGCCTGGGAGTACACGCCCAACAGCGAGTACACCGGCGCCGACAGCTTCAGCTACCAGATCTCCGACGGCCACGGCGGCACCGACACCGTGAACGTCTCGGTCGTCGTGGTGTAGCGGCAGCTTCGGGTAAGGACCTGGCGCGTTTTGCGATCGGACGGCACCGGCCCGGTGCCGTGATTCCGCGTCAGCGGAAAACGCTCTAGGCCCGCCTAACCGGCGGCGCGGATGCTCTGGCGCAGGTTGTTGGCGACCTGGAAGGCCTGCTCTTCATCGCCGCGCCATTCCCTGACCAGAGCCATGGCGGCATCGAAGCTGACCGGCTTCGAGAAGAGATAGCCCTGGAAATAGTCGCAGCCGAAGAGCTGCAGGACCGAGGCCTGGTGGGGATGCTCGATGCCTTCCGCGACGACTTCAAGGCCGAGGCCGTGACCCAGGGCGATCATGGCGCGGACCATCTCCTTGCCGCTGGCCTCGCCCAGGTTCTCCGCCACGAAGCTGCGGTCGATCTTCAGCGTGTTGACGGGAAAGCGGTGCAGGTGGCTGAAGCTCGAATAGCCGGTGCCGAAGTCGTCGATGCTGATGGACAGGCCGATGTCACGGCAGCGCTTGAGCGTGCGCAAGGTGACCTCGGCGTTCTTCATCAGCATGGATTCCGTGATCTCCAGGGCGAGCGAATGCGGCGCCGTGTTGTGGCGCTCGAGGCAGGAGGTGATGTAGTCGACGAATGCCTCGTCGGCGAACTCACGGGCGGTGACGTTGACGCTGATGCTCAGGTCCTCGGTGGTGCCCATGGCCTGGGCCTCAGCGCGCAGCATGGTTAGGGACTCGCAGGCCTTGTCGATGACGTAGCGGCTGATGTCGCAGATCAGGCCGCTCTGCTCCGCCGCGGCGATGAAGGCACCCGGGGGCACCATGCCGTGGTTCGGATGCTGCCAGCGCACCAGCGCCTCGAAGCTCTTGATCCGGCCCGTCTTGCAGCAGATCAGCGGCTGGTAGTGCAGGACCAGCTCCTTGCGAGCGATCGCCTTCTTGAGCGACTGCTCCAGCTCGAGCCGCTCGATCGCTTCCTTGTGGGCCTGGAGCTGGGATTCGATGCCCTGCGTCGAGGCGGGCTGGTAGGGGATCAGGTTGCCGATCGCCTCGCTCTTGAAGCGCTGCATGGTGTCGCGGAAGCGCTCGAGGATGACGGTCAGCACCATGCGCAGGACCGGGTCCAGCCGTTTCAGGCGGGCGTGAAGCTGCTCGGCGGAGAGGATCAGCAGCTCGCATTCGGTGACCGCGGTGACCGTCGCGGAGCGGGGCCGATTGTCGACCACGGCCATCTCGCCGAAGATCTCGCCGGCCACGCGCCGGGCGATGACCATCTTCTCGCTGCCGACCTGGGTGGAGATCTCGACCGTGCCGCGCTCGATCACGTAGGCGCAGTTGCCCGTCTCTCCCTCATGGAAGATCACAGTGCCGGCGGGGATGGTCCGTCTGTATTCGTCGGTCGTCGGCACGTCCACCTGCAGGCGCCGGAGCGGCGCAAATGCCTCGGATCATTGGGACACTAGGCGGGGTTGGTAAACTTTGGGTGAACCCCAAGGCATAGGTCGGCAGGATTAGTCAGGGCTCTGATGGCCGGGCCGCGCCTTAACGATCGCGAAAGGCCTCCTCGCGCAGCCGCAGCACGGGCTCGACGATGTAGCGCAGGACCGAGCGCCGGCCGAGGCCGATGTCGACCTGGGCCTGCATGCCCGGCGAGATCGGGAAGCGCTGCGCGCCGATCGACAGGTGGTCGCTGTCCGTCTCGACGATCAGCCGGAAGAAGTGGTTGCCCTCCGCATCGCTGTTGGTGTCGGCCGAGACGTTGACGATCCGGCCCGCCAGGCTGCCGTAGGTCAGGAAGTCGTAGGTCGTGATCTTGACGGTGGCGGGCTGGCCGACGACCACTTGGCCGATGTCGCTCGGCGAGAGCTGCGCCTCGACCACCAGACGCTCCTTGCTGGGCACGATCTCGACGATCGGCTCGGCCGGCCCGACCACGCCGCCGATGGTGTTGATCTTCATGTCCTGGACGATGCCGTCGATCGGGCTGACGACCTCGGTCCGCACGGCCTGGCTCGAGGCCCGCTGGAGCAGCTCGCGCTGCCGCGCGATCTCCAGCTCGACCTCGCGCAGGCGCTCGGCGGCCTCCTTGCCGAAGCGGTGGCGCTCGTTGATCAGCCGCTCCTCGGCCTCGCGCTGGGCCGTCTCGGCCGCCGGCAGGGCGATGCGCAGCGCCGAGATCTCGCCCTCGATCTGCTCCAGCTCCCGGGCCAGGTCGAGAACCTGCATCTCGGGCACGAGCTGCTGCTCGCCGAGGCGGTAGACCATGTCGTACTGCTTGCGCGAGATCTCCAGGTTGCGCAGCAGCGAGTGCAGGCTGGATTCGATGGACTCGACCTCGAGCTCCTTCTGGCGCGTCTGCTCGCGCAGCACGGCGAGGTTGCTGTCGTGGGCGCGGCGCCGGCTGAGGAAGGCGGCGCGCTCGGCCTCGGCGAGCTGCGGCTGCCGGCCGCTCGGCGCCCCGGGCAGGCTGAGGGCCAAGCTGGCGTATTCGGACAGCAGGCGAGAGCGCTCCAGCTCCAGGCCGTCGAGCCGCACCTGGATCTCCTCGGCGTTGAGGCCGCCGCTGCCGAGATCGAGCTGGATCAGCGGCTGGCCGACGGTGACCGCGTCGCCCTCACGGACGTGGATGTCGGTGACGATGCCGCCCTCCAGGTGCTGCACCACGCGAACCTCGCCCTGCGGCACGACGGTGCCGCTGGCGACCGCGACCCGGTCCAGCTCGGCGACGGAGGCCCAGGTCGCCGAGCCGGCCAGCATGACCATGGTCAGCCAGGCCAGCGGCTGCCAGCTCGGCACGGGAAAGCGGGTCAGGATGCGGTCGAGCCCCTTCATGCCACCGAGCCCTCCCGGGCGTCGCCCTTGAACCTGAGGTGCGGGAAGAGCCGCGGCAGGATGTCGTCGCGCGGCCCGGCCAGGACGATGCCGCCGCGCCCCATGACGATGATGTTGTCGCAGCGGCTGAGAAGCTGCGGCGAGTGGCTGACCACGACCAGGTTCCGCTTGGCGGCGAGCGCCTGGAAGCTGTCGCAGAGCCGCTGCTCCGCCTCGGGGTCGAGGTTGGCGCTGGGCTCGTCGAACAGCAGCACCGGCGGATCGTCGAGCAGGGCGCGGGCGAGGGCGATGCGCTGGCGCTCGCCGCCCGACAGGCGCCGCCCGGCCTCGCCGACGTCGGTGTCGTAGCCCTCCGGCAGGTCGGAGACGAAGGCGTCGACGCCGGCCCGCTCGGCCGCCTTCAGGATCGCGGCGTCGTCCAGGTCGTCCCGGCCCTTGGTGATGTTGTCGCGGATCGAGCCTTGGAACAGGAAGGACTCCTGGGGCACGTAACCGATCCAGCGGGCCAGGTCGGCGCGGCCGAACTGGCTGATGTCGTTGCCGTCGAGCAGCACGCGACCGGACTCCGGCGGGTAGAGGCCCTGCATGATCTTGAGCAGGGTCGTCTTGCCGCTGCCGTTCGGGCCGACGATGCCGTGCAGGGCGCCCTGGCGCAGCCGGAAGGAGATGCTGTCGAAGATCGGGTCCTTGTCGGCGGCGTAGCCGAAGCGGACCTTGTCGAAGGCGACGATGCCCTTGGGGGTCGGCAGCTCTAGCGCGCTTTCGGCCCGGTCGCAGGCCTCCGCGAGCAGGTCGTCGAGGCGGCGGAAGGAGGACTTGAGCTTCTGTAGGCCGCGCCACAAGGGGATCGCCTGAGTCAGCGGCTGGACCACGCGGGAGGCCAGCAGGTTGGCCGCGATCAGGCCGCCGATGGTCATCTCCTGGCCGATGATTGCGGCGGCGCCGAAGGTGGTCATGAGCACGCTGGTCAGCATGGTCATGCTGGCGCCGATGTTGCTGAAGCCGTCGACATGGGCGCCGCGCCGCACGGAGCGCTCGATCAGCGAGGCTTCGTGGTCTTCCCAGCGGTCGCGCAGGCTGTCGCCGAGGTTGAGGGCCTTCACCGTGGCGCGGCCGGAGACCATCTCGCCGGTCAGCGCGTCTCGCTTGGCGGCCGCCTCCTGCTCGCTGCGGCTGGAGCGGGTGATGACCAGGGAGGAGATGACGGTCAGCGCCAGGTAGACCGGGATCAGCGCCAGCAGGACCGTGGCGACGGGGGCGGCGATGAAGCCGATGACGGCGATGAAGAACAGCACGAAGGGCAGGTCGACGATCAGCACGACGGTCGAGCCGGCGACCGTGTCGCGGACGATCTCGCCGTCGCGCAGCAGGTCGCGCCACTGGGTGCCGGACTGTGCTTCCAGGGAGCGCAGGGGCAGCCCGGTCAGCCGCGAGAAGAGCAGGCGCTTGACCCGCGCGTCGACCTGCAGCGCGGTCATCTGGATCAGCCGGCTGCGGGCGTGGCGCAGGATGAAGTCGAACACGATGGCCGCCAGGATCGCCGCCAGCAGCCCCTTGAGGGTCTGGATCCCGGCGTAGGGCACGACGCGGTCGTAGACCTGCAGGACGAAGATCGGCACGGCCAGCGACAGGGCGTTGATGAAGATCGACATCACCACCAGCTTGCCGAAATGGGCCGCCAGCACCTCGGTCACCATCGCGGCGATGCGCTGGCCGCCGGCCGCCTTCGGCGCGGCCGCGGGCGACTCGCTCTCGGCCGGCTGCTCGCCGAGGCGCCGGCCCAGGCGCTCGATGAGCTGCCGGGCGCCGCCCAGGGCCGTGGCGCCGTTCTTGAGGCCGGGCGCGCTCATAGCCCCGCCATCGAGATCGCGGCGCCGCTGGCGCCGGCCGCCAGCCGGCGGCTGTGCAGGCCGATCAGGGCGTCGCCCGGATAGCGGGCGGCCAGCTCGGTGAAGCGCTCGCCCGCCGCCGGGTCCTCGGCCTCCAGCAGCGCGAAGGCCTCGCTGTAGTCGGCCAGGGAGGACGGTGCCGGGGAGGGCGCCGAGGCCGCCTCGGCGAGCGGCTCGTAGGCCATGACCGGCTCGTCCTTGCCCTTCAGCAGCAGCTTGCCGATCGGCCGGAAGCGCAGGTCCGGGCAGTCCCGCACGGTCGAGGCCGCCACGCAGATGCGCGTCCCCAGCATCTTGTTGGCCGCCTCCAGACGCGCCGCCGTGTTGATGGAGTCGCCGTGGGCGGTGAAGTCGAAGCGGCGGCTGCCGCCGAAGTTGCCGACGATGGCCTGGCCGCTGTTGACGCCGATCCGGGTCTCGCCGAACAGCAGGCCCTCGCGCGCCTTGGCCGCGCTGAAGCCGCGGGCGAAGGCGTCGATCGCCAGGGCGCAGGCGGTGGCGCGGCTGGCATGGTCCGCCTGGTCCAGCGGCGCGTTGAAGAAGGCGTGCACCGCGTCGCCGACGATCTTGTCGATGGTGCCGCCGTGGTCCATGACGATCTTGCAGACGCCGTCCAGGTATTCGTTCAGGAGGCGCACCAGCACCTGCGGCTCGCTCTTCTCGGTGAAGGCCGTGAAGCCGGCGATGTCGCAGAACAGGAAGGTCATCTCGCGGCTCTCGCCGCCGAGCCGCAGGCTGTTCGGGTTGTCGACGAGCTGGCCGACCAGGTCCGGCGAGAGATAGTGCTGGAAGGCGGAGCGGATGCGCCGGCGCTGGGCCTCGGCCCGGGAGTAGCTGCTGTAGACCAGCACGGCCAGGATCAGCGCGATGCAGGCGAAGCTGAAGCTCGGATCGAGCGCCGTGTCGGCGTAGCGGTAGGCCAGGAAGGAGGCGCCCCAGAGGCCCGCGCCGAGGGCCAGGAACAGCGGCAGGCTGCGCAGGGCGCTCAGCTTGGGCACGACCCAGATCAGCAGCAGGCCGCCGACGCCGGCCATCGCCAGCTCCAGGGCGAGGGCGTAGTCGGGTCGCTGCAGGTAGTCGCCGCCGAGGATCGAGTCGATGAGCTGGGCATGCAGCTCGACCCCGGGCACGGTCTCCTGCAGCGGCGTCATGCGCAGGTCCCGGAGGCCGGCGGCCGAGGTGCCGATCAGGACCAGCTTGTCGCGCACCGCCGCCGGCTCGAAGCCCTCGCCCAAGACCTGGCTCGCCGGGATGTAGAGACCCGGCGCGTGATGCGAGAACTTCAGCCAGATAAGCCCGTTGCGGTCGGTCGGCACCTCGACGTTGCGCAAGCGCACGGCCTCGATGCCGCTGTCCGTGCGGTTGCGCAGCACGCCGATGTGGTTGGCTTTGCTGGCCAGGCGCAGCAGCTCGAGGCCGAGCGAGGGGTAGAGCTGCTCGCCGACCTTCATGACCGCGGGGATGCGGCGGACGACGCCGTCGTGCTCGGGGGTCAGGGAGAACAGGCCATGGCCGCTGGCCGCCGCCTCGAGCGCCTCGATGTTGCGCAGCAGCGAGGGGAAGCCGAAGAGATGGGGCCGCGGGTCGCCGCGGAACTCGACGACGTGCGAGGCGATCAGCGGCGGCCGCGCGCTCGAGGCGGGTTCCGTGCTGCCGCTCATGCCGAGGGCCACCGGCGCGCCGCGGATCGTCTCGGCGAAGCGGCTGTCGTTGTCCGCCAAGCCCGCCATGGCTCGGCGGATCTCCGGCGCCAGCGGCAGGCTGTCGGCGAGGCGCGGCGGCGACAGCCGGTCGGGCTCGGCGAAGACGACGTCGAAGCCGACCGCCAGCGCGCCGGCCTCGAGCAGGCGCGCGACCATCTCGCCGAGCTGGCTGCGCGGCCAGGGCCATTGGCCCAAGGCCTGCAGGCTGGCCTCGTCGATGTCGACGATCGCCACGCGCTCGGTGGCGAGGCTGCGCGGCGAGACCTGCTGGAACAGATCGAAGACCTGAAAGCGCGTTGTCTTGAGCCAGTCGCCGTCTTCCAGCCGCAGCAGGCCCATGGCGAGCAGCAAGGCGACGGCGATGGTCCTGCCGTTGGCCAGCGGCTCGGCGAGCACCCGCCCGCACCAGGCCATGGCGCCGCTACGCAGGCTGTCGGCGGCTGCGGGATGCGCCGCCCTGGGCTCTTGCTGTGCTTTGCGTTCCGACACCGACCTCAAGTCCTGCCCGCTCAAGCGCTAGGCTCGGCGCCGGGCTAGAGCCCGACCCCGGCCAGGTAGACGATCACCACGTAGGTCAAGGAGTGCACCGTCTGGTCCGCCAGGAAGGCGTAGAAGTAGGTGCCGCTGTAGATCTCCAGGGTGACGCTGCCGTCCGGCTTGACCTTCACGGCGGACCAGCCGAAGCGGCGGTCGGCTTGCACCTTGAGCCAGTCCGCCATGTAGTGGGTGACGAACTCGAAGAGCACGATGGCGACCAGGAAGAGCAGAATCGCCCGGTCGATCTCGAATCCGTAGCCGGCAAACCAGCCGAAGAAGCAGAGCGTCGTCAGGGCGACATGGATGAAGGCGTGGAGCAGGCCTCCGGGATGCAGGAACTCGCCCTTGTGGCGAAGCTGGTAGCGGGTCTGCAGCGGCCCGTCGGCAATGAGGTGCTTAACGAACAGCAGGGCTGCCAGCACCATGAGAGAACCGGTGGAAATCAAGGCCTTCGGCCCCCTTCCGTCTTGCAAGCCGAGGTCGTCCGGCGGCCCGATGGGACGGGTAAGGTTAGCGAAGGGTATTTAAATTTACGTAATTGGCACCGCAGCTTGGCCCGGCGGGCCTAGAGCGTTTCCGGTCGGACGGCACCGGCCCGCTCCCCCTCCCGGCCACCCATTAGGATACTGCCGTGGGTGGCCGGGAGGGGGGGGGGACCGGTGCCGTGAGTCCGCGTGAGCGGAAAACGCTCTAGCGGCGGGCCGGCCCCTGACGGGCCTTTCCGGCGGCGCTCAGGCCGGCCGGCCGTCGGCCAGCTTCTTGACGGCCGAGACGATGTCGGCGTTGGCGAAGGGCTTGGTGATGAAGAGGTCGGCGCCGCATTTCAGCGCCATTTCGCGATCCTCGTGCTGGCCCTTGGCGGTAAGCATCAGGACCGGCAGGGCCTCGGCCTGGCGGTCGGCGCGGAGCTGGCGCAGCACCTCGTAGCCGTCCATCTCCGGCAGCATGACGTCGAGCACCAGCACGTCCGGCACGTCGGCCTTGGCGGCCTCGAGGGCCTGGCGGCCGTCGGTCTCGACCGAGACCTCGAAGCCGGCCTGCTCCAACATGAAGGTAAGCGATTCGACGATGTTGGGCTCGTCTTCCGCCACCAACACGCGCTTCGTCATGGATCCCCAGAGTCCTCTTGCAACCCGCCCTCTTTGTCTGGGCATTAACCTCGATCTGCCGGGAATCTGCAAGCCGGGCCGGGGCGGGGCCTCAGCGCTCGGACAGCGGGTCCTCGACCCGGTGGGCGCAGGAGCGGCGCGGGCAGAGCCGGCAGCTCGGGCCGACCTCCTCGACGAAGGTCGAGGGGTCCGGCGCGTAGACGGTCTGCGCCGCATCGCCCTCCTCCATGACCAGCATGTCGGTCAGGTAGTGGCGCGGCTTGCCGAAGCCGATCGGTCCGGCGTGGCGGGCGCGGGCGACGAAGACGAAGCGGGCGCCAGAGGGGAAGATCGCCCGCTGGCGGATCACCGCCTCCGGCGATTGCTGGGCCCGGTAGAGCACCCAGAGCGGGCAGGCGGCGGCGTAGCGCGGCACGGTCAGCCCTTTGAGGGCGATCATCTGGATGATCGTCCCGGCGGCGTTGGCCCGCAGGTAGCCGAAGCGCGGCACGCCCTCGCCGGACAGGGCGGTCAGGCGATGGCAGACGGTCTCGATCGGCGCGGTGAAGGACTCGGCCAGGGCCTCGATGTCGTAGCCCAGCGCGGCCGAGCGCTCGGCCAGGGCGTCGAGCGGCATCAGGATGGCGCCGACCGCGTAGTCCATCAGGGCGCGCCGCGCCCGGGCGCGGCCGGCTTGGGTCTCGAGGCGCGGCTCCTGCCGGATCAGGGCCTCGATCACCGGGCCGAGCTCCTCCTTGGCCAAGGCGCCGGCCTTGGCGCGGCGCGACACGGGGAGCGGATCGGTGAGCCGGGGGAACTGCTCGCGGGCGGCCGCTTCGATCTCCTCGAAGCGGTTGTCGCGCGCCTCGAAGACGGCCTCGACCTCGTCGAGCGGCGTCAGCACCCGGTCCAGGTCCTCGGCCTTGTCGAGGTAGCTGGCCAGCGCCTCGGCGACGTCGGAGAGGACGCCGCTCTCCTCGTGCATGATGCGCGTGAAGCGCTCCCGCCGCTCGCCCGGCAGGTCCGGGAAATCGGTCAGGATCTCCGCGGCCGAGCGGATCGCCGCGATGCGGGTCAGCATGCGGTGCACGGTCTCGCCCAGAAAGGGGTCGTTGGACAGGCGCTCGGAGAGCACCTGGGCCCGGGCGACGGCAGCCCGCTCCGAGTGCGCCTGGGCCGAGAGCGCCCGGGCCCAGCCGGGAAAGCGGCCGATCAGCTCGCCGATGCGCTCCACTTCGACCCCGAGGGGAGCGAGAGCGGGGAGCTGGGCGACCTCCACGAGGGCCTGGGCCAGGCGCTTCTCGGCAGAGCCGTCCAGCTCGGCGAGGGGCATGTCGAGGTTTTCCGCGGTCCGGCGCAGGAGGCCGCCGGCTATGCGCCGCTTGTTCCACTCGATCAGGTTCAGATAGGAGGGCGAGATGCCGATCCGCCGCGCCAGCTCGCTCTGGGTCAGGCCGATCTGGCGCCGGCGCTGGCGGATGCGCGCGCCGAGGATCGAGTCCTGTGCCGGGTATTCTCTCTTTCGGTTCACGGGGTTAACGCCGCCCCTTGTCAAGAATTCACAGATCGACAGCTCAAGCCAGTCATAGAATTTACAAAAAAATTCCTATTTGTCAAATAGATATTGTCCTTTTGACGATTGTGGATCAGTCTGGCCAGTGGGAGGAAGGACAAAGCTCAAGCCGTAGCGAAGGACAGGCTCATCCTTTCCACTCGCGCCAAACCAAAGATCCATTGGAGGCAACACATGAAAGACATGAGAATCAGCCGTCGTGGCCTGTTGAAGGGCACGGCCGTGCTCGGGGCTGGCCTCGCAGCGCCGACCGTTCTGATGCGTCCGGCGTCGGCGGCCTTTACCAACGAGCCCACGGGCGGCTCTGTCACGCTCGGCTTCAACGTGCCGCAGTCCGGTCCCTACGCCGACGAGGGCGCGGACGAGCTGCGCGCCTATGAGCTCGCCGTCGAGCATCTCAACGGCGGCGGCGACGGCGGCATGATGAGCACCTTCTCGTCGAAGGCGCTGAAGGGCAACGGCATCCTCGGCAAGAAAGTCGAGTACGTCACCGGCGACACCCAGACCAAGTCGGACGCCGCGCGGGCCTCGGCCAAGTCGATGATCGAGAAGGACGGCGCGATCATGATCACCGGCGGCTCGTCCTCCGGCGTCGCGGTCGCGGTTCAGGCGCTCTGCCAGGAGGCCGGCATCATCTTCATGGCCGGTCTGACCCACTCGAACGACACCACCGGCAAGGACAAGAAGGCCAACGGCTTCCGCCACTTCTTCAACAGCTACATGTCCGGTGCCGCGCTTGCGCCGGTGTTGAAGAACGCCTACGGCACGGACCGCAAGGCCTACCATCTGACCGCCGACTACAACTGGGGCTACACGACCGAGGAGGCCGTCCGCACCTCGACCGAGGCCATGGGCTGGGAGACCGTCTCGGCGGTGAAGACGCCCCTGGCGGCCACCGATTTCTCCGCCTACATCACCCCGGTCCTGCAGTCGGACGCCGACGTCCTGGTGCTGAACCACTACGGCGGCAACATGGTCAACTCGCTGACCAACGCGGTCCAGTTCGGCCTTCGGGATCGCCAGGCCAACGGCAAGAACTTCGAGATCATCGTTCCGCTCTACTCGCGCCTCATGGCGAAGGGCGCCGGCGCGAACGTGAAGGGGATCTTCGGGTCCACCAACTGGCACTGGTCGCTGCAGGACGAGGGCTCCAAGGCCTTCGTCAAGTCCTTCGGCACCAAGTACGGCTTCCCGCCGAGCCAGGCGGCGCACACCTGCTACGTCCAGGCGATTCTCTACGCGGACGCGGTGGAGCGGGCCCAGAGCTTCAATCCCTGCGCCGTCGTGGAAGCGCTCGAGGGCTTCGAGTTCGACGGCATGGGCAACGGCCCGACGCTGTACCGCGCCGAGGATCACCAGTGCTTCAAGGACGTGCTGGTCGTGAAGGGCAAGGAGAACCCCTCCTCGGAGTTCGACCTGCTCGAGATCGTCGAGGTCACGCCGGTCGAGCAAGTGACCTACGCCCCGGATCACCCGCAGTTCGCCGGCGGCGAGCTTGGGAAGTGCAACCCGGGGGCGTGATTACTTGACCTCTGCGACCCGGGAGGCAGTTCGGGTCTTCTAAGTTAGGTTCCGGCCGCGCCGGCAAGGCGCGGCCGGAAGCCTCGCAGTTCGTCTAAGCGGGGCATTGGTGGGGAAGCGAAATGGACGCCATAATCCTGCAAATCCTGAACGGCCTCGATAAGGGCAGCGCCTATGCGCTGATCGCCCTTGGTCTGACGCTGATCTTCGGCACCCTGGGCGTGGTGAACTTCGCGCACGGGGCCTTGTTCATGCTGGGGGCGTTCTGTGCCGTCACGCTGAACGCGCTGCTGAAGACCTCGTACGAGACGATTGACCCGAACAAGCTGGACTTCCTCGGCAATCCGGCCAAGGTCGAGACGCCCTACATCGTCGACTGGTTCGGGCCGGAGTTCGGCGGCGCGATGATCGAATGGTCGGTGCCGTTGGCGATCCTGTTCGCGATCCCGGTCATGGTCCTGGTCGGTCTCGTGATGGAGCGGGGGCTGATCAAGTACTTCTACAGCCGGCCCCACGCCGACCAGATCCTCGTGACCTTCGGCCTCGCGATCGTTCTGCAGGAGATCGTGAAGGGCTTCTATGGCGCGAACCCGATCCCCACGCCCGCGCCCGACGCCTTGACCGGGAGCTTCGATTTCGGCGTGCTGCTCGGCTTCGACCCGGGCTCGATCATCTACCCCTACTGGCGGCTGATCTACTTCCTGTTCGCCGCGATCATGATCGGCGGCGTCTTCGCGTTCCTGCGCTACACGACCTTCGGCATGGTCGTTCGCGCGGGAATGGCGGACCGCGAGACGGTCGGCATACTGGGCATCAACATCGACCGCCGTTTCACCATCATGTTCGCGATCGCCGCCTGCGTGGCGGGCCTGGCGGGCGTCATGTACACGCCGATCAACTCGCCCAACTACCACATGGGCATGGACTTCCTCGTGCTGTCCTTCGTCGTCGTCGTGGTCGGCGGCATGGGCTCGCTGCCCGGGGCGGTCGCCGCCGGGTTCCTGCTCGGGGTCCTGGAGTCCTTCGCATCGATGGGCGTCGTCCTGAACGTCCTGCCCGGGATCAACCAGATCATCATCTATCTGGTCGCGATCATCATCTTGTTGACCCGCCCGC
The DNA here is from genome assembly GCA_028280455.1 of Kiloniellales bacterium. Taxonomy (GTDB): domain Bacteria; phylum Pseudomonadota; class Alphaproteobacteria; order Kiloniellales; family JAKSDN01; genus JANQLT01. Next base: position 15,869 of record JANQLT010000026.1, read on the forward strand.
GCGGCCTGATGGGCCGCAAGGGCGTGATGGAGGAGTGACCGATGCTGGGCCTCGACAATCGAGACATGAAGCTCTTCATCTGGGTGGTCTGCATTACCGTCCTGGCGCCGTTCATCCTCAATCCCTTCCCGGCCGAATCGGAACTGGCACAGTTCAACGCCGGCTATCCGGATCTGATGCAACGCTTCATGATCTTCGGGATCTTCGCGATCGGCTTCAACATCCTGTTCGGCTTGACCGGCTATCTCAGCTTCGGCCACGCCGCGTTCCTGGGTGTCGGATCCTATGCCGGCGTCTGGATGCTCAAGCTGGTCTCCATGAACGTGATCCCGGCGATCATCATCTCGGTCATCGTCGCGGGCCTGTTCTCGCTCGTGGTGGGCTACATCTCACTGCGAAGGTCCGGGATCTACTTCTCGATCCTCACGCTGGCCTTTGCCCAGATGTCCTTCGCGCTCGCCTACTCCGTTCTGACGCCGATCACCAACGGCGAAACGGGACTGCAGCTCGCGCTCGACGACCCGAGGATCCTGGACTCGGCCTCAAGCACGGGATCCATCCCGCCGACGAACTTCTTCGGGATCGAGATGCGTGACGGCTTCGAGCTGGCGCTGGGCCCCTGGGAGTTCGTCTTCAATTTCGGATACTACCTCTGTGCCGTCGTCATGCTGGTGTCGTTCTATCTGTCGATGCGGATCTTCCGCTCGCCGTTCGGCATGATGCTGCGGGCGATCAAGACCAACCAGCAGCGCCTGCGCTACACCGGCAAGAACCCGAGGCCATACAACCTCGCCGCCTTCGTGATTTCCGGCATGTATGCCGGCCTCGCGGGTGGCCTGATGGTCGCGATGGACCCCTTGGCCGGGGCGGAGCGCATGCAATGGACCGCCAGCGGCGAGGTCGTTCTGATGACCATCCTGGGCGGCGCCGGCACGCTGCTCGGGCCGATGGTCGGCGCCGGCGTGATCAAGTACTTCGAGAACATCTTCTCCAAGATCAACGACGCGCTGCTGTACGAGTGGTTCTCGGCCATGCCCGAGGGCTTGCAGGATGTCTTCGTCTTCCTCATCCACCCCTTCATCGGCAAAGGCTGGCACCTCACCCTCGGCATCATGTTCATGCTGGTGGTGATCTTCCTGCCGGGCGGCGTGGTCGAGGGCGGACAGCGCTTGGCCGCGCTGTTCCGGAGACGTCGCCAGTCGCGCGAAACCGACGGACCCGCGGCCGTCAAAGACGCCACGCCGGCGGAGTGAGGAACGCATCATGGGCATCCTGGAAGTCAAAGGGGTCAACAAGCGCTTCGGCGGCTTGAAAGCCCTCGACGAAGTCAACATCGACGTGGCGGAGGGAACCGTTCACGCGATCATCGGCCCGAACGGTGCCGGCAAGTCCACGCTGCTGAACTGCTTCGTGGGCCGCCTGGAGCCGGACACCGGCACCGTGACCTTCAATGGCAGCTCGCTATTGAACCGGCAGCCGCACGAGATCAACCAGATGGGCGTGAGCCGGGTCTTCCAGACGCCTGAGATCTTCGGCGATCTGACCCTGCTCGAGAACGTCATGATCCCGGCCTTCGCGCGGCGCGACGGCGTCTTCGCGCTCGACGCCTGGTCGCGGGTCGCCGGCGCTGCGGATATCCGCGACAAGGCCGTCGCGATGCTCGACGACGTCGGGCTGGCCAGCAAGGCGGAGTCGGTGGCGGCCCAGCTTTCGCGCGGTGACAAGCGCCGCCTCGAGCTGGCGATGTGCCTGGTCCAGGACCCGAAGCTGCTGCTGCTCGACGAGCCGACCGCGGGAATGGCGCGCGCCGACACCAACCGGACGATCGACCTGATGAAGGAGATCGCCAAGAGCGGCGTCACCATGGTGGTGATCGAGCACGACATGCACGTCGTCTTCTCGCTGGCCGAGCGGATCAGCGTGCTCGCCCAGGGGACGGTGATCGTCGAGGACGAGCCCTCGAAGATCAAAGGCAACCCCAAGGTTCAGGAAGCCTACCTCGGTGGCGCGCACCTGTAACACCCAAGCAACTGGATCGATGGGCCCGCGGTAACGGCCCGCAGCGATCCACGTGGAGGCTCGCATGAGCGCAAGCAGCAAGACACAGGACACCCTGATCGCCGACGATGCCTTCCATGGCGCGGCTCCGGGCGTGCTGCCGACCATGTCGGCGGGCGGGCAACGAGCCTACTTCTCCTGCTGGGACATCCACGCCTACTACGGCGAGAGCTACATCGTGCAGGGCGTCAGCTTCGACGTCCGCGAGGGCGAGATCATCGCCCTGCTCGGCCGCAACGGCGCGGGCAAGACCTCCACCCTGAGGTCTCTCGCCCGGGTCGGCAGCCCCGCGCTGACCCACGGCGAGATCTGGCTCGACCACAAGCCGCTGCACGAGATGAAGGCGCACGAGGCGGCCCGTGCCGGCATCGGGCTGGTTCCCGAGGACCGGCGGATCATCCAGGGGCTCACCGTCGAGGAGAACCTCAAGCTGGCGCAGATCGCCCCGCCGCACGGCTGGTCGCTGGAGCGGATCTACGAGCTCTTTCCTCGGCTCGGCGAGCGCCGGGAGCAGGAGGGCACCACGCTGTCCGGCGGTGAGCAGCAGATGCTGGCGATCAGCCGCGCCCTGGCCCGCGACGTCAAGCTGCTGCTGCTCGACGAGCCCTACGAGGGCCTGGCGCCGGTCATCGTGCAGGAGATCGAAAAGACCCTCGAGCAGATCAAGTCGCTCGGCATGACCACCATCATCGTCGAGCAGAACGCCATTGCCGCGCTGCATCTCGCCGACCGGGCGATCATCCTCGACATGGGGCAGGTGGTGTTCGACGGCACCGCCCAGGACGTGCTCGACAACGCGGATCTGCGCCAGCAATACTTGGCGATCTAGCCGTGGCTCGCCCCTCGTCGGAGATCCACGAAATGCCTGAGCAGCCGGAAGCCGAGCTCTCGACCCTGGCCTTGAGCACCAAGGTCGAAGAGGACTTCGTCTCGCCGCTGACGGCCGTGCGAGGCTCTCTGGAGATCCTGCGCGACTTCCCGAACCTGGATCAGGCCGAGCGCCAGCGCTTCCTGGAGGCGGCCCTGCAGAGCTGCAGCCGCCTGGAGAAGGGCGTGGAGGCGCTCTCCAAGGCCGTCTACGAAGCCGGCCTGAAGTCTCTGGGGGCGGGAGCGGCCGAGCCGGAGACCGCACCCGAGGAGAAGAGCGACAACCTCCGGCGCATCCGGCTCCTGGACGACCTGGGCGTGGTCGAGATCGATCTCGAGGGCTACATCTTCCGCAACTCGGACATGGTCAACGAGTTCTACGATCAGATCGAGCGCCTAGTCGTGGCCAGCGGCCGCGACTGGTACTTCCTGATCAATTTCGCCAACTGCAGCATCTGGCCCGAGGCCTGGGTCGCCTTCGCCCACCGCGGCAAGAAGATCAACGTCGTCTACTCGCTCGGCACGGTCCGCTACGCCGCCGACGATGACGACCAGGGCGAGACCGCCGGCGGCGACCTCGATCCCAACTTCCACGGCTCCCGCGAGGCCGCCCTGGCCCGCATCGAAGCCATGAAGGCCGAAGCCAAGCGCTAGGGGCGGGTGGCGAACTCCCAAGCACGTCTCTCAAGCACGCTCTATTCTATCTGGTCATCCTCGGGCAAGGGCCGCGCAGCGGCACGCCGACCCGAGGATCCATGGTGCGGCTTGGCGCCAGGCCCAGAGATGGATCCTCGGGTCTCCGCTTCGCTCCGCCCGAGGATGACAGTCGAGGCGGAGGCGGAGGAAGAGGCGACAGCGCTCCTCCGCAAAAACTGTTGCCGACATCGAATGACGAAGGGGCCGCTCCCATCGGAACGGCCCCTCGCTGGACCACTCTCGGCCTCTAGGGGCGCGGCGCCGGGAGTCCTATCCCTCCCGAGCCGGCCCTATGGCGTCGATCAATCGTCGTCCTCGTCGTCGTCGTCGTCGTCATCATCGTCCTCGTCCTCGTCGTCGCCGAGGCCGAAGATGTCGCCGAGCTTGATGAACTGGGTTTCGCCGCTGGCATCGTCGACGCCGTCGTTGTCGGTGACGATGATCGCGTCGCCGTTGGCCAGGATGCCGAGGCCCTCGACCTTCTCCAGAACCGGGCCGTTGTCGGCGGTCAGGTCCGGGATCAGGTCGCGCACCAGCTCCTTCTCCAGGAGCGGGAAGACGCGGCCCTGGGGCTGCGGCTCGATGCCGTCGATGGAGATCTTGTAGATCCGCTTGATGGCCGCGCTGCTGCCGCCCTGGTTGTCGCGCTCCAGGACCGCGAAGGTCGTGTCGTCGAGGGCGACGATCTCCGAGTTGCCGACCCAGCTACTGCCCGCCGGCGTCAGCGACTCCGGCAGGTCGAGCGGATAGTAGAAGAAGGCCCACTCCTGGGCGTTCGGGTCGTAGCGGCCGATCCGCACCTGGTCGTCCGGATCGCCGGCCCACTCGCGCTGGATGACGACATAGACCAGCTCGTCATCGCCCTGGCCGGTGACGGCGACGCCCTCGAAGCCGAAGCGGACCTGCAGGTCGTTGACCGAGTCGGGAAGCTGGATCGTCTCCAGGATCTCGCCGTCCTCGGCCACCTTGAGCAGCAGGTTGAGGGAGGTCACCGGGCGGTTCGGGTCGCCGACCGTGCCGGCACCCTCGGAGACGACCCAGAAGCCGCCGTCCTTGCGCGCCGCCACGCCTTCGACGTCGAGATCGACCGTGGCGCCGTCGTCGGTCAGCAGGATCTCTTCCTCGATGATCGCCGGGTGGTCGCTGACGTCGACCACGAACAGCCGGGATTCCTTGTAGAAGCTGTCGTAGGCCGTGTAGGCGATGTCCTCGTCGTGCGGATCGCCGGAGAGCGCGGAGAGCGCCGCCCAGGGGATCGGCGTGCCGTGGCTGCCATGCCTATGGCCGCCATGCCTATGGCCGTCATCGTCGTCGTCATCGTCGCCGCCACGATAGCCGTAGCCGTCATAGGCCGACTGGATCGTCGGGTAGGTCGGCTCGCCCTTGACCAGCTTGTAGAGCGTGATCGTCGAGCGGATCTTGTCGCCGATGTCGTCGACCTCGCTGGCCACGACGAAGAGATCGCGCTTGGGAATGGCCAGCAGCCCCTCGGGGCCGACGGTCGCCGGCAGGACCTGCTTGAAGCGCGGCTTCGAGCGGTGACCCCGCATCTCGTAGACCAGGATCACGTTGGCCCGCTCGGAGCCGACGAAGAGGAAGTCGTGCTTGCCGTACTCGGCGAAGGTGATGCCCTCGGGCTCGTTGCCCTTGTTCTCGGAGCGGCCCTCGGGGTAGTGGCCGAACTTGACCGCCAGGTGCTCGATGCTGTTGCCGGAGGTGAACTTAACCCGGCCGCGCTTGTTGTAGATCGTGAAGCCGCGGCTGCCGCCGAAGAGGTCGCCTTCGTCGGCGGTGGCGAAGCGGCTGTTGCCGATCGCCGTGATGGCGTCGGCCTCGCGCGGCACGTCCTGCAGCGAGCCGATGAGCTGGATCAGGTCGTTCTCCTCGATGTCGACCTTCTCGAGGTCGACGTCGCCGCCGTTGAAATCGCGGATCACCCGGCCGTCGGAGAGCCGGACGATGGCGATGTGGTTGTTCTCCTGCAGGGTCACCGCGGCCTGGTTGCGCCGGTTGATGGCGACGAACTCGGGCTCGGGATCGCTCGGCCCGAGGTCGGCCAGGCCGGTCAGGTCGACGTCGCGGGTCGACCAGTCGGAGGGGGCGCCGACCAGGTCGACGATCTTCAGGAAGCCGGCCGGAAGCTGCGGCAGGCCGCCGACCACGCCGCCGCCGTCTTCGCAGAGGTCCTCGGTGGTCTCGCCGGCGGCCGGGCTCTCGTCGACGATGTCGAAGCCGTCCTCCGTGCCGCCGACGCAGATGTCCTCGTTGCGCTCGTTCTCGATGGCGACCGCGGCGTAGCGGCCGTTCGGGCTGACCGCGATGGAGTCAGGCTGGCCGCCGAGCGGGATCGTCTCGACGATGCTCCGGCTGTCGAGGTCGACCACGATGAGGTCGCCGGAGGTGTTGACGAAGTCGGCGCTGGTGTTGACCGCGACCAGGGCGTAGCCGTTCTTGATGGCCACCGAGGTCGGCTCGCCCGGCATGGCCAGCAGGCCGTCGGGCGCCGGGTTGCTCGGGTCGGAGATGTCGACGAAGCCGATCCGGTCGTCGCCGCCGTCGGTGTAGATCAGCAGCTTGCCGTCCTTGCTGGCGGCGACGATCTCGGCCGAGGCGTCGCCCGCGGCGGCGGCGACCGGATCGCTCGGGTCGTTGTTCAGGAAGACCGGGAAGGTGGCGATGCGCTGGAAGACCTTGCGGCGGTCGTCGCCGTCGTCGTCATCGTCGTCGGCGAAGGCCTGTGGCGCGGCGATGGCCACGAAGGCGGACATCATCGCGCAAGCGACGATGCGTGAGAGGGAACCGAGCTTCCTGTCGTCTGGTCTCATCCTGACCCCCTTTGTTCGCAGGAACTGCAGGGTGTCGTCATGGGCCGGCGGCCGCCGGCGGGGCCCCGGATCCGGTCCCGTCGGCAGGCGCGCGCGAGATGCGCTGTCGCTTGTCTTGTCCCTCGGCCCCCGCGACGGCAGGCCGGGACGCGCCATGGCGACGAACCGGCCCGAGGCTCAAGCGGTCTCTAGCCGGCGGACATGACTCGGCCGTGACAGGGGATTGAGGGATTTGCGACTATCCAGCCTAGACGGAAAGGCAGAGCCGTCACGGGCCCCAGCCTTGCGGATTGGGGACTCGACGGCCGATAGTGCGCGCCAACCCGAACGCAGGAGGGAAGGCGACATGGCCAAGCTCACCGGCGGTTGTCTGTGCGGTGCGGTTCGCTTCGAGGTCGTCGGAGACGCGGTCGTCTCGGGCGGTTGCTATTGCCGGGATTGCCAGGCCGTGGCCGGCGGCGGCGCGGCCTACGGCATGATGTTCCCGGCCGAGGCGCTGACGATCACCCGGGGCGAGACCCGCCGTTTCACCAGCAAGGCGGCCAGCGGCAACGACGTGCACCGCGACTTCTGCCCCGCTTGCGGCGTGCATCTCTTCTCGCACAACAGCGGCCTTACCGCGTTCCGCGCCATCAAGGTCGGCGTTCTGGACGATCCCAGCGTCTTCCAGTCCCAAGGCAACGTCTGGGCCGCCTCCGCCCAGCCCTGGCACCGGCCCGAGCCGGACCTGCCGCGCTGGGACAAGAACCCCGAGATGGCGCTCGACTGAGCCCGGAGCGCCTGTCCCATCGTCCGGATCTCTGATAGGACAGCTCCAGCAAGAGGATGAGGATAGCGCGCGGGGGGATAAGGCCATGAGCGGAGAGGGCAAGGTCGCCATCGTCACGGGGGCGGGCTCGGGCATCGGCAAGGTCTCGGCCATCGCCCTGCTGCGGGCCGGCTATTCGGTCGCCTTGGCGGGCCGCCGCGCCGAGGCCCTGGACGCGACCCTCGCCGAGGCCGGCGAGGCGGCCTCGCGCGGCCTGGCGCTGCCGACCGACGTGACCGACGCGGACTCCGTGGCCGCGCTCTTCGCCAGGACCGTCGAGACCTACGGCCGCCTGGACGTGCTGTTCAACAACGCCGGCAGCAACGCGCCCGGCCAGACCATCGACGAGCTGACGGTCGAGCAGTGGCGGAACGTCATCGACGTCAACGTCACCGGCGTCTTCCTCTGCGCCCGCGAGGCCTTCAAGCAGATGCGCGGACAGAGCCCGATGGGCGGGCGGATCATCAACAACGGCTCGATCTCCGCCCATGTGCCGCGGCCCGGCTCGGCGCCCTACACGGCGAGCAAGCATGCCGTGACCGGCCTGACCCGGACGATCTCGCTCGACGGCCGGCCCTTCGACATCGCCTGCTGCCAGATCGACATCGGCAACGCCCGCACCGAGATGGCCGCGCGCATGGCCGACGGCGTGCCGCAAGCCAACGGCACGATCGCGCCGGAGCCGCTGATGGACGTCCAGCGGGTCGCCGAGGCGGTGGTCTTCATGGCCGATCAGCCGCTGGACACCAACGTTCAGTTCATGACCGTCATGGCCACCAAGATGCCCTTCATCGGGCGGGGCTGAGCGCCGGGAGCGACTCTGAGCGCCGGGAGCGACTCAGAGAGAAGGGCGAGAGCGTGTCGTCCGAGAGCTTTCCCAGCCAGGCCCGCGTCGTCGTCATCGGCGGCGGCGTCATGGGCTGCTCGACGCTCTACCACCTGGCCAAGCTGGGCATCGAGGACGCGGTCCTGCTCGAGCGCCAGAAGCTGACCTGCGGCACCACCTGGCATTCCGCCGCCCAGGTCCGCCAGCTCCGCTCCAGCCGCAACCTGACCCGGCTCATCAAGTACTCGACCGAGCTCTACGCCGCCCTGGAGGCGGAGACGGGTCAGTCGACCGGCTGGCTGCGCACCGGCTCGCTGTCGATCGCCACCAACCCGGACCGGCTGATCCACATCCGCCGGCAGGCGGCCCTGGCGCGGGCCTACGACGTGCCGGCCGAGGAGGTCGACGTCGGCGAGGTCCGCCGGCTCTGGCCCCTGGCCGAGACCAGCGACGTGATCGGCGCCGTCTATGCGCCGGAGGACGGCCGGGTCAACCCGAGCGACCTCTGCCTGGCGCTGATCAAGGGCGCCCGCGCCCGGGGCGCCGCGGTCCAGGAGGACACCGCCGTCACCGGCTTCGTCGTCGAGAACGACCGCCTGGTCGGGGTCGAGACGACGCGCGGCCGGATCGCCTGCGAGGCGGCGGTGATCGCCGCCGGCCTCTGGAGCCGCGACCTGGCGCTGCAGGCCGGGGTCGCCGCGCCCTTGCTGCCCTGCGAGCACTTCTACCTGCTGACCAAGCCGATCGAGGGCATCGAAGGCCACCTGCCGACCCTCTCGGACCACGACTCCTACCTCTACATCCGCGACGACGTCGGCGGTCTGCTGGTCGGCTGCTTCGAGCCCCTGGGCAAGCCCCTCGAGCCGGCCGCGCTCGGCGAGTCCTTCGCCTTCAGCCTGCTGCCGGAGGACTGGGACCACTTCGAGCCGATGATGCTGAACGCCCTGCACCGCATCCCGGCGCTGGAGACGGCCGAGGTCCGCACCCTGCTGAACGGGCCCGAGAGCTTCACGCCGGACGGCTCCTTCATGCTCGGCGAGTCGGCCGAAGTGCGCCGGCTCTATCTCTGCTGCGGGCTCAACTCGGTCGGCGTGGCGACCGGCGGCGGGGCCGGGCGGGCGATCGCCGAGTGGGTCGCCGGCGATGCCGCGCCGATGGACCTGCACGAGGCCGACCCGCGGCGCTTCTGCACGGCCGAGAACGCCCTGGGGGCCCTGCGCGCCAGGGCGCCGGAGGTGCTCGGCAAGCACTACGTGGTGTCCTATCCCGGGCAGGAATGGCGCAGTGCCCGCGACCTGCGCCGGACGCCGCTGCACGAGCGCTTCGTCGCCGCCGGCGCCTACTTCGGCCCGCGTTTCGGCTGGGAGCGGCCGCTCTGGTTCGGCGCCGAGGGCGAGCCGGCGCTGACCTTCGGCCGGCCGGCCTGGTTCGAGGCGGTCGGCCGCGAAGTGGCGGCGGCCCACGAGGCGGCGGCGCTGTTCGACCTCTCGACCTACGGCAAGATCCGCGTCAGGGGCGCCGATGCCGAGTCCTTCCTGCAGCGGCTCTGCGCCAACGACATGGGCCGGCCGCCGGGCCGGGTGACCTACACGGCCCTGCTCAACGAGCGCGGCGGCTTCGAAAGCGACCTGACGGCCCTGCGCCTGGAGGAGGACGACTACCGCCTGATCGTCGGCACCAACGCGATCCGCCGCGACCTGAGCTGGCTGCGCCGCCACCGGCGCGCCGACGAGCGCGTCACCCTGGAAGACGAGACCGAGAGCTTCGCCGTGCTCGGCCTGATGGGTCCGCTGTCCCGCGACGTGGTCGCCGGGCTCGGCGGCGAGGCGCTGGACGGCCTCGGCTACTTCCGCCACCGCGCCGTGACCCTGGCCCGCCTACCGGTCACGGCGGCGCGCATGTCCTATGTCGGCGAGTTCGGCTGGGAGCTCAGCGTGGCCAGCCGCTACGTCGTCGAGCTGGCCGACGCGCTGATGACGGCGGGCCGCAAGCTCGGTCTGCGCTACGCCGGCGCCAACGCCCAGACGGCCATGCGCATCGAGAAGCGCTACCCCTCCTTCGGCCACGACATCGGCCCCGACGACACGCCGCTCGAAGCCGGCCTCGACTTCGCCCTCAAGCTGGACGGCGACCTGGACTTCATCGGCAAGGAGGCTTTGCTGAAGCAGCGCGCCGCCGGGCTGGAGCGGCGCCTGGTGTCGATCCAGTTGGACGATCCCGACGCCCAGCCCCTCGGCCACGAGCCGCTCTACCGCGGCGACGAGATCTGCGGGCAGGTGACCTCGGCCGGCTTCGGCTACCGGGTCGGCCGGCCGGTCGCGCTCGGCATGGTGCGAAGCCCGCGCGACGGCGAGACCCTGGCGCTCGACATCGCCGGCGAGCGCTTCGAGGGCCAGGTCGATTTGGCCGCGGTCTACGATCCCGAGGGCGCGCGCCTGCGCGGCTAGGGCGTTGCCCGCTTGTCGCGCAGCCTTCGGCATGGAAACGAACTGCCCCCTCACCCAGCTCCGGCTAGGCTCGGCTGCGCCTCACCAAGCCTGCGCATCCCTCTCCCCCGTCGGGGGAGAGGGCCGTGGAGGCTTAGCGAAGCCGGAGGCTGAGCTTAGCCGGAGCTGGGTGAGGGGGCAGTTCGTTTCCCTTCGGCGGCAGGCTGGCGATGCCATCTCATCTGGCAGCACTCTGGCGTTCGGCGTTTCGCCTACTCGTTGTCGCTGATCGAGGCGCCGGCGCCGCGCTCGCGGGACTCCGCAGTGGCCGGCACCAGGGCGCTGGCGGCGTGCTCGCCGAGCCGGCGCCACAGCAGGTCGTCGACCAGCAGGCCCGTCGCGAGCGTCCGCCGGCGGTAGGCCTCGTAGTCGATCTGCGGCAGCGCCATGGCCAGCGGGCCCTCGTGCAGGGTGATGCGGACGTCCACCGGCGTGTCGTGGGCGAGGTCGTCGGGCTTGACCATCAGGCCCGCGCCGCTGCGCTTGTCGACGCAGGCCGCGGCCCGGCCGCCCCAGCCGAGCTCGAAGCTCCAGCCGGCGCGCCGCCGCCGGTCGGCGAGCGGCAGCAGGAACAGCGGGTCGGCCAGGTTCCTGACGAGGAGCGTTTCGCCCGGGCCGTTCAGCACGGCCAGGTCGATCAGGGCGCCGCAGAGCAGGACCGCCGACCGGCCGCCGGCATCGAGGCTCCCGTCGTCGCCGTCGAGCGGCCGCGGGGCGATCGGGTGGCGCGCTAGCTGGGCGACCAGGGCCGGCAACGCCGGCAGGCCGCGGGACTCCAGCCAGGCGGTGGCGAAGCCGCCGTCCTCGTCGAGGCCGGGTGGCGCGCCCCGGCCGGCCAGCGCGCGCTTCGCCAGGGCCTCCAGCTCGGCCAGGGTGACGATCATGCGCTTTCGTCGAGCAGGACGGGGAAGGCCCAGTCGTCGGCGCTCTCCGGGTCGAGATCCTCGAAGGCCGGCGCGCCCTGGTACATGGTGATGCGAGTCCAGCGGTCCGACTTGGGATCGAACTTGGCGGCGCCGAAGATCGACAGCTTGCAGCGCAGCAGGTCGATGGCGAGCATGTCGCGGCCGATCAGGTTGTCGCGGATCTCGGCATAGGGCTGTCCGGCGAGGCTCTGGACCCGCCGGGCGATCTGCCGCAGGTCGGGCCGGCGCAGCAGCAGCAGCGCGAGCGGCTGCGCCTGGTCAGCCTCTTCGCAAAGGGCCTGCCAGAGCCGTTTCACTTCGCTGCCGATGCCGAGGCGCTGCTCGCGCTCGGCGCCCGGCTCCTCGAAGCGGGCGCCCAGGCGCGGCTCCAGCTTCTCCTCCGAGACGTACCAGAAGAAATGCCGCTCGCGCGGGTCCGCGTAGTCGGGCGCCAGCGCCCAGGCGTAGCGCTGCTCGATCAGCGCGCGCAGCTCGGCCAGGCGCATGCGCGGCTCGAGGTCCGCCGTCTCCTCGACCGCCAGGCTGTCTTCCAGGTCGTCGACCAGATCGCCCTGGGGCTCGAGCAGGAGGCTGTTGACGAGCTCCTGGCCTTCGAGCGAGAGCGTCCCGGCGGCCAGGTCGGCGATCGCTTGCCAGGGCCGGGCTTGCGCGGAAAGCGCCGGCCGTTCGTCCGTCAGCCGGGCGGCGAAGCGCGGCAGCTCGTCCCGCAGCGTCTCGATCCGCGCCGACTGCCGGGCATCGTCGGTCTGCCATTCCGCCAGGTGGCGGACGGCCCGCTCGAGCAGCGCAAAGAAACGCGCGACGCTGGCGTCGTCCCTTCGGCCGGCGGCACGGACCCGGGCGATCGCCGCCTCGCGGGCTTCCAGCCAGCGGCCGATCAGCAGGGGATGGCCGACCAGGAAGGGCGCCATGCCGAGCCCGGTGGCGTTGCCGATGCCGAGGCGGCGTTTCGAGGCGACGCTGAGCGGCACGGCGCTCGCCGGCGATCGGCAGCGGGCCAGGTGGGCGACCAGGTCGTAGGTGTACTCGCGGATCAGGTAGACGCTCAGCAGCTCCGCCTCGAAGGGCCGCGAGAAGAGCCCGCCGGAGAAGGTGTTCTCCAGGTCGGAGAGCCCGAACTTGCCGTTGCCGTAGACCGCGGTCGTGCGCATCAGGTAGCCGACCGCCGCCAAGGTCGCCGGCGCGGGCTGCCGTCCGGCCGCCAGCGCCGCGACCACCGGCTCGAACAGCCGCATGCTCTTGTTGGCGCGGCTCAGCACCAGCTCGCGGGCCGAGCAGCGGCCGGCCTCCTGCTTGGGCACGTTGGCGAAGAGACGCTCGAGGGTGGCTTCGTCGGGGTCCGCCGTGGTCAGCGCGAAGGTCGAGTCCCACTTCTCGGCGATGACGCGGTCGCTGCGCTCCTCGTCGGCCAGGGCGTGGCCGAAGCAGACCAGCCGAACGCTGCCGGCGGGCGTATGCAAGGCGTAGACCGCCGTGCCGATGCCCTCGTCGTCGAGGTCGAAGCGCTCGCGCTCCAGACGCCAGTTTTCGCGCACGGCCCGGCGCAGCAGCGAGCGCATGAAGCTGAGGCGCGTCTGATGGAAGCTGCCGAGACGGGCCAGGCGCATGACCGTCTCGGGTGGCCGCAAGGCCAGCGCGGCATCGTCACGCGCGGCGGGCTTGGGCATCGTCCGTCGTCCCTTGCGCGCTGGCCGGGCAGAAGGAGCGCTCGAAGAAGGCTAGCCAGTTGTCGCCCATCACCTTGTCGATCAGCGGCTGGTCGAAGCCGACCGCGGCGAGGCCGCTTGCGATGTTGCCGAAGTCGCGGTTGCAGGCGAACCAGTCCGGCTGCGGCGGGAAGCCGGCCGCCGCCTTGCTGCCCTCACCGAAGTCGCGCGTCCGGGTCCAGGTGCCGTTGCGCATCCACTCGACGACCGAGTCCGGCTGGTTCTGGCAGAGGTCGGAGCCGAGGCCGACATGGTCCGGGCCCATCAGCTCTAGCGTCCGCGCGACCATCGCGCAGAAGCTCTCCAGGCTGCAGTCGGTCTTGTCCCTGAGATGGTGCGGGTAGAGGCTGAGCCCGAGCATGCCGCCGCTCTCGGCCAGCGCGCGCAGCACCGCGTCGGACTTGTTGCGCAAGGCCGGGGCCCAGGCCGCAGGGTTGGCGTGGGTGATCGCGATCGGGCGCTCGGAGATCTCGATCGCCTCCAGGGTCGAGCGCTCGGCGCTGTGCGACATGTCGACCACCAGCCCGACCCGGTTCATCTCGCGGATCACCTCCCGGCCCATGCGGGTGATGCCGGGGTCCTCGGCCTCGTAGCAGCCGGTCGCGAGCAGGCTCTGGTTGTTGTAGCTGAGCTGCATGAAGCGCAGGCCGAGGTCGTGCAGCACCGCGACCAGGCCTATGTCGTCCTCGAGCGGCGAGCAGTTCTGCGCTCCGAAGAGGATGCCCGTGCGCCCCGAGGCCGCGGCGGCGCCAAGCTCCTCGGCGCTGCCCACCGGCACGATCAGGTCGCCGAAGGCCTCGAAGCGCCGCTTCCACTCGATGATCCGCTCGACGGTCTCGCGGAAGTCCTCGTGGTAGGCGATGGTGACGTGCACCGCCGCCACGCCGCCGGCGCGCATCTCGCGGAAGATCTCTTCCGACCAATTGCAGTATTGCAGGCCGTCTATGATGGGCATCGCGGGCGGGCTCGTGTCGTCGGTGACCGGACCAGCCGCAAGCCTGAAGCAGCCGGATCAGGCCGGCAAGCCCCGGGTCGGGCTTATCCGGCTGTACAAGCCGGGTCTTGCCCAGTATCAGGCCCATTCGATCCATCGGATGCGGCCACCCGCCGCAGGGGAAAGGGACGCTTGGGACAGATGCCGGGTGCCATGGACAAGCCGAGCAAGGAGCGGCTTCACCTGCTGGTCTGCGGCGCCGAGGGCGAGGGTCGGGCAGCCTTGCTCGACGCGCTCGTGGCCGGGCCCACTCTCGGCAACGAGCGGCGCGACTTCACTCTTCTCGAGGCCGACGACCTCGCTCAGGTCAGCGGCGACATCGTGACCGGTGCCTCGAGGGTGGATCTGGCGCTGGTCCTGGTCGATGCCCAAGAGGGCCTGCCGAGCGAGAGCCGGAGTCACGCCACCGTCGCCGCCCTCCTCGGGGTCCGCCAGCTCGTCCTGGTGGTGGGCGGGATGGACCGGGTCGACCAGCAAGAGGCGCGCTTCGACGAGCTCCTGGGCGACTTCCGGGACCTTGCCGCCGGGCTCGGCGTCGAGCAGCAGGTGGTCGGCGTGCCGCTTGCGGCCGGCCGCGAGGCCATGCCCTGGTACCGCGGCCCGAGCCTCCCGGAGGCCCTCGAAGCGGCCGAGCCCGCCGGCGATCTCCCGGTCGCGGCGGAGGCCCCCTCCGAGGTCACCGACCAGTTCATGGCGCACGTGATCTGGTTCGGCGAGCGGCCGATGCTGCCGGAGCGCGCCTATGTCCTGAAGCTCGGCGCTCAGGCCGTGCCCTCGGCGATCACCGAGCTCAAGCACAAGATCAACGTCGACAACCTCGACCAGCTCGCGGCCAAGACCTTGGAGAGGGGCGAGATCGGCGTCTGCAACATCGCGGTCGACCAGCCGATCACCTGTGGTCCCTACAAGGAGAGCCGCGCGCTCGGCGGCTTCCTGCTGGTCGACCGTCTGAGCGAGGAGATGCTCGGCGTCGGCATGATCGACTTCGGCCTGCGGCGCGCGACCAACCTCTCCTGGCAGGACTACGACATCGGCAAGCGCAGCCGCGCGGCGCAGAAGCGCCAGACGCCCTGCGTGCTCTGGTTCACCGGCCTGTCGGGCGCCGGCAAGTCGACCATCGCCGATCTGGTCGACAAGAAGCTGCACGCCATGGGCCAGCACTGCTACGTGCTCGACGGCGACAACGTGCGCCACGGCCTCAACAAGGACCTCGGCTTCACCGACGTCGACCGGGTCGAGAACATCCGCCGCGTCGCCGAGGTGGCGAAGCTCTTCGTCGATTCCGGCCTGATCGTGCTGGTCTCCTTCATCTCGCCCTTCCGCAGCGAGCGCCAGTTGGCGCGCGAGATGGTCGAGGAGGGCGAGTTCGTCGAGATCTTCGTCGACACGCCCCTGGCCGTCTGCGAGGAGCGCGATCCCAAGGGCCTCTACCAGAAGGCCCGCAGCGGCCAGATCGCCAACTTCACCGGCATCGACTCGCCCTACGAGCCGCCGGAGCAGGCCGAGCTCAGCTTGGACACGGTGGCGCTCTCGCAGGAGCAGGCGGCCGAGGCCGTGATCGATTTCATGCGCGAGAAGGGCCTGGTCTGATTCCGAGCTGCGATGAGGGAGCCTCGTTGCAGCCCGGTAAGTGTCCTCAGTCCGCGACTTCGGACATGAAGTCGAAGTACTTGCCCTCGGCGGTGCGCGGGATCTCGTCGTGGTAGGACAGGGCGATCTCGAACGTGTCGCCGTAGTGCTCCGCGATCCAGCCGCGCAGCGCCGCCTCCTGCTGCTCCGACAGCGGGTGGCTGACGGCGACGCGGACCTCGAGCCGCGATAGGCTCTTTTGGATCACCTGGTACTGCGTGACGCCGAGGCCGACGAGATCGTCGAGCGGCCCGGCGCTGTGCAGGGTCCAGCGCTTCTCGCCGTTGGGCAGGGAGAGCATCTGCTGCTTGCGGCCGAGGATGCGCGTCAGCACCGGCAGGCCGCGACCGCACGGGCAGGGCGGC
Organism: Kiloniellales bacterium; assembly: GCA_028280455.1. Classification (GTDB taxonomy): domain Bacteria; phylum Pseudomonadota; class Alphaproteobacteria; order Kiloniellales; family JAKSDN01; genus JANQLT01. Next base: position 32,055 of record JANQLT010000026.1, read on the forward strand.
CCGACCTCGGCGTGGTCGCCGAAGTCGTAGCGGATCAGCGGCATGGAGAATTCCTGCAGCGGCGTCGCGATGATCCGGCCGACCTCGCCCGGGGCGCAGGGCCGGCCCTTCTCGTCCAGCACCTCGACCAGGATGGTCTCCGACTGGACGTGATAGTGCTCCTGCTCGGGACACTGCAGGGCCAGGTAGCCGAGGTCGCGCGCGGTGTACATGTCCGCCACGCGGCAGCCCCAAGCCTTCTCGGTCACGTGCCGGGTCTCGGGCGACAGCACCTCGGCGACGGTCAGGACCTCGCGCAGGCTGGGCACCTTCAGGTCCGCCTCGAGACTGTGGCGCGCCAGCCGGTCGAGATTGGTCGGGTGGGTGATGAGGTAGCTCGGCGCCTTCCTGATCAGGAAATCGACCTGCTCGGCCGGGCTGCAGTTGATGTCGAGCTGGAACAGCGGGCCGGTCTCGATGCCGGCGGCCTTCGGCACGCCCCAGTTCTCCGCCTGCTTGCCGTCCGGATAGCCGGCGCCGGCCGAGCGACCGCGGATCATGGCCAGGGAGCCGCCGAAGTCGCGCTTGTGCCAGAGGTGGTTGCGCAAGGTGACCGCGCGCCAGAACAGCACGAAGAGCTGGCTGTGCCGCACGGCCACCGGCTTGCCGGTCGAGCCGGAGGTGAAGGTCTGGCTGACCTTGCCGTGCTGTCTGGGCAGGGCGCGCGACATCAGGCGCTGATCCGCGCCTTGGATGTCCGCGCGCTGCAGCAGCGGCACCTCTGCCCAGAGCTCGGGCGTCAGCGCGCCCGTCTCAAGCTGCTTGGCGATCGGCGCCAGTTTCTTGCGGTAGTAGGGCACGCTCTTCTGGGCGTGCAGCAGCAAGGCGCGAAGTTGTTGCCGCTGGCGGCGCTCGATCTCGGCGGCGGGCAGCCACTGGTCGCGCTCCAGTTGCAGCAGGATGGCCATGAGCGATGCTGCCGAGGGGGCCGGCACCGCTGGCCAGTGAATGCCCTCGATCGCCGATTTGAAGGTCGGCTCGGGCGGCGCGGACTCGTCGCTCATGCCCGGCGCGCGCCTGCGGGCCGCCGGAGGCTCGGCCGCCGGGCGCTCACGGGGTCTTGCCTTCGTCGCCCAGGGCCTCCGGGCGCCAGGCGCTGAGGTCGCGGCCGAGCAGCTCTTCCAAGCCGGCCAGCTCCTCCTCGATCGGCACGCTCAGCGCCTTGGCCGCGGCCAGGGCCTCGCGCTTGTCCTGCCTATCGACCGAGCGTCCGTAGGCCAGGCTCAGGAAGGGCTCGCGCTTCAGCAGGTTGACCAGGGAATGGGCGCCGCAGCGCCGCAGCAGCTTGACGCCGCCGACCGCCAAGCGGGCCAGGCCGCTCGAGCGCGGCTTGCGGGCGGCGTTCACGCGGTGCGCCCTGAGGTCGGCGCTCGGCAGCGCCACGGGGATCGCCAGGGCCTCGCACATCTCGGTACAGAAGCCGTCCAGGTCGCGGACCATGTCGTCGTGCAGCAGCACGGTCAGCTTGCTCTTGTCGATCAGCGCCATCCAGAACTTCAGCCGGGCCAGGTCGCCGTCGGTTCGGCGCAGCTTGTCGTGGCGCTGGGCGGCGGCGGCGAAGTCGCCTTCGATGCGACCGGTGCTGAGCGAATGGAAGTAGGTCGAGACCATGCGCTCGATCGGGTTGCGCAAGGTGACCACGATCTTCGCCTCCGGCAGGTCGGCCGCCAGCCGCGCCGCGGCCTTGGGCCGGCCGAACAGGGTCGGCGCGAAGTCGACGCAGATCGTTTGTCCCGCGCTGGCCACGAAGTGGCTCCCGTACCAACCGAGTCCGCGCTCGTATTGCCGGTCGAAGAAGAACAGCTCCTTGACGTCGCGCGAGACGCAGACGTCCTCGCGCGCCCGGAAATACTCGTAGAGCCAGGAGGTGCCGCTCTTCGGCGGGCCGACGAAGACGATGGTCGGAAGCATGGCTCCGCTCGGGTCCGGGATCGCCGCAAGGTGGCGTCCGGCGCGATCAAAGCCCTCGACTCGGCGATAGGCAAGGGCGATTGGGCCCGGGGGACTGGGCCTGGGGATCGGGTTGGGCGAAAGGGCTGGCCGTTCGGGCGCCCCGGGGCCGCCGCTCATTGACCCAAGTCAAAGCTGGCCCGAAAGGCCGTCCCTAGTCTTTCGGCCATGGCAAAGACGAGCAAGCAGTCGGGCGACTCCGGGGAGCCCATCCGCTGGACGACGGCGATGAGCGTGGGCGTGCCCGAGCTCGATGAGGATCACAAGGGCCTCATCGAGGTCATCAACCTGCTGAAGCAGCATGCCGGCGCCGAGGCCGGCAGCGACGTGATCCGCCAGTGCCTGGTCTCGCTGATGCGCTACGCCCAGGTCCATTTCGGCCGGGAGGAGCGGGTCATGACCGTCTGCACCTTCCCCGGCCTGGCCCATCACCAGGAAGAGCATCGCGCCTTCGTCGATCGCATGAAGGAGATCGACCGGCGCTTCGCCGACGATCCCGAGGGCCTCTCGGCCTTCGTCGCGGAGGAGCTTGTCGACTACCTGTCGAGCTGGCTGCGCCACCACATCCTGATCGAGGACATGGCCTATCGCAGCTTCGCCGAGCACCGCATGGCCGAGGCCCGCGAAGCCGCTCGCTCTTTCCGCACCAGCCAGGTCTGGTTCAGCGACAGCTAGGGCGTTTTCCGCTGACGCGGAATCACGGCACCGGCCCGCTCCCCCTCCGGCCACCCACGGCAGTATCCTAGTGGGTGGCCGGAGGGGGAGCGGGCCGGTGCCGTCCGATCGGAAAACGCTCTAGGGCCGGCGAGGCGCCGCGGCAGGCCTGCTCGCGACTCGCTCAGAAGGGGCGCCAGAGCAAGAGGTAGACCGGCCAGGAGAGGGCGGCCATGCCGTAGTCGGCGAAGGCCACCGTACAGGCGCCGGCGTTGAACTCGCAGACCGCGAAGAAGTCGTTGACGAAGAGCTGCCAGAACAGGCCGCCCATGGCGACGGCCAGGTAGGCGACGAGGCAGGCTCGGACACTCGGGCGAGGCAACATGTCCGCGACTATAGTTCAGTCGAATTGAGATGCGGTTTAGGAAGGTCTAGAAATTATTTGATCAATTCTTCAATGGCGGCGCGTTTATTCTGTAAAATTGCCGATCATAACCGGAAAATTTGGCTGGAAGCGCGGCTTTCTGTGTCCGAGATGGGGCGCCGGCACGGCACGGCACGGCACGGCGCCCTGGCTGCCGTGGTGTCAGACCAGCGCGAACCAGGCGGCCAGCAGCACGAGCGGCCAGGAGAGGATCAGGCCGGAGACGATCAGCAGGCCGTCGGCGGCGATGAGTTCGAGCGTGGCTCTGGTCGAGTTCGACATGGGACCCTCCTTGTTTCGTTGTCAAGGAAGGTAAGGTCGGCGCCGCCGATTCCGAGTGACGGTCATCACAAAGCCGTTTGCGGCGGCTTCTCCCCCCTTTTCCCCTGGGCCGCCGCTTCCCTGATAAGGCAGGGGCGAAAAGCCCTTGTCGGCTTGCCCTATGTGGTATTTCATGCGGCTAGAGACGCCACATATTGTGGATAAAGCTGGGGGCAAAGCGGTGGATAGACTGAAAAAAACCAGCGATAGCGACTTCGTAAGCCCCTACCTGCGGACCCCCCTGCGGAGCTTCGAGGAGGCCGAGCGCGCCCGCGAGCGGGCCCGCCTGCATCAGCGGCGGGGCCTGACCCTGGCCGAATGGCTGAACGATGCGCAGGCCGAGTCGCTCCCGTACGAGGAAACGCCCGTCCGGAAGCTGGCCTCCAACGGCTGACCGTTCCGCCAGGCCGCCGGCGCCCGCCATCCCGGCTGCGCCACCTGCCCCTATCACCATAGTAATAGCGCCTCTTTCACTTGCCCTGTACTTGAGGTCTAGGGTCCTCGAGGGCGTTCGACTGGCCGCCGGTGCCGGGCGGCTGGCCCGGCCGAACGGGGCCGCCGCCGGCTGTGGCCAATCGGGGCCATTTCTGTGCTAGACCCTTGCCTCGCATAAGGCCTCTGGGTAGGCTAGCGCCACCTTGAGGGGCCGGTACGGGGGTCTCGAGGTGGGGCAGTGCTCGGCGCCAGGCAAAGCGCCGTTTGGGAGGGGTTCCAGTCTTTACCCATCTGAAACCAAAAAACTTGAGAGTCAGGGCCAGCTTCAGGCGCTTAACCACTAGTTCCAAAGTGGATAGCGCGGTCGCTGGATGTTACCGGAGGGACATGGGGGACAGACGCGGATATGATTTCGGCTATGAAGAAGTCTAGACGGTCAGTCTTTAGCCGGCTCTTCGTCGAGCGCGAACTGATCCTGAGGACGGAAGGCAAGGTCCGCTACTTGCGGGTCTCCCGGCAGCTCCAAGGCCTGGCCGGGGTTGCCTCCGTGGCGGCGATCGGCTGGTTCGCCTACACCAGCTCCACCTATATGTTCTATGCCGAGACCATCGCCTCCAAGGAACAGGAGATCGAGCAGCATCGGCTGGCCTATGTCGATCTGTTGTCCGAGATCGGCGATCCCGACGGCGAGATCCGGCGGATCCAAGACTATCTGGACGGCGATGCCCGGCTGGTCGCGACGCCCGGCGAGGCGGGTCAGACCTTGGAGACGGGCGCGGGCCCGCAGGAGGCTGCGCCCGAGGCCGATGTGGCGAGCGCCGGGGCCGGCAGCGAGGCCAACGAGCGCCTGGCCCGCGTCGAGCAGGACCTCCGCGAGATGGTCGACCGCAACGTCTCGCTGCGGCTCGAGATCGCCAAGACCCGCAACAAGCTGCGCAGCACGCAAGAGGGCCGGACCGCCGCCGTCGAGGCGCGCGACGATCTGGAAGGGCGCTTGGGCGAGGTCGAGCGCAACCTGGCCGATGTCAGCGAGGCGCGCGACCGTCTGCGCCGCGACGTCGACGAGCTGAACGACGAGTTGACGCGCTCGCGCGACGAGCGCGAGGCGCTCGCCGAGGCCGAGAACAAGCTGAACGACGAGATCGACGACCTCGAGGAGCTGATCGCCGACGCCAGCGAGCGCGAGACCGAGCTCAACGAGAAGATCGGCGAGATGGAGCGGATCCTCGGCCAGGAAGTCGCCAAGACCGTCGATCTTTCCGCCGACAACGATGCCCAGAAAGAGGAGATCGCCGGCTTCGAGCAGCGGATGGCCGACCTGGAGCGCGAGATCGAGCAGTCGGTCGAGCACGCCACCAGCCTCAGCCTGACCATCGCCGAGCTCGAGGGCTCGCTCGAGTACTCCTTGAACCAGGCGGCACAGCTCAAGAACCAGCGGGACTACTACGAGGCCCGCGTGGTCAATCTCGAGCAGCGCATCGAGACCGCCGACCAGGCCGAGGCCGAGTACGACCGCAACATCGCCGAGCTCAAGGCGTCACTGGCGAGCGCGGCCGGCCGCAACTCCCGTCTCGAGCAGCAGCGGGACTTCTACGAGGAGCGGGTGACCGCCCTCGAGGATCGTCTCGGCGACCTGCGCGGCACGCAGGAGACCATCGTGCAGCGGCTCTCCGACCGCACCATGGTCAGCCTCGAGATGATGGAGAAGACCCTGGCCCACACCGGGCTCGATATTGGCCACCTCCTGAGCCACACGGACATCGATCCGGGCGGCTACGGCATGGGCGGTCCCTTCGTGCCGGGCGACTACATCAGCGAGACCGACAACGGCGACGATCTGCTGGCCTCGGTGCGGGTGCTCGACATGCAGATGTCGCGCTGGGAAGCCCTGCAGGAGGTCTTCCGGCGCCTGCCGCTGGTCGCGCCGGTCGACCACTACCGTCTGACCAGCAAGTTCGGCAAGCGCGTCGATCCGATCAACGGTCGCAGCGCCTTCCACTACGGCATCGACATGGGCGCGCCGCTGCGCACCAACGTTCTCAGCACCGCGCCCGGCAAGGTCGTCTTCGCCGGCTGGCGCGGTCGCTACGGCCGGATGATCGAGATCGACCACGGTCTCGGCATCCACACCCGTTACGGACATCTCAAGAAGATCCTCGTCAAACCGGGACAGATTGTGGGGCACAGGGAGAAGATCGGTCTCTTGGGCAGCTCAGGCCGCTCGACGGGCCCGCACGTTCACTACGAGGTACTGGTGAACGGGAAGCCTCACGATCCGTTGAAATTCTTGAAGGCAGGCAAGAATGTTTTCAAAGGGTAGCAAGCCTACGACTCCGAGTGAGCCGGCGCGCACGGCGACAAGCTCGGTGGAGACGGCTGAACCACCGGTCATGATGACGTCGGACACCGTGCCGTCGATCATCAGCAACGACCTGAAGATCGTCGGTAATCTGGAGAGTACCGGCGACATTCAGATCGACGGCACGATCCAGGGCGACATCCGCAGCCTCACCCTGACGATCGGCGAGTCCGCCCACGTCAAGGGCTCGGTCTATGCCGAGTCGGTCCGCGTTTGCGGTCACGTCAGCGGCGAGATCAAGTGCACCAACGTGATCCTCGCGAAGACGGCTCGCGTCGAGGGCGACGTGGCGCACCAGAGCCTGGCCATCGAGGCCGGTGCCTACATCGAGGGCAACATCCGGCGCCTCGAGGAGCGCAAGACCAGCGACTCCGGCTCCAAGCTCTCGGTGCTCAAGCCCGGCGACTCCAAAGGCGAGGCCGCGTCCGACACGGACAAGGGCGGCATCACCTCGGCCAAGCCCGCGACCGGCTAAGCCCCCGGACGTTCAGCCGCCGGCTGACCCCGGTCGTTCGGCAACCGGCCGACTCCTCGATTGTGAAGAGGCGGTAGGCGGCCGACGCCGCGCTCCTTCCGGCTGCTTGGCGGTCAAGGCGCCATCAATCGCTTTCGGGTGCTCGAGCGCTGTGGCGCGGGGGAGCGGGCGTCAGCCCGTTGCGCTGCGGGCCAGCGGGGCCGCCTCGGCCTCCGCCGAGCTAGCGTGCTGGAAGTGGTTCTCGGTCACGCCACTGGAGAACTGCGCCAGAGTCAGCGGCCGGGACAGCAGATAGCCCTGGGTGAACTCGATAGCGAGCGCGCGGACGACCGCCAAGTCCTCCTCGGTCTCGACGCCCTCGGCGACCAGCCGGCGGTCGAATGCCTTGCAGGCGTGGCAGATGGCTTCCAGGAGCTGTCTCCTGCGCGGGTCCGAGGCGATGCCGTCGATGAAGCTCCTGTCGATCTTGATGTAGTCGACCGCCAGGTTCTGCAGCAGGTTTATGGAGGAGTAGCCGGTCCCGAAGTCGTCCAGAGCGAACTGGATGCCGTCGGACTTGACCGTCTCGATGAGTTTGTTGGCTTCATCGGGGTCGTCCACGGCGGTGCTCTCGACGATCTCGAACACAACCTGTGCCGAACGAGTCAGGCCCGCATTGACGACCTCGTTGGCAAGCCGCTTGAGCTCCTTGAACTGGAAATCGACGGGCGAGATGTTGAAAGTCAGGCGCAAGCCTTCCAGTCGATTCTCCTGGATCCAGGCGGCGATCCTGCGGATCGTCATGACGGTCAAGTCGGAGATGTAGCCGTACTCCTCCGCGAGCCTGATGAAGCGCGGCGGCGCGACCGGCCCCATCGTCGGGTGCGACCAGCGCAACAGGATCTCACCGCCGACCCAGCGCCGGGTCTCGGTTTCGGCGATGGGCTGGATGTGCGGCAGAATCTGGTCCGCGAGCAGGCCCTCGTAGAACTGCGAGGCCAGGATGATGTTCTCGCGGTTCTCGTCCATCGCCGAGGCCGGACAGCGAAGGACCGTCGGGCCGCCTGGCCTGTAGCTTGCTTCCAGCGAGGCGATCTCCGCGCCGCGCAGCAGCTCGTTGACGTCGCCGGCGTCGTCGGGAAGCACCGCGTAGCCGACGCCGCCCTTGAGCTTCAGCGACAGCGAATCGACTTCGTAGGGGTAGCTGAAGACCTGTTGAGCCAACCGCGTCAGGCTTTTCTCGAGCGCCTCGATGCCGGCGTCGCCGGTAGCCTCGACCTCACGGATGACAGCCAAGGCGTCCGTGCCGAGCTCGTAGATCGGGATTGAGTTGTCGTGCAGGTGCTTGAGCCGAAGCGCGATCTCGCGCAGGAGCAGTTCCGCAACGGAGCTGCCCAGCGCGTTCTGCACCTTGAAGACCTCGGGTAGGCGCAGGATGTAGCAGACCAGCCGGTCGCCGCGCGTCGCGCAGCGGACTGCTTCATGTGTGGCGTCTTCGGCAAGGGCTACCCGGCTCAACTCGCCGCTCGACGCGGCAACGCGCCGTGAGCCGCGGGCATTGAGCGGGATGGCGATACCGCGGATGGTCTCGTCGGAATCGTAGAGCCGGTAGAGATGGCAGCGCGTGACCTCATCGGTCAATGGCAGATCGGCGACCATACGACCGCCCCGGTCTTTGCTGCGGGCCCAGTCCAGGAACGAATCGCTGCCGCCGACAACGCGGATGTTGTCGAGGTCCGAGATGACGACTTCACCTCGATGAACGACGCCGCTGCCGTCGCACAAGCCCGACAGGCGGAGGGCGTCTGCGGTGAACTCCCAGGGGATCAGATGGGCACTGATGAGGAGCTCGATTTCGGGCTCTTTGAAATGCACGGCTTATCCCGCCATTTGAGAATGATCTCATAGGAGTAATGCAGAAACGCTGAATATATCCTTACAACTCCTGATTGCCTGAGCCGAGGCGCCCGCTGCACTTGCAGACCCAAGAAGTCGGCTGACAGCGACTTTGTCGCCCTTGATAAGGTGTTAATCGGCTGATTTATAATATGGTTTTCCGGCTTCTGCCGGCCGATTCAGGTCTCTGCCACCAGCTCGGCGAAGGTCTGCGGGTCGACATTGCCGCCCGAGATGGTCAGGGCGACGGCGTCGCCCGGGTCGGCCAGCTTGCCGCTGAGGAGGCCGGCCAGCGCCGCCGCGCCGCCGGGCTCGACGACCAGCTTGAGCGTCCGGAAGGCAAAGGCGACGGCCTCCGCGATGTCGGAATCGCTGACCGCCAGCCCATCGCTCACGAGCTGGCGGTTGATCGCGAAGGTCATGTCGCCGGGCTTCGGTGCCAAGAGGGCGTCGCAGATCGAGCTGGCACCGGGCCTGTTGCCTTCCCGCGAGCCGCTGACGAAGGAGCGGGCGTGGTCGTCGAAGCCCTCGGGCTCGACGGTGTGCACGCGCGTCTCCGGCGACAGGGCGTGGAAGGCGAGGGCGCAGCCCGCCGTCAGCCCGCCGCCGCCGCAGCAGACCAGCAGGTGGTCGAGCTTGATGCCGCGCGCCGCCGCCTCCTGGGCGATCTCTCGGCCGCAGGTGCCCTGACCGGCGATCACGTCGTGGTCGTCGTAGGGCTTGACCAGGGTCGCCCCGGTCTTCTCGACGATCTCCTGGGCGAGCTGCGCGCGCGCCTGCGACTCGCGGGCGTAGGTCACGACCTCGGCGCCGAAGGCCCGGGTGTTGTCGATCTTGATGCGCGGCGCGTCGGCCGGCATGACGATGGTCGCCGGCAGGCCGAGCAGGGCCGCGGCCGCCGCCACGCCTTGCGCGTGGTTGCCGGAGGAGTAGGCGACCACGCCCTTGTGGCGATCGGCTTCCGGGATCTGGCTGATCCGGTTGTAGGCGCCGCGGAACTTGAAGGAGCCCGTGCGTTGCAGGCTCTCGGGCTTGACCAGCACCCGGGTGCCGACCCGCTCGTTGAGCGCGGCCACTTCCAGCAGCGGCGTGCGCACGGCCTTGCCCTCGAGGCGGGCCGCCGCCGCCTCGATATCGGCGTAGTCGGGCAGCGCGGGATCACGCGCCGGCTGAGTCGACTCTGCGGAGAAAGTCATCGATCGCCTCCATGGATTCGGGCTCGCTCAGACGCGGGGTGTGTCCGGCGCCGGGGATGGTCGCCTGGACCAGGTCGGGCTTCTCCCGGCCCATGCGCTCGAAGGTCTCGGCGCTGACCACCTTGGATTCCGCGCCGCGCAGGGCCAAGGCCGGAAAGGGCTTCAGCGCCCGGAACAGCGGCCAGAGGTCCGGGATCGTGCTGCCGAGCTGCTTGGCCAGGGCCAGGTCGTAGTCGAGCGCCAGGCGGCCGTCGGCCTGGGCGCGAAAGGTCGTCTGCGCCATCTCGCGCCAGCCCTGCTCGCCGAGCGCGCCCATGTCGGCATAGACCTCCTTGACGTAGGCGGTGGCCTCGTCCCAGTCGGCGGGATGCACGGCCCGGCCGACGTAGTGGCTGAGCTGCGACAGTCGGCTGCGGTCGAGGTCGGGAGCGGCGTCGTTGAGAATCACGCCGGCGATCGTCGCCGGCGCCATGACCGCCAGGCCCATGATCAGGAGGCCGCCGAAGGAGGTGCCGCAGAGCAGCACGCGGCCCAGGTTGGCCGCGGCCAGCAGGTGGGTCAGGTCGCGCAGCAGCACCGGGGCTTGGTAGTTCGCAATGTCGGGGTCGTGGGCCGACAGCCCGCGGCCGCGGTAGTCCGGGCAGACCACCCGGCGCTGTCCCGCCTCGCGGGTCGCGAGCGCGTGGTAGTCCCGGGCGTTGCGCGTGAAGCCCGGCAGGCAGACCAGGGGCAGGCCGGGGCTGAGCGGATCGCCGTAGTCGCGGTAGTGCAGTCTCAGGCCGTCCTCGGCGTGAAACCAACGCTCCCGGAAGCTCTCGACGCTCGATTGGGACACCGGGTGACGCGCGCCGCCTCTAGTCGATGCCGAGCAGCCCGGGCAGCTCGGACAAGCCGCCCATGACCGCGACCGGTGTGCCCGGCAGGCGCTCGGCCGGCACGCCGCCGCGGTTGAGCCGCGCCACGGGGAAGCCGAAGTGGGCGGCGCCGGCCGTGTCCCAGGCGTTGTTGGAGACGAAGCAGATGCGCTCGCGCGGCAGGCCGAGCTCGTCGATGGCGATCTGATAGACCCGGGAGTCGGGCTTGTAGATGGCGATGGTCTCGGCCGAGAGCACGGCGTCGAGCAGCTCGGCGATGCCGGCGGAGTCGACGGCGGCGGCCAGCATGGCCGGCTCGGCGTTGGACAGGATCGCCGTGGTCAGGCCGGCGCCGCGCAGCTTGCGCAGGCAGTCGGCGACGTCGTCGTAGGCGTCGAGCCGGCGGTAGAGCTCGAGGAGCTGGTCGCGCAGGGCGCCGTCCGACACGCCGTGGAACTCGAAGGCGTAGTCCAGGGCGTCGCAGGTCACCTGCCAGAAGTCGGCATGGCTGCCCATCAGCGTCCGCAGCCAGGAGTATTCGAGCTGCTTCTGGCGCCAGAGGCCGGAGACGGCCGCGGCCTTGTCGCCCAGGGCGGCGCCGCCCCGGGCGACGGCGGAGTGGACGTCGAACATGGTGCCGTAGGCGTCGAACGCGCAGGCCCCGATGTCGCTCAAGCGGTCTGCTGTCATGACGATCCCTTACACCAAGCTGCGATGAGAGCAACTCATCGCAGCTTGGCAAGCGCGACCGCGCGCCCGCAGCGAAGCGAGGAAAGCCCGCGTGGCGCTTGAACGCGACACGGGCTGCAATGAGGCCATCTCATTGCAGCCCGGTATTAACCGACTGGAGCGGCGCTGGCCAGCGCCTTGCGGGACGGCACGAAGCCTATTGGACGCTGCCCGGGCCCTCCGCCGTCGCCGGCTCCAGCGGCAGTTCCACGAGCCCGGAGCCCAGCCGCTTGCGGTAGATGACCAGGCTCTCGAGCACGCGCATGACGTAGTTGCGGGTCTCTTCGAAGGGGATCTGCTCGATCCAGGCGATCGGGTCGACCTTGGGGTCGCGCGGGTCGCCGTGCGCGGCGATCCAGCGGGAGACGCGGGAGCCGCCGGCGTTGTAGGCGGCCAGGGTGAGGATATGCGAGCCGTCGTAGTCGCTCAGCAGCTCGGCCAGGTGCGCCGTGCCGAGCTTCATGTTGTAGGCGGCGTCGCGGGTCAGGCGCGGCTTGCTGTAGGGCAGGCGCTGGCGCTTGGCCACGGCCCTGGCGGTGGCCGGCATGAGCTGCATCAGGCCGCGGGCGCCGGCCGGGCTGACCGCCTTGGGGTCGAAGGCGCTCTCCTGGCGGGTCACGGCCAGCACCAGGGCCGGCTCGACGCCGCGGCCCTTGGCGTTGACCGGCGCCGGGAACAGCAGCTCCGGCATCAGCAGGCCGCGGTTGCGCGCCCGCTTCGCCGCCCAGATGCCGATCGCCGGGCGGCCCAGGTCGGCGGCCAGGTCGGCGGCCAGGGCGAGCTCCTGGGGAGTCTCGGCCCGGTCGCCGAGGTGGCGCAGGAAGCTGCCCAGCGGCTTGCTCTGGCCGAGCCGGTCGAGCAGGCGGGCGACCATCACCGTCTCGCGCGCCTCGAAGGCGTGGCGCATGGCCTTGGTCGGCCGCGGGTGCCGGTCGAAGCGGATGTCGATCGGCTGGCCGATCTGGGCCGCGGCGAGCTGGCCGTAGAAGCTGGTCGAGTGCTGGGCGGAGGCCGCCAGCCAGCGCTTGGTCCAGTCCGCCTTGCCCATCCGCGCCGAGGCCTGCGCCGCCCAGTAGCCGCCGCGGCCCTGGCTGATCGGGCTGGTCGAGCCGTAGTAGAGCCGCGAGAAGTGCCGGTAGGCGCGCCGGGCATCCTTGAGGAAGTGGTGGGCCGACCAGCCGGCCAGCCATTCGGCCTCGGCGAAGCCGGAGCCCTTGCCCTGGCCGTGGTCGCGGGCGAGCTGGTAGGCGAGCTGGGCCTGGCCGCGCTCCAGCGCCTCGTAGCCGGCCCAGCGCCGCAGGTACCACCAGCGGCTGGCATGGTCCTGCTCCGGGCCGATGGTGCGCAGGATCTCCACCACGCCGTCGTAGCGGCCCTTGCGCTGGCGCCAGAGGGCACGGTCGTAGAGCAGGCCCGGGTCCCGCTTGAGCCGCCCGGGGACCTTGCGCAGGGCGCTGTCGACGCCGCCCTTGCGGGTCCAGAGCTTGATGCGGGCCTCGGCCAGGGCGGCGTAGTCGCCGCCGAGACGGCGCAGGTGGCGCCGGGCGGAGATCGCCTGCCGGCTCCAGAGCATGCGGTTCAGGCGGGCGACGTGGTCGTCCTTCTGCAGGACCGAGCGGTGGGCCCGGTAGAAGTTCTGGTCCTGCACCCGGTCGAAGATGCCCTCGCGCCAGGTCCGGCGCAGCAGGCCGTGGGCCTCGCCGCCGCGGCCGCTGCGCTCCAGGGCGCCGGCGTACTTCATGACGCCGTCGATGGAGACCGGCGGGTGCGCTTCGAACCAGGCCAGCATCTCGGCGTCGGGCCACTGCCAGGGCATGGCGCGCTCGACGCTGCGCAGCAGGCTCTCCTGGCGCGGCCAGTCCGGGTTGCTCTGGAAGAAGTCCAGGGCCTCGCCGAAGCTCGGCGCCGAGTCGTCGCGCGTCAGGTCGAGCCACTGGATGACCTTGGCCGGCAGCTTGTTGGCGGCGCGGGCCGCATGCAGCCGGGCGTCGCGGAAGTTGCCCTTGTTGGCGTGCAGGAAGGCGTTCTTGTAGTGCTCGCGGTCCTGGGCCGAGAGCTCCAGCGACCCGGCGCCGGCCCCGTCAGCCGGGACGAGCAGAAGCCCTGCCGCGACAAGGACCCCGGCCGCCACCGCCAAAAAACCGCCCCGACGGGCGGCGGTGCGCTGCATTGGCTCTGCCTCCTAATGCGCGCCCATTGTACCCTTTTTGGCCATATCGGGGCAACGAAGGGGGACCGGCCCGGGGCGGGGCCGAGGCCTTGCCGCTGCCATAATCAAAGTCTAATGTCGCACAAATCTTGGTGATTTGGCCTAGTGGCCGCGACAACCAAGCCGGACAAACGGGGATTGACCATGACCGGGCCCATGTTCAAAGGCTCCGCGACCGCGCTGATCACGCCCTTTAGCAACGGCAGCGTGGACGAGGGGGCCTTCCAGCGCTTCGTCGAGTGGCAGATCGAGCAGGGCACGGACATCCTGGTGCCCTGCGGCACCACGGGCGAGTCGCCGACCCTGAGCCACGAGGAGGACATGCGGGTCACGGCGCTTTGCGTCGAGGTCGCGGCCGGCCGGGTGCCGGTGGTGGCCGGGACCGGCTCCAACAACACGGAAGAGGCGATCTCGCTGACCCGCAGCGCCAAGGAGGCCGGTGCCGACGGCGCCCTGGTGGTGACGCCCTACTACAACAAGCCGACGCAAGACGGACTCTACGCCCACTACAAGGCGATCCACGACGCGGTCGAGATCCCGATCGTGATCTACAACATCCCCGGCCGCTGCATCGTCGACATGAGCGTCGAGACCATGGCGCGCCTGGCCGAGCTGCCGAACATCGTCGGCGTCAAGGACGCGACCGCCGACCTGACGCGCCCGGCCCTGACCCGGCAGGCCATGGGCCCGGACTTCGCCCAGCTCAGCGGCGAGGACGCGACCGTCGTGCCCTTCCTGGCGCAGGGCGGCCACGGCTGCATCTCGGTGACCGCCAACGTCGCGCCGCACGCCTGCGCCGAGCTGCACGACGCCTGGCAGCGCGGCGACCTGAAGACCGTCGAGACGATCAACGAGCGTCTCATGCCGCTGCACAAGGCGCTGTTCGTCGAATCGAGCCCGGCGCCGGTGAAGTATGCCGCGAGCCTGCTCGGCTTCGCCGAGAACCGCGTACGCCTGCCCCTGGTCTCCATCAAGCAGGAGACCGAGGTCCAGGTCCGCGACGCGATGGTGCATGCGGGCCTGATCAACTAGAGCTCGACGAGAGCCCGAAGAGGAAGCCGCCAGGGGCCGACGGAGCCGTAGCGCGTTCGCGCCGGCCGGCTGGCCCTGGTCTAACGGACCATGAGCGCAGCCCGCATCCCGGTCGCCCAGAATCGCAAGGCGCGGCACAACTACCTGATCGAGGAGACCCTGGAGGCGGGCCTGGTCCTGACCGGCTCGGAGGTCAAGTCGCTGCGCGAGGGCCGGGCCTCGATCGGCGAGTCCTACGCCGGCGAGCAGGGCGGCGAGCTCTACCTCTTCAACGCGCACATCCCCGAGTACCGTGCCGCCAACCGGCTCAACCATGCGCCCAAGCGGCCGCGCAAGATCCTGGTCCATCGGCGCGAGCTGAACCGCCTGTTCGGCCAGATCCAGCGCGAGGGCTACACGGTGGTGCCGCTCAGCCTCTACTTCAATCCGCGCGGCATCGCCAAGGTCGAGCTGGGCCTGGCCAAGGGCAAGCGGCAGATCGACAAGCGCGAGACCAGCAAGCGGCGCGACTGGGAGCGCCAGAAGGCGCGGCTGCTGCGCGAGCGCGGCTGAGCCCGGTCAGTCGGCGAGCGCCGCCGCCAGGTCGCCGATCACCGCGTCGAACATCTCCGGAGTCAGGCGCCCGGTGTTCGTGTTGTAGCGCGAGCAGTGGTAGCTGTCGGCGAGCGACAGGCCCTCGCGCAGGTCGTGCCGGGCGCCGTGCGCGAAAGGGTAGCGGCTGCGGACCAGGCCGCAGGCGCTCAGCACCGAGCCGTGGGCGATGGCGCCGAGGGCCAGGATCCAGCGAAGCGCCGGCAGGCTCTCGATCTCTTCCAGCAGGAAGGGCCGGCAGGTGCGGATCTCTTCCGTGGTCGGCTTGTTCTCCGGCGGCACGCAGCGCACGGCGTTGGTGATCCGGCAGTCCTGCAGCGCCAGGCCGTCGTCCGGCCGCTTGTCGTAGGCGCCGCGGGCGAAGCCGTGCTTCAGCAGGGTGGCGTAGAGCAGGTCGCCGGCGTAGTCGCCGGTGAAGGGCCGGCCGGTGCGGTTGGCGCCCTTGAGGCCGGGCGCCAGGCCGACGATCAGCAGGCGCGCCTGGCGCGGGCCGAAGGAGGCGACCGGGGCGTTGTGGAAGTCGGGATGACGGGACTCGTTGTCGCGGCGGAAGCCGACGAGGCGCGGGCAGAGGCCGCAGTCGCGCGCCGGCCCTAGCTCGACGGCGGCCGCCGCCATAGCCGCGGGCCTAGCGTCGCGACCCTCGGGCCTCAGGCCGTCTCGGACTCGTAGTACTCGTCGTCGTCCTCGTAATCGTCGTCGTCGTCGTAATCGGCGTCATCCTCCGCGTCGTCGGCGTAGTCGGCCCGGTCGCGCGAGCGGGGATGGTCGGCCGGGAAGGCCCGCTCGACCTTGGAGCGCAGGTCGGCCAGGTCGACGAAACGGTCGGCCTGTCGGCGCAGCTCGTCGGCGACCATGGAGGGTTGCGACTTCACGGTTGAGACGAGAGTGACGCGCACACCCCTGCGTTGCACCGCCTCGACCAGGCGGCGGAAGTCGCCGTCGCCGGAGAACAGCACGATGTGATCGAGCCGCTCGGCCATCTCGAGCATGTCGATGGCCAGCTCGATGTCCATGTTGCCCTTGATCTTGCGCCGGCCCGAGGCGTCGGTGAACTCCTTGGTCGGCTTGGTGACCATGGTGTAGCCGTTGTAGTCGAGCCAATCGACCAGCGGGCGGATCGGCGAGTATTCCTGGTCCTCGACCAAGGCCGTGTAGTAGAAGGCGCGGACGAGATAGCAGTTGGTCGCGAATAACTCGAGCAGACGCTTGTAGTCGACGTCGAAACCGAGCGTCCTGGCGGTGGCATAGAGGTTGGCGCCATCGATAAAGACGCCCACACGCTCCTGGGGGTTGAACTTCATTCCGGAGGTCCTTCCAATTTACCTAAAGGCCAAGAGCACGGGGGCCAATATCGTTATGCGAACTATGGTCTTTCCCCGTCGCTGCCGAACGCCGCGCAGCGGTCCGTCGGCCGGGGACTCGAATCTTCTGCTGTGAATGTAACGCGCTGGAACGGATCAACAAGGGGTGGGCGACAGCTCTCGTGAAGATGATCCTCCTTGGACTCGGGGCGAACCTGCCCCACCCTCGGCACGGCGCGCCGCGCGACACCCTGGAGGCCGCCTTGCGGGCGCTGGCGGCGGACGGGGTCAGCGTCGCCAAGCGCTCGCCCTGGTTCCGGACGCCGCCCTGGCCGCCCTCGGACCAGCCCTGGTACGTCAACGGCGTCGCCGCCCTGGAGAGCGACCTGCCGCCGGCGCCCCTGATGGCGCTGCTGCACGCGGTGGAGCGAGATTTCGGGCGGATCCGCGGGCAGCGCAACGAAGCCCGCGTCCTCGATCTCGATCTGCTCGCCTACGATGATCGGGTGAGCGGCGAGGGCGAGCATCCGGCGCTGCCCCATCCCAGGCTGGCCGAGCGCGGCTTCGTCCTGCTGCCCCTGGCGGCGCTCGCCCCGGACTGGCGCCATCCGGTCAGCGGCCTGGCGGTCGGCGCCCTGATCGAGCGGCTGCCGGCCTCTGAGCGCCTGGCCGAGCCGCTGGACTGAGCCGGCCCCGAGCGCTTGGACCCGAACACTTGGCCCCGGGGCCCGTTCGGGCCCATATCCCTTGTATCCGCCGGGTCCGGCCCCTATAGTCCCGGGCCATTTTGCATCGCACAAGATTCCGGCCCTAGAGGGAGAAAGACCCGCATGGCGCGCGTAACCGTCGAGGATTGCGTCCTCAAGATCCCCAATCGCTTCGATCTGGTCATGCTGGCCGCTCAGCGGGCGCGGGACATCTCCTCCGGCGCGGCGCTCACCCTGGAGCGCGACAACGACAAGAACCCGGTGGTCGCCCTGCGCGAGATCGCCGACGAGTCCGTGGACATCGAGAACCTCGCCGAGGCCCTCGTCCAGGGCATGCAGAAGTACGTCGAGGTCGACGAGCCCGAGGAGGACATCGTCGAGTTCGACGCGCCCCAGGTCGGCGGGCCCGAGGGCGAGATGGCCCTGGCCGGCCTCGGCGCGGCCAGCGAAGCGGCCGAGGAAGAGGGCGCCGAGGAGCCTGCCGGCGAGGAGGCCGGGGCCGAGACCGAAGCAGGGGCCGAGGCGCCGGCCCAGGACGAAGAGCCGGCTAGCTGACGGCGACGATCCGCTCCCCAGGACCGATCCGGTACCTTGCTGCTTGGCCGCTTGGTAACCGGCTTCTAGTATTCTCAAGGGCCATTTCCCCGGCCTCAGGGCCGCCCGGGACCGAGAGATGATTCGGCAATTCGAGCTGGTGGAGCGGGTCAAGTCCTACGACCCGAACGCGGACGAGGAGGCCCTGAACCGGGCCTACGTCTACGCCATGAAGCTGCATGGCACCCAGACGCGCGCCTCGGGCGACCCCTATTTCTCCCATCCGCTCGAGGTCGCCGGCCTGCTGACCGAGCTCAAGCTGGACGGCGATTCCATCATCACCGCCCTGCTGCACGACGTGGTCGAGGACACAGAGTGGGAGCTCGAGGACGTCGAGCAGCACTTCGGGCCGGAGATCACCCGCCTGGTCGACGGCGTGACCAAGCTGTCCCGCCTGGAGCTGCAGTCCGAGCAGACCAAGCATGCGGAGAACTTCCGCAAGCTGCTGCTCGCCATGTCCGAGGACATCCGGGTGCTGCTGGTCAAGCTGGCGGACCGGGTCCACAACATGCGCACGCTGCACCACATCGGCTCCGAGGAGAAGCGCCGGCGCATCGCGCGCGAGACCATGGACATCTACGCGCCCCTGGCCGAGCGCATCGGCATGCAGCGCTTCAAGGACGAGCTGCAGGACCTGGCCTTCGAGCAGCTCAACAAGGACGGCCGCGATTCCATCGTCGCCCGGCTCGAGTTCCTCAAGCGCCACGGCGAGGACCTGCCGGACCGGATCATCTCCGAGCTGATCACTACCCTGAACGACGACGGCCTGCGCGCCTCGGTCACCGGGCGTCTCAAGAGCCCCTATTCGGTCTGGCGCAAGATGCAGCGCCAGAACATCGGCTTCGAGCAGCTCTCCGACATCATGGCCTTCCGGGTCGTGGTCGACACGATCGGCGAGTGCTACCAGGCGCTGGGCGCACTGCACGGCCGCTACCGGGTCGTGCCGGGCCGCTTCAAGGACTACATCTCGACGCCCAAGCCGAACGGCTATCGCTCGATCCACACGACCTTGCTGGGCCCGGAGAGCCAGCGCATCGAGGTGCAGGTCCGCACCCGCGAGATGCACGACATCGCCGAGTACGGCGTCGCCGCCCACTGGCGCTACAAGCAGGGCGCGCAGGCGGTCGACGGCCGGCAGTACCGCTGGCTGCGCGAGCTGCTCGACATCCTCGAGCATGCCTCCAACCCGGAAGAGTTCCTCGAGCACACCAAGCTCGAGATGTTCCAGGACCAGGTCTTCGCCTTCACGCCGAAGGGCGACCTGATCTCCCTGCCGAGCGGCGCCTCGGTGATCGACTTCGCCTACGCGGTTCACTCCGAGGTCGGCGACACCTGCGTCGGCGCCAAGGTCAACGGCCGCATGGTGCCGCTGCGCACGCCGCTGTCGAACGGCGACCAGGTCGAGATCATCAACTCGAAGGCGCAGAAGCCCTCGCCGGACTGGGAGGCCTTCGTCGTCACCGGCAAGGCCAAGGCGCGGATCCGCCGCTTCGTTCGCCTGGAGCAGCGCCAGCAGTACGGCGAGCTGGGCCGGCAGATGCTGCAGAAGGCCTTCCGCCAGGAGGGCTACGACTTCACCGAGAAGGCGCTCGAGGGCGTGCTCAAGAAGTTCGGCGTCGATGCGGTGATCGACCTCTACGCCGAGGTCGGCATCGGCCACTTCAGCGCCCGCGAGGTGCTGCTCGCGGTCTTCCCCGGCGTCAAGGAAGCGGAGAAGGCCGACAAGGTCGTGCCGATCGCCCGCGCCCGCAGCCGCCAGGCCAAGGGCAAGCACAAGGACAGCGCCGTCCAGCTTCGCGGCCTGATCTCCGGCATGGCCGTGCACTTCGCCCACTGCTGCCACCCGATCCCGGGCGACCGCATCGTCGGCATCGTCACCACCGGCAAGGGCGTGACGGTTCACACCATCGACTGCGACACGCTGCAGAACTTCCAGGACACGCCGGAGCGCTGGGTCGATCTCGCCTGGAACACGGAGGAGGACGACGACCATGTCGGCCGCCTCCACGTCGTGATCGCCAACGAGGCCGGCAGCCTCGGCAACATCTCGACCATCATCGGCAAGAACCAGGGCAACATCAGCAACCTGAAGATCACCAGCCGCTCGGTCGACTTCTTCGAGATGCTGATCGACGTCGAGGTGAGCAACGTCAAGCATCTGAACAACATCATCGCCGCCTTGCGGGCGACGCCGGTGATCACCTCCGTCGAGCGGGCGCGGGGATGACCGGCTGCCGGCGCGCCGCCGTCCGGGACCGGTGACGAGAGCGACGGATGTTCCGGCGACGCAATCCCCTACCGCTGCTGCACAAGATCGCCGAGTTCTTCTGGCCGGCCCGCGGCTGGTCTCGCGCCAGCCGCTACGTCGCGCATCGGCTGGGCCGTCTGCCGGGCACGCCCTATCGCATCGCCGCCGGCTTCGCCTGCGGCGCGGCGGTCTCCTTCACGCCCTTCATCGGCCTGCACTTCCTCTTGGCGGCGCTGCTCTCGCTCACCCTGCGCGCCCATGTCGTCGCCTCCGCCATCGGCACGGTGATCGGCAATCCCTGGACCTTCCCCTTCATCTGGACCTGGATCTACACCTTGGGCCGCTGGATCCTCGGCGACGGCGCGGCCGATGACCTGCCGGCCATCCTGACGCTGACCTACATCTTCGACCGGCCGCTGGCGGTGCTGCTGCCGATGACCGTCGGCGGCGTGCCGATGGCCATCGTCACCTGGTTCGGCGTCTATTTCCCGGTCAGGGCCCTGGTCGCCCACTACCAGAAGGCGCGCCGCCGGCGCCTGCGCAAGAAGGTGCTCAAGCGCATGGAGCGCACCGCCGAGCGGGCCCGGGCCAGCGCCGCCGCCTCGCGCGTGGAGGCGCGCCCGTGATCATCGGCATCGGCAACGACCTGATCGACATCCGGCGCATCGAGAAGACACTGGACCGCTTCGGCGAGCGTTTCGTGGCGCGGGTCTTCACCGAGGTCGAGCGGGCCAAGTCGGAGCGCCGCGCGGCCCGGGCGGCGAGCTACGCCAAGCGCTTCGCGGCCAAGGAGGCCTGCGCCAAGGCGCTCGGCACGGGGGTGCCGCGGCGCGGCGTCCATTGGCAGCACATGGGCGTCGTGAACTTGCCGAGCGGCAAGCCGACCATGGCCCTGACCGAGGGCGCCGCCCGCCGCCTCGAGGAGATCACGCCCGAGGGCATGGTCGCGCAGGTCGACATCACCATTACGGACGACTATCCCTTGGCCCAGGCCATCGTCATCATTTCCGCGGTTCCGGCCGCGACCAGCTAGAAACGAGAGCAGATGGAACCGACAATGACCGAGAAGAAGGAGGGCGGCTGGGGGGAGACGCTCCGCACGATCGTCTATGCCGTGCTGATCGCGCTGGTCGTGCGCACCTTCGCCTACGAGCCCTTCAACATTCCGTCCGGCTCCATGCTGCCGACCCTGCTGGTCGGCGACTATCTCTTCGTCTCCAAGTTCTCCTACGGCTACAGCCGCTATTCGCTGCCCTGGAGCCCGCCGCTGTTCGACGGCCGCCTGCTGCCCGACCAGCCCGAGCGGGGCGACGTCGCGGTCTTCAAGCTGCCGGCCGACAACAAGACCGACTACATCAAGCGCCTGGTCGGCATGCCGGGCGACCGCATTCAGGTCATCGACGGCCTGCTGCACATCAACGGCGATCCGGTCAAGCGCGAGAAGATCGCCACGCGCACGGTGCAGCGCTTCGGCAGCCGTGAGATCCAGGTCACCGAGTACCGCGAGACCCTGCCGAACGGCCGCCAGCACCTGATCTGGGAGGAGAGCGACCGCGAGCCGCTCGACAACACGCAGGTCTATGTCGTGCCCCAGGGCCACTACTTCGCCATGGGCGACAATCGCGACAGCAGCCAGGACAGCCGCGTGCTCAGGCAGGTCGGCTACGTGCCCTACGAGAACCTGATCGGCGAGGCGCAGTTCCTGTTCTACTCGCACGACGGCACGGCGGCGCTCTGGGAAGTCTGGCGCTGGCCCCTGGCGATCCGCTTCAGCCGGATCGGGCAGGGCATCGAGTAGCGCCTTGGACGAGACCCAGGCCAGCCCGGACGAGGCGCCGGCGGCGCCGGAGCGCGGCAAGCCGGAGGCGCTCGCCGAGCGGCTCGGCCATGCTTTCGCGGACCCCGGCCTGCTGCGCGAGGCGCTGACCCACCAGAGCGCGGTGCCGAACCGCGGCGCGGCGGCGGCCAGCTACCAGCGGCTCGAGTTCCTCGGCGACCGGGTCCTCGGCCTGGTGGTCGCCGAGCTGCTGCTGGCCCGCTTCCCCGACGAGCCGGAAGGCGATCTGGCGCGCCGCCTGGCCGCCCTGGTGCGCCGGGAATCGCTCTCGGTCGTCGCCGAGGAGCTGGCGCTCGGGCGCTTCGTGATCCTGGCCCGCGCCGAGATCGAGGCCGGCGAGGACAGCAACCCGGCGCTGCTCGCCGACGCCTGCGAGGCGGTGATCGGCGCGCTCTACCTCGACGGCGGGCTGGGGCCCGCGCGCGCCTTCATCACGCGCTTCTGGACGCCGCTGCTGGAGGCGGCGCCGGCGCCGCCGCAGGACGCCAAGACGGCGCTGCAGGAATGGGCGCAGGGCCGGGGCCTGCCGCTGCCGGGCTACCGCGAGGTCGAGCGCGAGGGGCCGGACCACGAGCCGCTGTTCCACGTCGAGGTCGCGGTCGAGGGCCAGCCGCCGGCGCGCGGCGAGGGCCGCTCCAAGCGGCTGGCCGAGAAGGCCGCCGCCGCCGCCTTGCTGCGGCGCCTGACCGGGAGCGCCGGCCGATGAGCGAGACGCCGGCCAGCCGCTGCGGCTTCGTGGCGCTGGTGGGGGCGCCCAATGCCGGCAAGTCGACGCTGCTCAACGCCCTGGTCGGCGCCAAGCTCTCCATCGTCACCCACAAGGCGCAGACCACCCGCGCGACGATCCGCGGCATCGCCATCGAGGGTGCCTGCCAGATCGTCTTCGTCGACACGCCCGGCATCTTCGAGCCGAAGCGCCGCCTGGAGCGGGCCATGGTCGACGCCGCCTGGAGCGGCGCCCGCGAGGCGGACCGGCTGGTCCTGCTGTTCGATGCCGCGCGCAAGGGCCTCGACGAGGACAGCGCGCGCATCATGGCCGGGCTCAAGGACAGCGGCCGGCGCGCCGACCTGGCGCTCAACAAGATAGACCTGATCAAGCGGCCCAAGCTGCTGGAGCTGGCAGCGCGCTTCCAGGCCGAGGGCCTCTTCGACGAGATCTTCATGATCTCGGCGGCGAGCGGCGACGGTGTCGGCGACCTGCGGGCCTCCCTGGCGAAGCGGCTGCCCGAGGGGCCCTGGCTGTTCCCGGAGGACCAGCTCTCCGACCTGCCGCAGCGCCTGCTGGCCGCCGAGGTCACCCGCGAGGCGCTGTTCCTCAAGCTGCACGACGAGCTGCCCTACGCGCTGACCGTCGAGACCGACGACTGGCAGGATTTCGAGGACGGCAGCGTCCGCCTGGAGCAGACCATCTACCTGCAGCGCGAAGCCCACAAGGGCATCGTGCTCGGCAAGGGTGGCAGCAAGATCAAGGACATACGGGCCGACGCCCAGGCCCAGCTCGAGGCCCTGCTGGAGCGGCGGGTACATCTTTACCTTTACGTAAAGGTAAAGAAGAACTGGCTCGACGACCCCGAGCGCTACGCGCCCTGGGGCCTCGACTTCCGCGCCTGAGGCCTCCGAGACGCTGACCAATGATCGAATGGTCCGACGACGGGATCCTGCTTTCGGCCCGGCCGCACGGCGAGTCCTCGGCGGTGGTGGTGCTGCTGACCGAGTCCCACGGCCGCCACGCCGGGCTCGTGCGCGGCGCGCTCGGCCGCAAGGCGCGGGGCCTCTACGAGCCCGGCAACCGGCTGCGGGCCACCTGGCGGGCGCGCCTGGCCGAGCACCTGGGCGGCTTCACCTGCGAGCTGCTGGCCAACACGGCGGCCGCGCTGCTCGACGAGCCGGCGCGGCTGGCGGCGCTGAGCTCGGCGGCGGCGGTCTGCGACAGGGCGCTACCCGAGCGCGAGCCCCATCCGGGCGCCTACCAGGGGCTGCTGGCGCTGATCGCGGCGCTCGACGGCGAGCACTGGGCCGAGGCCTACGTCGCCTGGGAAGTGGCCCTGCTCGCCGACCTGGGTTTCGGCCTGGACCTGGCGAGCTGCGCGGCCGGCGGCGACAACGACCAGCTCGCTTACGTCTCGTCGCGCACCGGCCGGGCCGTCTCCCTGGCCGCCGCCGAGCCCTACAAGGACCGGCTGCTGGCCCTGCCGGGCTTCCTGATCGGCCGCGGCGCCGGCGGCCCGGCCGAGGTCGCCCAGGGCCTGGCGCTGACCGGCTACTTCCTGCAGCGCCAGGTCTTCGGCCCGCAGGAGCGGCCCCTGCCGCCGGCCCGCCAGCGCCTGGCCGAGCGCTTCCCCTTGCCCGCCACCGCTTGAGGGGCGGGCCGCGCTGCTCTAGACAGGCGTCATGGTCGAGGATGCGGGGAAGGGGCGCCACGTCGTCGTCGTCGGTGCCGGGATCGTCGGCGTGGCCTGCGGCCTGTCGCTGCTGCGCGAGGGCTGGCGGGTCACCCTGATCGACCGCGAGGGCCCGGGCGAGGGCGCCTCCTTCGGCAACGGCTCGGTCATCACCAGCGATTCCGTCACGCCCGTCGCCATGCCCGGCATCCTCGGCAAGGTGCCGGGCATGCTGCTCGACCCGCTCGGGCCCCTGCGCATCCGCTGGGGCTACCTGCCGAAGCTGGCGCCCTGGCTGCTGCAGTTCGTCGCCGCCAGCCGGCCCGCGCGCGTCGAGGCGATCGCCGCGGCCCTCGGCCGTCTCGCCGAGGGCGCGGTCGACTCCTACCTGCCGCTCGCCAAGCTGGCCGGCGCCGAGGACATGATCAAGCGCGGCGGCTGGCTCTGCGTCTACGAGACCGAGGCCGACTTCCGGTCCGCCGAAAGCAAGCGCGATCTGCAGCGGCGCAACGGCGTCGCCCTGGAGGTGCTGCAGCCGGAGGAGCTCCGCCAGCTCGAACCGACGCTGGCGCCGATCTTCGCGCGCGCCGTGCTCTATCCGAACACCAGCCACACCATCAACAACTACAGATTCGTGCAGGTTCTCGCCGAGGGCCTGCGCCGCCACGGCGGCAGCGTTCTGCGCGAGGCGGTGACGGGCTTCGCGCTGGGCGAGGGCGGCGTGCAGGCCGTGCTGACCGACGCCGGCCGGCACGACTGCGACGCCTTGGTGATCGCCGCCGGCGCCTGGTCGCGCTCGCTCTGCAAGCAGCTTGGCAGCGACCCGCCGCTGGACACCGAGCGCGGCTACCACCTGACCGTCACCGAGCCCGGCGTGATGCCGCGTATGCCGGTCTACTCGACGACCCGTGGCATCGTCTGCACGCCCCTCGAGCAGGGCCTGCGCATCGCCGGCACGGTCGAGCTCGGCGGCCTCGAGGCGCCGCCCGACTGGCGCCGCGCCGAGGTGCTGATGACCCATGCCCAGCGCTGGCTGCCCGGCCTGCAGGACAAGGGCACCTCGCGCTGGATGGGCTTCCGGCCCTCGCTGCCCGACTCCCTGCCGATCATCTCTGCCTCGCCGCACCACTCCAACGCCTACTTCGCCTTCGGCCACGGCCACTGCGGCCTGGCCTACGGTGGCCGCACCGGCGCCCTGCTGGCCGCCCTCATGGCCGGCCGCGACCCCGGCGTCGACATGGCGCCCTACCGCATCGACCGCTTCTAATCGGGTAGGCGGGTTCCTTGCGGTTCCCGCCTCCCACACCACCGGGCATACGTGCTACGTACCACGGCGGTTTCCCTCAGTTTGTAACGCGCGGTGATGGTCGACCAAGGGGACCAACCCCTGGTCGCGGAACCAGGCCAGGGTCATGGCCTCTGTGGCTTGATGGCTGAGGGCTTTGCGCCACCAGCCCTTGCCTGAGAGGGCCAAGAGCCAGACCCGCCATTCGGGCACGCCAAGGCTTTGCAGGAAGTCCGCTTGGGCCTT
>JANQLT010000045.1 GCA_028280455.1 Kiloniellales bacterium
GCGTGTTCCGATCGGACGGCACCGGCCCGCTCCCCCTCCCGGCCACCCAATAGGATACTGCCGTGGGTGGCCGGGAGGGGGAGCGGCCCGGTGCCGTGATTCCGCGTGAGCGGAAAACGCTCTAGCGCCGGCGGGGCCGGGCCGGACGCCCGGCGAGACGGCAAGACTCTAAAGATTTCAGCTCATTAGCGTCTGTTCGGCGATGGCTTCAGGCGTCCCTGGCGGGGCTTCGTCCGGGCCCGTAGATTCATAGATCTGAGCGATATCTTACATAATTCCTTTCGATTGGATCTATGAAGATGAACTTGGCATATAGCCGGTAACAGGAACGCGCCGTCCGCTTTCGGCGAGACCAGATGCGAGGGACCAGACCCCATGAGCGCCACGCCCGCCTTCATCACCGTCAACGAGCGACGCTACGCCTGGCCGGACCGGCCGCTGGTCGTGGTCTGCGTCGACGGCTCCGAGCCCGCCTACATGGAGGAGGCCATCGCCGCCGGCGTCATGCCCTTCGCCGCCGGCCTGGCGGCGCGCGGCGCGGACCTGCGCGGCGACTGCGTGGTGCCCTCCTTCACCAACCCCAACAACCTCTCGATCGTCACCGGGCGGCCGCCGTCGGTGCACGGCATCTGCGGCAACTACATCCTCGATCCGGAGTCCGGCGAGGAGGTGATGATGAACGACCCGCGCTATCTGGAGGCCGACACGCTCTTCAAGGCCTTCCACGACGCCGGCGCCACGGTCGCGGTGGTCACCGCCAAGGACAAGCTGCGCCGCCTGCTCGGCCACGGCCTCGACTTCGCCTCGGGCCGCGCGATCTGCTTCTCCTCCGAGAAATCCGACCAGGCGAGCCTGGCGGAGAACGGCATCGAGGGCGTCAACGACCTGGTCGGCCTGCCGGTGCCCTCGGTCTATTCGGCCGCGCTCTCCGAGTTCATCTTCGCGGCCGGGGTCAAGCTGATGGAGACCCGGCGCCCCGACGTCATGTACCTCTCCACCACCGACTACGTGCAGCACAAGCACGCGCCGGGCACGCCCGAAGCCAACGCCTTCTACGCCATGATGGACCGCTACTGGGCCCAGCTCGACCGGCTCGGCGCGACCCTGGCGATCACCGCCGATCACGGCATGAGCGCCAAGCACGATGCCGGCGGCGACCCCAAGGTGATCTACCTGCAGGCGCTGCTCGACGACTGGCTCGGCGCCGGCGCGGCCCGGGTCATCCTGCCGATCACCGATCCCTACGTCGTGCACCACGGCGCCCTGGGCGGCTTCGCCACGGTCTATCTGCCCGAGGGCCAGGACGCCGTCGACTTGGCCCAGCGCCTGCGCGGTGTCGTCGGCGTCGAGGCGGCGCTGACCAACGCCGAGGCCTGCAGCCGCTTCGAGCTGCCGCCGGCGCGGCTCGGCGACCTCGTGGTGATCTCGGTCGAGGACACGGCGATCGGCACCGCCGCCGATCGCCACGACCTGACCGGCCTGACCGAGCCGCTGCGGACCCACGGGGGCCTTTCCGAGCAGCGCGTGCCCCTGGTCTTCAACCGGCCCGTCGCCGGCGACGGCCCGCCGCTGCGCAACTTCGACATCTTCGCCCTGGCGCTGAACGGGACTCTCTCCGAGCAGTCGGCGCCGCATCAGGAAAGGAAAGCCTCGTGACCGCGCTCGCCGCATCGATCCCCGTCGACTCCGCCGCGGCTCGCCACGAGCCGATGCGCATCGCCGGCCGCAAGGTCGAGTCCGACCGCGTGCTCGAGGTCTTCAATCCCTATACGGATACCGTGGTCGGCAGCGTGCCGCGCGCGACGCCGGAGCAGGTGCGCGAAGCCTTCCAGATCGCCGCCGACTACCGGCCGAGCCTGACCCGCTACGAGCGCCAGCAGATCCTGTTCCGCGCGGCCGAGATCCTGGAGGCGCGCAAGGAGGAGATCTCCGACCTGATCACCGCCGAGTGCGGGATCTGCAAGAAGGACTCGCTCTACGAGGTCGGCCGCGCCTACGACGTCTTCACCCTGGCCGGCCAGCTCGCCATCCTGGACGACGGCGAGGCCTTCTCCTGCGACATCACGCCCCAGGGCAAGCAGCGGCGGATCTTCACTTCGCGCGACCCGCTGACCGCCATCTCGGCGATCACGCCCTTCAACCACCCGCTCAACATGCCGGCCCACAAGGTGGCGCCCTCGATCGCGACCAACAACTGCATGGTCCTGAAGCCGACCGAGCTGACGCCGCTGACCGCCCTGGTCCTGGCCGACGTGCTCTACGAGGCCGGCCTGCCGCCGGAGATGTTCTCGGTGGTCACCGGCCTGCCGGCCGACATGGGCGAGGAGATGATCCGCAACCCCCATGCCGAGCTGGTCACCTTCACCGGCGGCGTGCCGGTCGGCAAGATGATCGCCGAGCGCGCCGGCTATCGCCGCACCGTGCTGGAGCTCGGCGGCAACGCGCCGCTGATCGTCATGGACGACGCCGACCTCGAGAAGGCGGCCGAGCTGGCCGTGCTCGGCGCCACCAAGAACTCGGGCCAGCGCTGCACGGCGGTGAAGCGCATCCTCTGCATCGACTCGGTGGCCGACGACTTCGTCGCCCTGGTCACCGAGCGCGCCAAGCGGATCCGCTACGGCGATCCGAGCGACCCCGAGACCGACATGGGCACGGTGATCCACGAAGACGCGGCCAAGCTCTTCGAGCGGCGCGTCAACGACGCCGTCGAGGCCGGCGCCGAGCTGCTCTACGGCAACGACCGCCGGGGCGCGCTCTATTCGCCGAGCGTGCTCGACCGCGTGCCCTACGATTGCGAGCTGGTGCGCGAGGAGACCTTCGGCCCGCCGATCCCGGTGATCCGGGTCAAGGACCTGGACGAGGTCATCGAGGTCGCGAACTCGACGGCCTTCGGCCTCTCGAGCGGCCTCTGCACCCAGAACTGGGCGACCATCCAGCGCTGCATCGCCGAGCTGCGCACCGGCACGGTCAACGTCTGGGAAGTGCCCGGCTACCGGATCGAGATGTCGCCCTTCGGCGGCGTGAAGGACTCCGGCCTGGGCTACAAGGAAGGCGTGCTCGAGGCCATGAAGAGCTACACCACGGTCAAGACCTTCTCATTGCCCTGGGGCTGACCGGAGCTCGACAGGTCGGCGGTCCCGACTTCGGCCCGCTCCTCCGGTGACGCTTTGGCGATCGCCGCTCGTGGCAGTCGTTGTCGACATCGAAACGACCCGCCCCCTCACCCAGCTTCGGCTAAGCTCAGCCTTCGGCCTCGCTAAGCCTCCTCAACCCTCTCCCCCGTCGGGGGAGAGGGATGCGCAGGCTTGGCGAGGCGCTAGTCGAGCCTTAGCCGGAGCTGGGTGAGGGGGCGGTTCGTTTCCCTCTAGGCAACGGGCCGGTGATGCCGCCTAGGCCTGCAATGCTCTAGCCGGCGCCGAGGGCGCCGCCGCCGCTCTTGGTGATCGCGACCACCGAGGGCCGGGGCGGCATGCCGTCGTTGAAGTCGGGCCAGCGGGTCGCCGGGTCGGCGAAGGTCGAGCCGCGGCCGCGGCCCTGGTAGTCGGCCACGCCGTCGGTCGCCGGATGCTGGACCGCGACGAAGAGCGTCTCGTCGTCGGGCGTGAAGACCGGCCCGCACATCTCCGCGCCGAGCGGCACGCGGAAGAACATGCGGCCCGTGCCGCGCAGCTCGCCCTCGGTCTCGAGCAGCCAGACGCCGTCGGCGGTGCCGCTGCGCGACCAGTTCGTGCCCTGGTCGGTGGTGATCCAGAGGTTGCCGCGATGGTCGACCGCCGCGTTGTCCGGCGCCGCGAACCAGCCGTTGGCCGAGGTCGCGGAGTTCCAGACGGCGGCATGGGCCGGGTCGTTCGGGTTGCCGCATTGCACGATGATCTCCCAGCCGAAGCTGGTCGCGGCATGATCGCCGCCCGGTGGCGACATCTCGACGACGTGGCCGAAGAGGTTCGGCCCGCGCGGGTTGGCCGGGTCGACCTGCTCGACCTTGCGCTTGGAGTTGTTGGTCAGCGCCATGTAGACCTTGTTGGTCTTGGGATTGGGCTGGACGTCCTCGGGGCGATCCATCGGCGTGGCGCCGAGCAGGTCGGCGGCGCGCCGCGTCTCGATCACCACGTCGGCCTGGCTGCTGAAGCCGTTGGTCGGGGTCAGCGGGCCCGTGCCGAAGACCAGGGGCAGCCAGGCCAGCGAGCCGTCGGCGTCGAAGCGCGCGACGTAGAGCGTGCCCCGGTCGAGCAGGTCGCGGTTGGCCACGGGGTTGCTCGGGTCGAAGCGCCCCTCGCTGACGAACTTGTAGAGATAGTCGAAGCGCTGGTCGTCGCCCGAGTAGAGCACGACGCGGCCGTCGCCGTTGACGATGGTCTCGGCGCCCTCGTGCTTGAAGCGGCCGAGCGCCGTGCGCTTGATCGGCGTCGAGGTCGGATCGAGCGGGTCGACCTCGACGATCCAGCCAAAGCGGTTGGCTTCGTTCGGCTCCTTGGTGATGTCGAAGCGGTCGTGGAACTTGCCCCAGCCGTACCAGTTCGCCGGTACGCCGTAGCGGGCGTAGTTCCGCTCTTCCGGATGGCCGGCGATGTCGCCGGTGAAGTAGCCGTGGAAGTTCTCCTCGGCCATCAGGTAGGTGCCCCAGGGCGTCATGCCGCCGGCGCAGTTGTTGAGCGTGCCGATCACCTTGGTGCCGCCGGGATCGCTCGAGGTCCTGAGGCGCGGATGGCCGGCCGCCGGGCCGGAGATGCGGATCGGCGTCGAGAGGCCGGAGATGCGCCGGGCATAGGGCGAGTCGGCGATCACGGACCACTTGCCGTTGCCGCCGCGCTCGACCTCGATCACCGAGCCGCCGTGGGCGGCCATCTCGACGTCGGTCAGGGCCCGGGTCATGTCGGCGAACTGCAAGTCCTTGTCCTGCCGCTCGATGCCCGGGAACATGACCTCTTCGTTGGTGTACTCGTGGTTGATGCAGAGCAGGCCGCGGCTCGGGTTGTCCGAGCCCAAGGGCAGCGGCAGGTAGCCGACGTAGTCGTTGTTGTAGCCGAACTGCATCTCCTGGGCGGCGGCCGTCTGGTTGTTCGGGTCGAAGGCCGGCGCGTTGGGCAGCACCGGGTCGCCCCAGCGGATCAGCACGTCGGCCTCGTAGCCGCTCGCCACGTGGTGCGTCTCGTCGACGCCGTGCTCGACCTCGGGAAAGGTCAGGCCCGAGCCCATGGCGGCGCGGCTCTCGGCGAAGGGGAAGCTGGCGACCACGGCGGAGATGGCGGTGGTCGCCAGGGCGCCTTGCAGAACGCGGCGCCGGCTGAAGCGCCGCTCGACGATGTCGCCGAAGGTGGCCGTGCTGCTGGGGTTGCTGGGAACGTCGTCGAGCTCCTCGTAGGACACGAAGACGGTCCTCGGGCTCCGCTTTGTCATGATGCGCCTCCTAAATCCTTGCTGTCATTCCGTCGGGCCGCCGCGTGAGACCGTCTTGGCACGGCTTGCGGACAGCATTGAGGCAGACGCTAGGCCCGCTCCGTGACCGGGCGGCTTTGGCATCGTGACAGCTAGGTTAAATCGGCGCGTCTTTCACGCACAAGCTGTGGGGGCTAAGGGGCGGCGGGCCTCACGCGATCTCGGCGATGCACTCCACCTCGACCGCGACGCCGAGCGGCAGGGAGCCGGCGGAGACGGCGGAGCGGGCGTGCTTGCCGGCATCGCCGAAGACCTCGACCATCAGGTCCGAAGCGCCGTTGATGACCTTCGGCTGGTCCGTGAAGTCGGGCGTCGAGTTGACGAAACCGACCAGCTTGACGATCCGCTTGACCCGGTCGAGGTCGCCGCCGCAGGCCGCCTTGAGCTGGGCGACGATGTTGATCGCGCAGAGCCGGGCCGCCTGGTAGCCCTCGTCGACCGAGATCTCGGCGCCGAGCTTGCCCTGGTGCAGGAGGCCGCCGTCCTTCAGCGTCACCTGGCCGGCGGTGAAGCAGAGGTTGCCGGTCATCACGTATCCCAGGTAGTTGGCCACCGGGGCCGAGGCCTCCGGGACCTCGATGCCCAGCTCCTGAAGTCGCGCGTCGATCGAGCCGCTCATGCCGCTTCTCCTTTTCCATCCCTGGCACCCGCCAATCGGCCGGCACAATAGGGCGCCGCCCGAGGCCGCAGCAAGGCTCTAAAAGCCTGGAGCGAGGCCGGCTTTACCAAGCGTTAGCCGGCGTTGTTTTACTTTCATCGTCTATGTCCATTGGATTAGGTGCCGGAGGTGCAGCGATGCGGCGGTTCAGGCTTGGGCGGGCGGTTCTCGGATTGGCGGTTCTCCTGGCGCTCGGCGCCTCCTGGAGTCCCTCGGCCGGGGCCCGGGAGCTGCTTTTGACGACGGAGAACTATCCCCCCTTCAATATGCAAGAGGAGGGGACCCAGCGGATCGTCGGCATCTCCACCGATATCGTGCGCCAGATCATGGTCCGCGCCGGCATCAACTACTCGATCAAGTTCCTGCCCTGGCAGCGGGCCTATGCCATGGCCTTGCAGCAGCCCGACACCTGCGTCTTCTCGACGACCCTCACCGAGGATCGCAAGCCCAAGTTCAAGTGGGTCGGTCCGCTGGTCCGCAACGACTGGATCTTCTTCGGGCGGGCGGACGCCAATCTGCGGATCGAGTCCCTCGCCGATGCGCGCGCCCACGTGGTCGGCGGCTACAAGGGCGACGCCACGGCGATCTATCTGGAGCAGCAGGGCTTCAGCCTCGATCTCGCGTCGCACGATCACGTCAATCCCGCCAAGCTCGCCGCCGGCCGCTTCGATGTCTGGGCCACCGGCAACCACCTCGGGCCCTACCTGGCGCAGCAGGCCGGTGTCGACATCAAGCCGCTCTTCACCTTCAAGAAGACGGTGATGGGCCTGGCCTGCAACCGCGGCCTGGAGGACGAGCTGGTGCAGCGGCTCAACGACATCCTGAATGACCTGATCGAGGAGGGCGTGGTCTCGGAAGTCGCTGCGCGCTACCGCGGGTAGGGCCAAAAGGACGCCGGGAAGGCAAAGGTGGCCATGAAGCGCTCGGACCAGGTCTTTCTACCGCCCTGCGGTCAGTCCCCCGAAGCCGCGCGCTTCGAGGACCCGGCGCAGCGACCCGCCGAGCGCAATGCCTTCAGGCCGGAGGCGATCTACAAGGTGCTGGCCTCCGCGCCCCGCGGCCGTGGCTTGCGCTCCAAGTTCCTGGCCATCAACCTCTCGGTCGTCCTCCTCTTGGCCGCGCTGCTCTTCGGCCTCTGGGAGTACTTCCTGCACAAGCGGGCGCTCGACGCCTTGGAGCGCAAGGTCGACGAGGTCGTCGCCATCCAGAGTTCGATCCTGGCGGTTCCGGTCTGGAACCTGGAGACCGACCGCATCGAGCTGATCCTGAGCGCCATCCTCAAGGACGCCGACTTCGTCCTGGCCCACGTCACCGACGAGCGAGGCAATGAGCTGGCGCGGGCCGGCAAGGTGCCGAGTCCCGACCGGGTGACGATCACGACCACCAGCGCCATCGTGCACACCGAGGTCGATCGCACCCAGTTCCTCGGCGAGCTGACCCTGGTCGCGGACGACCGGCTGCTCGCCGCCCAGGCGCGGGCGCGCTGGATGCTCGATCTGGTGATGATCCTCCTGCTGCTGACCTCGGCGATCCTGGCCGCGCTGATCGCCTTCCGGCGCACCATCGAGGTGCCCCTGTCGCGGCTGCTCAAGGTGATCAATCGCGCCAAGCACGGCCTGCGCAACCAGACCGTGGACTGGGAATCGACCGACGAGATGGGCATCGTCATCAGCGAGTTCAACGACCTGCAGACCCGCCAGGCGCGCTACGAGGAGGAGCTGCGCGTGGCGCGCGACAACCTCGAGCAACGGGTCGAAGAGCGTACGGCGGAGCTCAAGAGCGCGCTCGACGCGGCGGACGTGGCCAACAAGGCCAAGTCCGATTTCCTGGCGGTCATGAGCCACGAGCTGCGCACGCCGCTGAACGGCGTCCTGGGCCTGACCGACTCCGTCCTGGCCGAGAACCTGACCGCGGGGCAGCGCGAGAAGCTGCAGTTGATCAAGGAGTCCGGCGGCTCCCTGCTGGGGCTGCTGAACGACCTGCTGGACCTCTCGAAGATCGAGGCGGGCAGCATCGAGTTCGAGCTGCTGACCTTCGACCTGGGCGACTTCCTGCAGCGCGTCGGGAAGTTCTGGCGCTCGCTGGCCGACGACAAGGGCTTGAGCTTCGCCTTCGAGCATTCCGACGGGCCGGCGCCGCTGGTCCACTGCGATCCGACCCGCTTGCGCCAGGTGCTCTTCAACCTGCTGAACAACGCGCTGAAGTTCACCGAGACGGGCGAGATCCGCTTGCGGGTGACCCATAAAGACGAAGGCGAGGGGCGGCTTCTCTTGCGCTTCGAGGTGATCGACAGCGGCATCGGCATCGAGGCCGAGGTCCTGGAGAAGGTCTTCACCCGCTTCTCGCAAGCCGACAGCTCGACCACGCGCCGCTTCGGCGGCAGCGGCCTCGGCCTCTCGATCTGCCGCGATCTGGCCGAGCTGATGGGTGGCGAGGTCGGTGCCGAGAGCATGCCGGGGCAGGGCTCGACCTTCTGGTTCACGGTCCGCTGTCGGCGGGGCGAGCCTTCGGAAGCGGTCGAAGACGCCTGGCCCAGCTTCAGCGCCGACCTGCCGGAAGACGCCGCCGAATGCCCTGCCTTGAAGATCCTCGTGGCCGAGGACAACAAGATCAATCAGCTCGTCATCGACTCGCTGTTGAGCCGGCTCGGTCACCATGTCCGTATCGTCGACAACGGACTCGAGGCCGTCGCCGCGGTGCGCGAGGAAGCCTTCGACCTGGTGCTGATGGACGTGCAGATGCCGGAGATGGACGGCTGCAGCGCCACCGAGGCGATCCGCGCCCTGGACGGCCCGGCGGCCTCGCTGCCGATCATCGCCCTGACGGCGAACGCCATGCGCGGCGACCGCGAACGCTACCTGGCGCGCGGCATGAACGACCACGTGCCGAAGCCCATCCAGCCGCCCGTGCTGATCGCCGCCATCGAGCGCTGCCTGCCGGAGTCCCTGGCGGGCTGCTGCGCCGCCGAAGTCCTGTCCGAAGCGGCGGACCCGAAGCCCGACAACGGCCCGGCGGGGGAGAACCCGATCGCGCCGCTCCTGGCCCGGATCGAGTCTCTCTAGGCCGACACCCGGCAGAACCCGTGCTGCCTTGCCGTTGCCGGCCTAGAGGGTTCCATGGCAGTCAAGCGAATCGTAGCGAACATCGCGGCGGCCTCGGTGCGCGACGTTCGGCAGTTCTATTCCGACCTCCTCGGTCTCGACGTCGTCATGGACATGGGCTGGATCGCGACACTGGCGGCCGGCGGCGAGAGCGCGCCCATCCAGATGAGCATCGCCTCGGAGGGCGGCTCGGGAACGCCGGTTCCGGATCTGTCGATCGAAGTGGATGACGTCGACGCCGTCTACCAGCGCGCAAAGCAGCTCGCCGTCGCTATCGAGTATGAGCTGACCGAAGAGCCTTGGGGCGTGCGCCGCTTCTACCTTCGCGACCCGGCCGGCAAGCTGGTCAACGTCATGCAGCACCTCTCGACATTGAAACGAACCGCCCCCTCACCCGGCTCCGCCTCGCCAAGCCTGCGCATCCCTTTCCCCCGTCGGGGGAGAGGGCTGTGGAGGCTTAGCGAAGCCGAAGGCTGAGCTTAG
>JANQLT010000048.1 GCA_028280455.1 Kiloniellales bacterium
CACCGGGCCGCTCCCCCTCCCGGCCACCCAATAGGATACTGCCGTGGGTGGCCGGGAGGGGGAGCGGGCCGGTGCCGTCCGATCGGAAAACGCTCTAGCGCCCGCCGAGCCGCAGCGGCCGGCGGCGATCGGCGAAGGAGACTTGCGGCTTTCAGGCGCCGCGGCGCAGCGCGGCGCGCAGGCTCGAGCCGATCTCGGCGGCGGAGGGCGCGATGGTGACGCCGGCGGCCTCGAGGGCGGCGATCTTGCCGGCGGCGTCGCCCTGGCCTTTGACGTTGACGGTGCCGGCGTGGCCCATGCGCCGCTCGGCCGGGGCGTGCAGGCCCGCGACGTAGGCGACGATCGGCTTGTCGGGCCGCTTGGCCTGGATGTAGGCGGCGGCCTCCTCCTCGGCGCTGCCGCCGATCTCGCCGATCAGCAGGATCGCCTCGGTGCCCGCGTCGTCCAGGAACAGCTCAAGGCAGTCGACGAAGGAGACGCCGTGCACCGGGTCGCCGCCGATGCCCAGCGAGGTGCTCTGGCCGAGCCCGACGGCCGAGGTCTGGTCGGCCGCCTCGTAGGTCAGCGAGGCCGAGCGCGAGGCGATGCCGACCGGCCCGGGCCGGTGGTGGTGGCCCGGCATGACGCCGATCTTGCAGGCGCCCGGCGTGATGATGCCCTGCGAGTTCGGCCCGATCAGGCGCGACTTGGAGCCTTCCAGGCGATGCTTGACGCGGACCATGTCGAGCACCGGGATGCGCTCGGTGACGCAGACGATCAGCGGGATCTCGGCCTCGATCGATTCGATGATCGCGTCGGCCGCGTTGGCCGGCGGCACGAAGACCAGGCTGCAGTCCGGCTCGGTCGCGGCCACCGCCTCGGCGACCGTGTCAAAGACCGGCTGGTGCAGGTGGCGCTGGCCGCCGCGCCCGGGCACGACGCCGCCGACGATGTTGGTGCCGTAGGCGATGGCGCTCTCGCAGTGGAAGCTGGCCTGGGCGCCGGTCAGGCCCTGGCAGATCACGCGGGTTTCCTTGTCGACCAGGATGGACATCAGGCGGCCTCCTGCTTGACGGCGGCGACGGCGAGCCGGGCCGCCTCGGCCATGTCGGATGCGAAGGTGACCGGCACGGCTTGCGCGGTCAGCGTCTTGTGGCAGATGTCGGCGTTGGTGCCGGCCGCGCGCACGATCAGCGGCACCTCGCGGCTGCGCTTGCGCATGGCCGCGGCGATGCCTTCGCCGATGGTGTCGCAGCGCAGCACGCCGCCGCCGTAGACGTTGACCAGGATCGCGCGGACCTTGGGGTTGTCGAGCACCATGCCGAAGGCGGTCGCCACCTGCTCGCGGGTGGCGCTGGGCCGGATGTCCATGAAGTCGGCCGGCCGGCCGCCCTGGGCCTCGAGCAGGTCGATGGTCGCCAGCGCCAGGCCGGCGCCGTTGACCACGCAGCCGATATCGCCCTCGAGCTTGACGAAGTTGACCTCGTAGCGCTGCGCCTCGAGCTCGCTCGGGTCGACGGCATCCTGGTCGCGCAGCAGCTCCAGGTCCGGGTGGCGGAACAGGGCGTTGTCGTCGAGGGCCATCTTGACGTCGAGGGCGATCAGCGCGCCCGCCGCGGTCAGGCCGAGCGGGTTGATCTCGATGAGGCTGGCGTCGAGCTCGACGAAGGCCCGGGCCAATCCGGTCATCAGGGACGCGGCGGCCGCCGCGCCGGCGCCCTCGAGCCCGAGCCGGCCGGCCATGTCGGCGGCCTGCGCCGGCGTCAAGCCGCTGTCCGGCTCGATCAGCACGCGCTCGAGCGAGTCCGGCTGCGCCGCGGCCAGGGATTCGATCTCCTCGCCGCCCTGCGGCGCGCCGAGCAGGGCCAGGCGGCCGGCGCGGCGGTCGACCAGCAGGGCCAGGTAGAGCTCGCGCTCGACGTCGTGGGCCTGCTCGACCAGGACCCGCTTGACGGTCCGGCCCGCTCCGCCGGTCTGCGGGGTGACCAGCGTCTGGCCGAGCAGCGCCCCGGCGGCCTGCTCGACCGCCTCCGAGGTCGGCGCCCGGCGGACGCCGCCCGCCTTGCCGCGCCCGCCGGCGAGGATCTGCGCCTTGACCATGAAGCCGTCGCCGCCCAGCTCGCGCGCCACGGCGGCGGCCGCGGGCGCGCTGTCGGCGGTGCCGCTCTTGGGGGTGGTCAAGCCGTAGCGGGCGAGCAGCGGCTTGGCTTGGTATTCCTGAATGTCCATGGCCCGATCCTCCCGACGAGGCCTCCCGCAAGGTCCTGCTTGCGCGGCGAGACGGTGTGTATCAGAGGCCTTCGTGTTTGTGGTATACCATATGCCAGACTAGGCTGTCGACGCAAGCGGGTTGGCATAGGGACTCCGAACAGATGGAATTCTGACGCGATATCATTGGCTTGGGAATTGCCTGGCGGCGACGGAAGGGCCTTTAGGGGAACCGCCTGCCTAGCCGGCGGGATTTTTTGCTGTACAGTGACAAAGGCTTCGCACTAAGGTGCGTCTTGGTATACCAAATGCCAAGATGGCACCGCGGGGTCTTCTATCGGGTTGCCCCCCGAGCCTGATAAACGAGGTCATCGCCGCAGCGCGGCTCGCTTGACCGACAAGGGAGGATCGAATGATCGCACTTTCCAGACGCAGTTTGGCATTGGGCCTTGCCGTGGGCGCGGGCATCGGCCTGTTGTCCCTGCCGCAGGCCGCCCAGGCCGCTTGGAAGCCGAAGAAGCCCGTCGAGTTCGTCATCATGGCGGGCCAGGGCGGCGGCGCCGACCGGCTCGCCCGCTTGATTCAGAGCATCATCGAGAAGAACGACTTCTCCAATCAGCCTTTCATCCCGATCAACAAGGGCGGCGGCTCCGGTGCGGAAGCGTTGCGCTACATGGTCGACAAGGCCGGCGATCCTCACGTGATCATGGCCACCCTGAACAGCCTCTACACGACGCCGCTGCGCAATCCCGACATGGGCGTCGACATCACCACCTTCACGCCGATCGCGCGGCTGGCCGAAGACACCTTCGTGCTCTGGGTCAACGCCGAGAGCGACATCAAGTCGGTCGACGACTACGTCAAGGCCGTCAAGGCCGAGGGGCCGAGCAACTGGAAGATGGGCGGCACCGGCACCGGTCAGGAAGACTCCCTGGTGACCGCGATGCTCGAGAAGGCCTACGGGATCGAGCACACCTACGTGCCCTTCAAGGGCGGCGGCACGGTGGCCAAGAACCTGGTCGGCAACCACATCAACTCGACGGTCAACAACCCCTCCGAGCAGCTCGGCTTCTACGAGGCCGGCAAGTCGCGCCCGCTGGCGGCCTTCCTGCCGGAGCGTCTGGACGTCTTCAAGGACGTGCCGACCTTCAAGGAGCTGGGCCAGGATCTGGTCTACTACATGCAGCGCAGCGTCGTCGGCCCGCCGGAGATGCCGGCCGAGGCGCAGGCCTTCTACGAGGGCGTGTTCCAGAAGGTCCACGAGTCGGCCGAGTGGAAGGAGTACACGTCGAAGAAGGCGCTGTTCCGCTCCTGGCTCACGGGCGACGAGCTGATGAGCTACTTCTCGGAAGAGCGCGACAAGCACGCCGAGTTGCTCAAGGCCATGGGCGAGATCCAGTAGGCATAAGTCTCGTTCATCCGACCTAACCGGGGGGAGGGGGTCGCCATGCGCCGCGCGGAATACGTGGTGGCCGGAGTCCTGGCGATCTTCTCCCTCTATCTCATGGTGAAATCCGCCGAGCTGCCGATCGGCTGGGAGCCCGGCAAGGGCCCCGGCGGCGGCGCCTTCCCCTTCTGGCTGTCGCTCGGCATGTTGATCTGCTGCGCCGTCATCGCCTGGCGCAACTACCGCCGCGTCACGCCGGAGTCGCGCTCGGACCAGCCCTTCATGGACGCGGTCAGCCTCAAGCTGTTCGTGATCGCCGGCGGCTCGCTCGCCGTCATGGTCGGGCTGATCCACGTGATCGGCGTCTACCTGGCGATCCCGCTGTTCTTCATCTTCTACATCGGTTTCATCGGCCGGCACGGCTGGCGCACGACCATGGCCCTGGCGCTGATCACACCGGTGGTGACCTTCTTCTTCTTCGAGATCGGTTTGAAGATCCTCCTGCCGAAAGGCGTCACGGAGGAGTGGTTCTACCCGCTCTACGCGATCTTCCTGTGACCCCCGGGTGCTGGATGGGGCGCACGACGGAACGCGCCGGGGCGACCTCCCTGGCAACGAGTGAAGGCTGACGGAGCGCCGGCATGGAACTCCTCGGACATCTCGCCGACGGCTTTGCGACCGCCTTCGAGCCGCTGAACCTGGCGCTGGTCATGATCGGCTGCCTGGTCGGGCTCTTCGTCGGCGCCATGCCCGGTCTCGGCTCGGTCAACGGCGTGGCGATCCTGCTGCCGGTGACCTTCTTCGTGCCGCCGACCGGCGCGGTGATCTTCCTGGCGGCGATCTACTACGGCGCCATGTACGGCGGCGCCATCTCCTCGATCATGCTGGGCATACCCGGCGCCTCGACGGCCGTGGCCACGACCTTCGACGGCAGACCCCTGGCGATAAAGGGGGAGGCGGACCGCGCCCTGGTCGCGGCGGCGGTCGCCTCCTTCGCGGGCGGCACCATCTCGGTGGTGCTCTTCACGCTCTTCGCGCCGCCGCTCGCCGACTTCGCCCTCAAGTTCGGCCCGCCCGAAGAGTTCGCGCTGATGATGCTGGCCTTCGCCACCTTCATCGGCCTGGGCGGCGACGACATTCCCAAGACCATGTTCTCGATCCTGGTCGGCCTGGTGCTGAGCACGGTCGGGCTCGACATCATCAGCGGCAATCCGCGGCTGATCTTCTTCGACCTGCCGGGCTTCTACAAAGGCATCTCCTTCCTGGTCCTGGCGATCGGCATCTACGGCATCGGCGAGATGCTCTGGACCATCGATTCCAGCCGCGGCGACGTGAAGATCGCCCAGCACAACGTCACCTTCCAGCGGATCATGGACTCGCTGCGCGCCCTGAAGCGCTCGATCCGCACCATGGTGCTGTCCTCCGGCCTCGGCTACTTCGTCGGCATCCTGCCGGCCGCCGGTGCCACGCCGGGCTCGCTCATGGCCTACGGCATGACCAAGTCCATGTCGAAGAACCCGGAGAACTTCGGCAAGGGCGAGGTCAACGGCGTGGTCGCGCCTGAGGCGGCGAACAACGCCGCCAGCACCGGCTCCATGCTGCCGATGCTGACCCTCGGTATCCCGGGCTCGCCGACCACCGCCATCCTGCTCGGCGGCATGATCATCTGGGGCCTCGAGCCGGGGCCGCTGCTGTTCATCGAGGCGGAGGAGTTCGTCTGGGGCCTGATCTCCAGCCTCTACGCCGCCAACCTCTTCACGCTGCTGATCAACCTGGCCTTCATCCCGGTCTTCATCTGGGTCCTGAAGATGCCCTTCACGATCCTGGCACCGATCATCTTCGTGCTCTGCGTCGTCGGCGGCTACGCGCCCAGCACCAACATGCACGACGTCTGGCTGATCCTGATCTTCGGTGCCGCCGGCTATCTGCTGCGCAAGCTGAACTACCCCATGGCGCCGGCCGTGCTCGCCATCGTGCTCGGTCCCCTGGCCGAGAAGTCCTTCCGCCAGACCATGATCGGCGAGCAGGGCAACGTCCTGGTGTTCTTCGAGCGGCCCCTCTCGGCGATCTTCATGGTCCTGGCCGTGGCGCTCTTCGTCTACCCGCTCTACCTCGGCCGCAAGCGCAAGAAGCAGCGGGCGGCGGAGGCCGCGGCGACGGAGGACGGTGCGTGAGCCGCGGCGGGGCCGATGCGCGCCGGGGCCGGACCCGGGATCGGCGGGGGCCGAAATGGGCGCCGAGCGGTCGCCAAGCCACCGTTTCTCTTGAGAAATCTTGGTATCTGGTGTATGGAATACCAGAATCCTGAGGCGCCGCCGACGGCGCGGCCCACGTAGGAGACCGGGACCATGGCGAGCGTGTCTTTGGTCGTCGAGCCCATCGAGACCAATCTCAGCCTGAAGGACCGCATCTACGACCGCCTCAAGCAGGCGATCTCCTCGATGAACATCTACGCCGAGGACGCCCAGCTTCGGCTCGACGAGCGCGAGCTCTCCGAGAAGCTGGCGATCTCGCGCACGCCGATCCGCGAGGCCCTGGCCCGCCTCGAGCAGGAGGGCCTGGTGCGCATCGTGCCGCGCAAGGGCGTGTTCATCGTGCGCAAGACCAAGGCCGAGATCCTCGAGATGATCACCGTCTGGGCGGCCCTGGAGAGCATGGCGGCGCGGCTCATCACCGAGCGGGCGAGCGACGCCGAGATCGCCTCCCTGCGCCGGCTCTTCGCCACCTTCGAGGACGGCCAGGTGCAGGCCCAGATCGACGAGTACTCCGACACCAACATCAAGTTCCACCAGCAGATCGTGAAGCTCGGCCGCTGCGACCTGATCGGCGAGATGACCGACCTGCTGTTCATCCACATGCGCTCGATCCGCGCCCGCACCATCGGCGAGGGCAACCGGGCCAAGAACTCGATCATCGACCACCTGCACATCATCGAGGCGCTGGAGGCGCGCGACGCCGACCTGGCCGCGCGCCTGGTGCTCGAGCACACCCTGAACCTCAAGGCCCACGTCGAGCAGAACGTGGACTATCTCGAATAGAGATCCGGCTCCCCGGACGCCGGACAGCTTGGAGACAGAAATGTCGACGACAGCCGAAGACACCCTCGCCCAGAAGGACCGCTCCGGTCAGGTCATCTCCGGCGGCCATCTGGTCGCCAAGGCGCTCAGGAACGAGGGCGTCGATACCATCTTCACGCTCTGCGGCGGCCACATCATCGACATCTACGACGGCTGCCTGGAAGAGGACATCCGCATCGTCGACGTGCGCCACGAGCAGGTCGCGGCCCATGCCGCCGACGGCTACGCGCGGCAGACCGGCAAGCTCGGCTGCGTGGTGACCACCGCCGGCCCCGGCTGCACCAACGCGGTCACCGGCATCGCCACCGCCTTCCGCTCCGAGAGCCCGGTGCTGCACATCGGCGGCCAGGGCGCGCTCAGCCAGCACAAGATGGGCTCGCTGCAGGACCTGCCGCACGTCGACATGATGGCGCCGATCACCAAGTTCGCGGCCACCGTGCCGAGCACCGAGCGGGTCGCCGACATGGTCTCGATGGCCGCGCGCGAGTGCTTCACCGGCGCCTACGGCCCGGCCTATCTGGAGATCCCGCGCGACGTGCTGGACCGCGAGGTCGAGCTGGACAAGGCGGTGATCCCGCGGGCCGGCCACTACCGCGCCTCGAGCCGCTCGATCGGCGACCCGGCGGACATCGAGCGGCTGGCCGAGATCCTGGTCAAGGCCAAGCGCCCGGCGGTGCTCTTCGGCCAGCAGGTCTGGGCGGCCCAGGGCCACGAGGCGGCGATCAGCCTGGTGCGCGCGCTCGACATACCGGCCTACCTGAACGGCGCCAGCCGCGGCCTGCTGGCGCCCGGCGACCCGCATCACTTCGACCGGACCCGGCGTATCGCCTTCAACAAGGCCGACGTGATCGTGATCGTCGGCACGCCCTTCGATTTCCGCATGGGCTACGGCCGGCGGATCAGCGAAGAGGCGACCCTGGTGCAGATCGACCTCGACTACCGCACCGTCGGCAAGAACCGCGACGTCACGCTCGGCCTGGCCGGCGATCCCGGCGCCATCCTGGCGGCGGTCGAGCAGGCGGCCTCGGCGAGCCCCGATCCGGCCGCCCGCGAGGAGCGCCGCCAGTGGATGAAGCAGCTCCGCGAGGCCGAGGCCATCGCGCTCGAGAAGCTGATGCCGCTCTTCACCTCCGACCAGGCGCCGATCCATCCCTACCGCGTGGCCTGGGAGATCAACGAGTTCCTCGGCGACGACACGATCTACGTCGGCGACGGCGGCGACGTGGTGACCATCTCCGCGCAGGCCGTGCGGCCGCGCCAGCCGGGCCACTGGATGGACCCCGGCGCGCTCGGCTCGCTCGGCGTCGGCACCGGCTTCGCCATGGCCGCCAAGCTCGCCCATCCCGGCAAGGAGGTGCTCTGCTACTACGGCGACGGCTCCTTCGGCATGACCGCCTTCGACATGGAGACCGCCAACCGCTTCGGCGCGCCCTACATCGCGGTGATCGGCAACAACTCCTCGATGAACCAGATCCGCTACGGCCAGATCGCCAAGTACGGCGAGCAGCGCGGCAACGTCGGCAACAAGCTGGGCGACGTCGAGTTCAGCACCTTCGCCAAGATGCTCGGCGGCTACGGCGAGGAGGTGCGCGATCCGGCCGAGATCGGCCCGGCCCTGCAGCGGGCCCGCGAGGCGGTGCAGCGCGACGGCCGCTCGGCGGTGGTCAACATCTGGGTCGACCCGAACGAGTACGCGCCGGGCACCAAGAACCAGACCATGTACAAGTAGCACCGTTTCTTTTGGGGGAAGGCTGGATCACGCGACCATGACAAAGGCACTCGAAGGCGTCCGCATTCTGGATATGACCCACGTGCAGTCCGGGCCGACCTGCACGCAGCTCCTCGCCTGGTTCGGCGCCGACGTGATCAAGGTCGAGCGGCCTGGCACGGGCGACGCGACGCGCGGCCAGCTCCGTGACGTCCCCGATGCCGACAGCCTCTACTTCACCATGCTCAACAGCAACAAGCGCAGCGTCACGCTCAACACCAAGTCCGAGCAGGGCCAGGCGATCTTCGCCAAGCTGATCGCTTCCTGCGACGTCATGGTCGAGAACTTCGCGCCGGGCGCGATCGACCGCATGGGCTTTCCCTGGGAGAAGATCCAGGAGATCAACCCGCGCATGATCTACGCCTCGGTCAAGGGCTTCGGGCCCGGGCCCTACGTCGACTGCAAGGTCTACGAGAACGTCGCCCAGTGCACCGGCGGCTCGGCCTCGACCACCGGCTTCGATC
The DNA here is from genome assembly GCA_028280455.1 of Kiloniellales bacterium. Lineage (GTDB taxonomy): Bacteria > Pseudomonadota > Alphaproteobacteria > Kiloniellales > JAKSDN01 > JANQLT01. The sequence goes on from JANQLT010000048.1 coordinate 8,884, forward strand.
CCGGCCCGCCGCTGGTCACCGGCGCGCAGATCGGCGACTCCGGCACCGGCCTGCACCTGGCGCTCGGCATCGTCGCCGCGCTGTCCCAGCGCGAGACGACCGGCCGCGGCCAGCGCGTCGAATGCGCCATGCAGGACGGCGTGCTGAACCTCTGCCGCGTCAAGCTGCGCGACCAGCAGCGCCTGGCCCACGGGCCCCTGAAGGAGTACCCGCAGTATCCCAACGGCACTTTCGGCGCGGCGACGCCGCGCGCCGGCAACGCCTCGGGCGGCGGCCAGCCGGGCTGGATCGTCAAGTGCAAGGGCTGGGAGCAGGACCCGGACTCCTACGTCTACGTCATCACCCAGGCGGCCTCCTTCCACGAGCTCGCCAAGGCGATCGGCCGCGCCGACTGGCTCGAGGACCCCGAGTGGAACACGCCCGAGGCGCGCCTGCCGAAGCTCGACCAGGTCTTCGAGGAGATCGAGCGCTGGACCATGACCAAGACCAAGTTCGAGGTCATGGACATCCTCAACCCGCTCAACGTGCCCTGCGGGCCGATCCTCAGCATGAAGGAGCTGGCCGAGGAGCCCTCGCTGCGCGCGACCGGCACGGTGGTCGAGGTCGATCACCCGGAGCGCGGTCCCTATCTGACGGTCGGCAACCCGATCAAGCTCTCGGACTCGCTGACCGAGGTCGAGCGCTCGCCGCTGCTCGGCGAGCACACCGACGAGATTCTCAAGGACGTCCTCGGCTTCAGCGACGAGGAGATCGCCGCGGCCAAGGAGGCGGGCGCGGTCTAGGACGACGGGAATTGCACCCCCCACCCTAACCCTCCCCCACAAGGGGGGAGGGAATCAGGCCGTGGCGGTCCCGCCGTTCTCCCTCCCCCTCGATGGGGGAGGGTCGGGGAGGGGGTGAGAAGCGAGGTGCCGGCAGACTGCGGCGCCCTATCGACGGGGAGTCAGGCATGCGCATCATCGTCAACGGCCAGCAGGCCTTCGGCAAAGCGGTGCTGGAGGCGCTGCTCGAGCGGGGCGACGAGGTGGTCGCCGTGTTCTGCGCGCCGGACAAGGAGGGCCGGCCGGCCGATCCGGTCAAGGAGGCGGCGCTGGAGCGCGACCTGCCGCTGCTGCAGCCGGCCTCCTACAAGGACCCCGCGACCCTGCAGGCCATGGCCGAGCTGGAGCCGGACCTGATGGTCATGGCCTACGTCATCGTCTTCGTCTCGGAGGCCGCCCGCGACCTGCCGACCCACGGCTCGATCTGCTTCCATCCCTCGCTGCTGCCGCGCCACCGCGGCCCCAGCTCGATCAACTGGCCGATCATCCAGGGCGCGACGCGCACCGGCCTGACCATCTTCTATCCCAACGACGGTCTCGACGAGGGCGAGATCCTGCTGCAGAAGGAGGTCGAGATCGGCCCCGACGACACGCTCGGCACGGTCTACTTCCAGAAGATCTTCCAGCTCGGCGTCGACGCCATGCTGGAGGCGGTCGACCTGATCAAGGCCGGCACGGCGCCGCGCATCGCCCAGGACGAGTCCCAGGCGACCTACGAGAGCTGGTGCCGCAAGGCCGACGCCGAGATCGATTGGTCGAAGCCGGTCGCCGAGGTCTACAATCTGATCCGCGGCACCAACCCGCAGCCCGGCGCCTGGACCCGCCACAAGGGAGCGACCTTGCAGGTCTTCGACAGCACCAAGCTCGAGGGCGGCGCCGGGACGGCCGGCGAAGTCGTCGCCGTCGACGAGGACTCCTTCACGGTCGCCGCCGGCGGCGGCGCGATCCGGATCAAGCGCGTGCGCCCGGAAGGCGGCGGCAAGCTCGCCGCGGCCGACTTCGTTGCCCAAAGCGGCCTCGCCCAGGGAGCGAAGCTGGGATGACCGCCGGCGATCCCGCCATGAAGACCATCCTCGTGTCGATCGACAGCGGCGGTCGCGACCGTGCCCTGTTGCAGACCGCCTTCGACCTGGCCGGCCGCTTCCGGGCGCACCTGGAGGTGCTCCACGTGCGCCACGACCCGGAAGAGATGCTGCACGCCACCGGCATGGCCCTGCCCGGCAGCATGCGCAAGTCGGTCTTGGATGTCGGCGTCCGCCAGGCCGACGAACAGGCCGAGCGGGCGCGGGCCCTGTTCGACGAGATCTGCGCGGCCGCCGGGGTCAACCAGGTCGCCGAGCCGCCCTTCCCGGACGAGGCCTCGGTGGTCTGGCGCGACCGCACCGGCAAGCCGAGCCTGCTGGTCGCGCTGCGCGGCCGCCTCGCCGACCTGATCGTGGTCTCGCGCCCGACCGACGAGCCGCGGGACCGGGAGGTGCTGGAGGCGGCGCTGTTGGAGACCGGCCGCCCGGTGCTGATCGTGCCGCCCGGCGCGCTGCCCACGTCGGTCGGCCGGCGCATCGCCATCGGCTGGAACGGCTCGACGGTCGCCGCCAAGGCGGTGATGGCGGCGGCGCCCTTCCTGGCCGATGCCGAGGCCATCGTCATCCTGACCACCGGCGACAAGCGCCACGACCAGCTCTCCGCCCGCGACCTGCAGCGCCATCTCGCCTGGCACGGCATGAGCGCCGAGATCACGACCTTCCAGGAGAAGCACGGCAAGATCAGCGGCCCGATGCTCTCCGAGGCGCACGCCTTCGAGGCCGACCTGCTGCTGCTCGGCGGCTACGGCACCAGCCTGACCCGCAACGTCATCCTCGGCGGCGTCACCCGCGCCATGCTGGAGGTCTCCGACCTGCCGCTGCTGATGGCGCATTGAGGGTCGGTTGTGAGGATGCTTCTACGCCGCCCGCTTTCAAATGCGCGTCGGCACCGACCTCCCGACTAGGACCGACCGGTTGGGCTTGTCATGAAGCCTGTTCGCGATCGGGTCGGGTTGGCGGTCTACCGGGAGGCCAGATAGCCACCGTTCACACGTTCGGCTTGACCAAGCAGCGTGAGCGTACGCAACACGTCCTCGACCTTCTTCTCAACCCGCTTGCCCTGGGAAAATCGACGGGCCAAGTCGGGAGCGGCTATCGGAGCTTCGGCCTCGCTGAGCAGCGCTCGGATCGCCGCTACTTGGTGCGGCAGGGCCTTGGGTAGACTGGGCTTTCTTGCCTTGCCCTTGGTGACAGTAAGCTCGGCTTCGATTTGTTCAGCCTTTTTCGGTGCGACTGCTGGTTTCGGCGCCTGATAGTCAGGGCGTAGCCAGCGGACCCTGCCCTGACGTTCCTCGGCGGCGCGCTCATGGTTCAATTCAACCAATCTCACGAGTAGTTCTTCATCGTCGATACCGGCCGACCAGCTGTAAGCACTGGCCACCGCGGTGTCGAGGTCGTCATGGATCTGCTTTAGCGCACCAACTAATCCCGCATCGTATATATCCCGTTCTGCATCGTTCAGGGCTTTTTCAGCACGTACCTTCTCTAGCACGTTGTACAGCTTGGTCATGGTGAGATGCTTGTGTTCTACTAGGACAGCTTTGCGGTGTGCGTCGAGACGTTCTCCAAGCTCGCGGATTCGGACTCTTGTTGGTGCTGGAGGGTCGGGGAACGGAAATGGGTCAAAACAGTCCGTGTGGTTGTAGGTTGGATCATTCCCAACTCCCAACCACCCTCCCGTTGCTAATGCAAAGGCAATGTGCGCTCTAGAACTCAAGACGCCAAGATAGTAAGCATCGTCGCTCGCAATTGAGACTATCTTGCTTTCCGCTACAACCTCTCCGGAGAGAAACTGGAAGACCCTGTGACGAGCAGTTCTCGTTGTAGCTATGTATCGACTAATGTCTTTACTCACGTGCCGCCATTCCTTTCGGGGTTCCCCCCAAATCCACCAAAGATCTCTATACATCTTGCGATTGTTTTCATCTCGTTTGGGTTTTACTCGATCTACTATCCAATGGTAGATTTGTGGTAGATCGTCCAACACTTCCGACTCAGTCCATCCAAAGAGATCGATTACAAAAACACCTCTACTCTTTTGTGCCAGGTCTCGGCCGTTCACGAACGGACGGATTACTCTGGGCATTTCTGTCGATAGCGATCGGCGAAGAATATCTGCTTCTGCGTGAGTCAGAATGAAACCGTTGCCATGCAATTTCACACCCATGTGGGCCAGGCCGCGGTTTGATTGAAGTGCAGCAATGCTTGTTACATCCGCGCCAAGACTCAAATCAGGTTGTATTGCACCACGATTCTCAGCGAACTCCAGCGTTGGTGTATCGGTGCTTAGCCCGTTCTCGCGGACCAGTGTCCGAAGTAAGCCTGCTTTGTCTCCTGGAACTCCGACAGTCATTGCGATTCGAACCGCAGCTCGATCAGCCGACTTTAGCCACGGGTGATTCGGTATTGCCATGGCAAGTGACAAGGGTCTCTTGGCGCCGAGATGCGCCTCAACGACCCTTCGAGAGAACCTCTGCGTAATCGAGTTGGTCGTGATTAACCCAAATCGACGCGCCCCTCCCAGGCGCACTGCCTCCGCTGCTTTGTCCCAGAAGTGCATTACAAAGTCAGCGCCACCAGGAATGTGATTTCGTGCTTGCCAGCACGCCTCGGCATAGCCGTCGCCGAGTTCTTGCCGCATATCCTTGCCACCGATGAACGGTGGGTTCCCGACGATGAAATCCGCCTCCGGCCATGTGGCTTGGCGAGGGTTCAAATACTGGCGCAACTCGATCCGCGCTTCCTCGTCGGGAACTTCCTCGCCGGTAATCGGATGCAGTCTATAGGTTAGGCCATCCCATCGGGTAACTGGGCGGCCCATGTCATCGCGCAAGACGTCCCAGGAATCGTAGGCAAGAATGGCATCTTGCTCCACGATGTTCCCGAAGTTCTTTAGCACGGGCTGCGCAGGCATCGTGCGGCCGCGCGTCCTGAAATGCCATTGCAGATAGCCGATCCATAGAACCAGCTCTGCGATGGCGACGGCACGCGGATTGATCTCCAAACCGAGGAATTGATGCGGATCGACTGTGTGGCGATCTAGCTCAAGCAGGTACTGGTCGTCGCCCAGATCGGCGAGGCTCTCCAGCACCTCGCCTTCCAGGCGCTTCATCAGCTCCATGGAGACGTAGAGGAAGTTACCCGTACCGCAGGCGGGGTCGAGTACGCGGGTCTCGCAGAGCTTGCGATGGAATTCTCGCACGACCGTAAGTGCGCCTTTTGTGTCGTCGGCCTCTACCTGCTGCGCGGCGGCGGCCTGGACATCGCGCCAGTCCTCTGTGAGAGGCTCGATAATCGTCGCCACGACCAAACGCTCGACATAGGCGCGGGGCGTGTAGTGTGCGCCGAGCCGGTGCCGTTCCACGGGATCGAGCGCACGCTCCAGAAGCGTACCAAAGATGGCAGGCTCTACGTCTTTCCAGTCTCGCTGTGCAGCGATGATCAGCCAGCCGAGTTCGTCCTCATCAATCTCCATCGCTTCAGCGCTCTTGAAGAGAGCGCCATTGAAGCGCAGTACATCGTCTCGCAGGATCGGAGAGAAGCCGCCGAGGTTCATCTGCTGCCAGAGCTGGGACAGGGCATGATGAATCTGGCCCGCCTTACCTTGGTACTCGCGCAAGAGCTCGACGAAGCTCTCTCTCTTTAGGAGCCCGACATCCTCGGCAAACATCGTGAAGAGGCAGCGCATCAGGAAGAGCGCCACCTTCTCGGCGATGGCATGGCGTTCGTGGCTTTGCCGCTCGGGCTGCAGCTTGTCGGGCAGGGCTCGAAAGTGCCGAGTCTCAAGCGACTTCGACAGCTTAGCGAGGAGTTCGGCGATTTCCCGCGTTACGGCGGCCGTGCGTTTTGCGGGATCGAGAGATTGCGGGTCTGTCCAGATGGTCCGCAGGCGTTCACGCACTTTCGGATCGCGGAGTTCATCCAGGTAAATCCGATATGACTGACGGTCCGGGAAGTGTGCGTAGTGTTTTCCCTGAAGAGAAAAGTCTGCCCAAAGCTCGATCACGTGGCCGATGTCCACGACCATGAGGAAAGGTGGCCAACCTTCTTCGGCAGGCAATCGCTTGGCGTAGCCTTCGGCTTGCTCGCGGGCGTTTAGCATCAAGTTGTCCCACTGCTTGCTTCCGCGCTTGCCGGATCCGACTATCGGCTCGGGCAGCTTCAGATCGAGCTGTTGGAGCCGCTTCTTGCTCTGCTTGGCTTCGAGGACGAAGCACCCGCGCTTGTAGAGATCGATGAAATTGGCGGTTGTTGGCCCCTCGAGACGACGCGCGGGAACCATGCGTTCGAACACATATGCGTTCTGGGATTGGTCCTCGACTCTTGGATCGGGGCGAGCAACGTCGAGCAGGTCGCAAAGCTCGCTCAGGAACATCTGGCAGTTCGAGCGTTCGCCGCCTCCTGACGGTCCCCAGCGCTCGATGAACGCTTCGATCCGGTCAGCTTCTGCTGTCAACTCGGCCTTCGCTCCAGGGCTCTCATTTGTGCTTTTTGCTGAGTCCTTTTCAGCCCTCAAGCATCATCCATCGTGCAGACTTCAGCGAAGTCGTCGAGGAATTCTGCTTTCAGATGCTTGGTCAGAGACCCTGCCTTGTCGACGTTTTGTCGAAGCTGGTCGAATGAAATGTAACGGCAGACATCAATCAAAGGCGGTTTGAGCTTCGAGAACGTTGGTCGATTGATCTCCAACTTGACTTTGTTTCGCCGCTCGTCCGGCGCGACGATGAAGAGAGGAATGGCCAAGTTGGGCTGCATGGAGATGAGGTCGGCCATGCGCAGGAGGCCCGAGTAAATCGAGGTCGTGCTTTCGATCTCAAAGGCAGCACGGATCGAGTTACCTTCTAGCCAAAGGACATCGATGAGTTCGATTGTTCGCGTTGTGGCAGGGTCGAATTGGACAGGCAGACTATCGAGCAGTCGACTCAGCTCCGTGAAACGGCGACCGTTGTAGTCGCGATTTCGGTCGTTGCGAGCGACCCACACGTTCAGCCCCATATCGTGTCCAAGCTTGACTAGTAGCCACTGAATCTCTGTGTGAGTGGTTGCCTCAGGTCTTGCAGAGGGTTCTAGCCCATTTGCTCGTGCTACCGAATCGACCTCGTCCTCTTCCGGTACGGTCAGCGCATCGTCGTCTCGGCCTCTAAGGACTGGCGGTCGCCGAGAGAGCTTTGAAGAGTCGAAAGCTCGCTCAACCGGGTTGCGTACGGCATTCGCAAGGACTGCTTCCACGGCCTCCCCATCGCTCGTCTTCCACTTAGTCGGTGAGCCGCGCAGGTGACCCGTCCAAGCGTGCGGGTTGGTCAGATTCTGGAAAATCGAGAGCTCCTCCTTCATTTCCAGTATCGGTACTGCAGTTTCTGGGACTAGCTCGACAAGCGGTCGGACCGGTAAGCGGACTGGAAAGGGATCGTCCTCCCAGATCGGTTCTCTATCCTCGAACGCCGGACCCGTGACCTCCAGCAGTCCGATCCAGCGCGAGACTCCAGTCAGATAGCAGAGCATAAGATCGCCCGGTTTGATTCGCTGGACCGTGTTCCATCGGCTTTCGCGAAAGCCGGTGACGCGACTACCCGCCTCCCGAAACTCCGTCCAAGTCTTGAAAGAAAACAGATTTAGCCAATAGGACTTGGGCATGTCTTCCCCCTACCCGCCATTCTTAGTCTTGGCGTGTCGGGCAGGCCAACAAAAACCATAGGTTTTACCGAGATTGTCACCGACCCTCGCCGGCCCCCTCCTGCTCGTAGCGGTACCACTCGGCCGGGTTGCGGCCGTAGGGGAACATGACGTGGACCCGGAAGGCCGGGCGCTCTTGCAGGCCCACGTGCCAGGCCTCGATGCGCGGGATCGGCGGGCGCTCGACCTCCAGGGCCAGCAGGCGGTGGATCGCCGGGCCGATGACGATGTCGGCCATGGTCAGGCGCTCGCCGGCGACGAAAGGTCTCTCCGCCAATTGCGCTTCGAGGATCGATAGCGGTTGCCGAAGGGCTTTGGTCAGGCGCGCGATGGTCGCCGGGTCGCGGAGCACGGGCTCGGTGCGGACGATGGCCCAGAAGAGGTCGATGTAGGGCGGGTAGAGCGTCGTCTTGTGCCATTCCATCCATTGGTCGGCCCGGGCGCAGCCGGCCTCGTCGTCGGGCAGCAGCGTGCCGGCGCCGTAGCGCCGGCAGAGGTAGCGCACCACGGCGTTCGACTCGTAGAGCACCAGCTCGCCGTCGACCAGGGTCGGGATGCGGCCGTTCGGGTTGAGCTGGCGAAAGGCCGGGCTGTCCGTGCCGCCGAAGGAGCCGCCGACGTCGTGGCGGCTGTGGGCCAGGCCCAGCTCGCCGAGCGCCCACATGACCGGCATGACGTTGCTGGCGTTGCGCCGGCCCCAGACGTCGATCATCAGCCTGTCCCCGCTCAGGCCTTCGCGCTCTTGCGGTAGTCGAAGGTCTCCTCGATGCGCTCGAGCAGGTGCTGCAGGCCCGTGGTCGGCGGGTAGCGCGGCGGCCGGCCGGGGCCCTGGCAGGTCTCCAGGCAGGCCACCTCGGCGTCGTGGTCGGGGTCGAAGAAGAAGGGGATCGAGTAGCGGTCGCGCCCCGAGGCGTTGATCACCCGGTGGCGGTTGGAGGCGAAGAGGTCGTTGGTCCAGCGCGCCATCATGTCGCCGATGTTGATGATGAAGGCGCCCTCGACGACCGGCGCCTCGATCCAGCGGCCGGCGGGCCCGAGCACCTGCAGGCCGGGGACCCGGTTCTGGGCGAGGATGGTCAGGCAGCCGAAGTCCGTGTGGGCGCCGGCGCCGAGCCGGGTCTCGGCGATCGGGCCGGCCGGCGGCGGGTAGTGCAGCGGCCCGAGGGTCGCCATGGGCAGCTCGAGCTTGTCGTCGAAGAAGCCTTCCGGCAGCTCGAGGGCCAGGGCGAAGGCCCGCATGAGCTGCCGCCCCAGGTCTTCGAGCGCCCCGTAGGCCTCCTCCATGGCCTCGCGCCAGCCGGGCAGGTTGCTCGGCCAGAGGTTGGGCCCGTGCAGCGGCACGCCGGCGGCGACCAGCGGGTGGTCGGGCGGCAGGTGGCGGCCGATCTTGATGCCTTCCTTGAGATCGCCGGCGGCCCGCTGCTTCGCCGGGTCGAGGTTCTCGCCGCCGAGCGCGAACCAGCCGCGGTGCACCGGCGAGCCCTCGATGGCGATCTCGGCCTTGGTCGCGGCCGGCAGGTCGAAGAAGCGCTTGGCCTCGGCGAAGGCCCGCGCCATCACCCTCTCCGGCACGCCGTGGCCGGCGAGATAGAAGAAGCCGATGTCCCGGCAGGCCTGACCGATCGCCTGCGCCACCGCCTGACGGTCGGCGCCGTCGCCGTCGCGGAAGGGCGCGAAGTCGACCAGCGGCAGCGCCTCCGGCGCCAAGACCTCGCCGCGCAGGGCTTCTTCGAGCAGTTGATTCATGCGGCCAAGATGCGCGCCCCGGGGAGAGGCGGCAAGGGCTTCGCGACCAATACCAGCCTGCGATGAGTTCTACTCATCGCAGGCTCAATGGCGTTCAGGATCGCAGCCCGGGGCCGGGGAGCCGCTTGTGCGCATGGCCGCTGGAGGCATCAGGCAGGCTTGGGGGTGGTGTTGTCGGCGATCCACTGCGCCAAGGCCGCTTCGTCGATCTCGCCGGCGGCGAGGCCCAGGACGACATGGACGATCTCCGGTTCGGCCGGATGGAAGTCCATCCCGTTGATATCCAGGAACACGGCCGCGGACAGGATAGCGGCCCGCTTGTTGCCGTCCAGGAACGGATGGTTCTGGGCAATGCCGGCGCAATAGGCGGCGGCAAGCGACGAAAGCGAGGGGGCCTCGCCGTAGGCAAAGAGGTTCCTTGGCCTTTCCAAGGCGCTTTCGAGCAGTCCGGGATCGCGCAAGCCATCGGCGCCGCCATGGTCATCGATGGAAATGCTGTGCAAGGCCAAGATCGTCTCGGTGGAGACCCATTTGGGCTCCCGCATCACTCAGCGAGTTTCTTCATGGCGTTGGGGTAGCGGCGCATGAAATCCCGGCCGGCGTTCAAGGCTTCCTCGAACGCCGGGTCATAGCGCGTCAAGCGCACACCCTCCGACGTCCTCACCGGATAGAGCAGGTCGCCTTCCTCCACACCCAGGTCGGCCAGCACGTCCTTGGGCAGGACGACGCCGAGCGAGTTGCCGAACTTGCGGACCTTCAAATGTCTGGTCATGTCCGTCGCCACATCTGCCGTGCCCATCTGTACATACATATGTTATAACAGCCCTCGAAGCCCCCGCAAGGCGTGGAACGCGCGCCATCGCCGGGGCGTTCTGTTTCGTACGCGCCATGTGGTCCGCCGACGTCCTGATCCTGATCGCCCTGGTCTTCCTGCTGGCCGGCTTCGTCAAAGGCGTGGTGGGCTTCGGCTTGCCGACGGTGGCGCTGGCGCTGCTGGCGGCGACGCTCGAGGTCAAGGCGGCGATCGCCCTGCTGGTGGTGCCGGCGCTGGCCACCAACATCTGGCAGGCTCTGATCGGCAACGCCCTGATCTCGCTGCTGCGCCGGCTCTGGTCCTTCCTGCTGCCGGCCAGCATCGTGATCTGGTTCGGCGCGGGCGTGCTGGCACGCAGCGACGCCGGGCTGATCACCGGGCTGCTCGGGCTGCTGCTCTGCGCTTACGGCGCGGCGGCCCTGGCCAAGCTGCGGATCCCCGAGCCGGGGCCGCGGGAGCCCTGGCTGTCGCCGGCGGTCGGGGCGGTCAACGGCCTGATCACCGGCCTGACCGGCACCTTCGTGGTGCCCAGCGTGATCTACCTGCAGGCGCTCAAGCTGCCGCGCGACGCCCTGATCCAGGCCATGGGCCTGACCTACATGGTTTCCAGCCTGATGCTCGGCGTGGCGCTCGGCGGCCACGACCTGCTGAGCGCCGAGCTCGGCCTGGTCTCCGCGCTCTCCCTGGCGCCGGCGCTGCTCGGCATGGCCATGGGCCAAGCGCTGCGCAAGCGCCTGCCGGAGGCGCGCTTCCGCCAGGTCTTCCTCGCCGCGGTGGTGCTGCTCGGCCTCTACCTGGTGCTGCGCCAGCTCTTCTGAATCGGCCACTGCCATGGATGAAGCGGCCGCAGTCCCCATATCTGGCAGACCTGGACACGCTCTTCGGGAGGCCCGCATGCACCTGGCCCGGCGACTGACGATTTCCCTGAGCGCCCTGATCGGCCTTTGGCTCTCGGCCTGGGTTCCGGCCGCGGCGGAGACGACGCAGCACCGCGCCGACGACCATGCCTTCAAGCTGGTCACCCTGGCCGAGGGTCTCTCGCATCCCTGGAGCCTGGCCTTCCTGCCGGACGGCGCCATGCTGGTGACCGAGCGCGGCGGCACCCTCTGGCTGCTGCGCGACGGCGAGCCGCAGCGGGTCGCGGGCGTGCCGGAGATCGCCGCCGTCGGCCAGGGCGGCCTGCTCGACCTGGCGCTGCACCCCGACTTCGCCGCCAACCGCTGGCTCTACATGACCTACGCGGTGCGCCAGGGACGCGGCTATGCCACGCAGCTCGCCCGCGGCCGGCTCAACGGCACGCGCCTGGAGGAGCTGCAGGTGCTGCTGGAGAGCGATTCCGTGACCACCACCTCGCGGCACTTCGGCTCGCGCCTGCAGTTCGACGCGGACGGCCTGCTCTACATGACCATCGGCGACCGCGGCGACGCGGACCTGGCCCAGGACCTCGGCAACCATATCGGCACGGTCCTGCGCCTGACCGAGACCGGCGGCGTGCCGGCGGACAATCCCTTCGTCGGCCCGGATAGCCCGCATCCGGAGATCTACTCCTACGGCCACCGCAACCCGCAAGGCCTGACCCGGCACCCGGAGACCGGCGCGATCTGGTCGGTCGAGCACGGCCCGCGCGGCGGCGACGAGCTCAACCTGATCGCGCCCGGCATCAACTACGGCTGGCCGGTCATCACCTACGGCCGCGCCTACAGCGGCCTGCCGATCGGCGAGGGCACGCACAAGGACGGCATGGCCCAGCCGGTGGCCCACTGGGTGCCCTCGATCTCGCCCTCGGGCATGGCCTTCTACAGCGGCAGCGAGTTCCCGGCCTGGCACGGCAGCCTCTTCGTCGGCGCGCTGTCCGGCGAGCTGCTGGCCCGCCTGGAGATCGAGAGCGACCGGCTGGTCGGCGAGGAGCGGCTGCTGCAAGACCTCGGCGAGCGGATCCGCGACGTCCGCATGGGCCCGGACGGCCGGCTCTACCTGCTCACCGACTCCGGCGACGGCCGGCTGTTGCGGATCGAGCCGGCCGACTAGCGCGTTTTCCGCTCACGCGGAATCACGGCACCGGGCCGCTCACCCGGCTCCGGCTAAGCTCAGCCTTCGGCTTCGCTAAGCCTCCACAGCCCTCTCCCC
>JANQLT010000128.1 GCA_028280455.1 Kiloniellales bacterium
GACCGAGAACTGAGCCGAGCACGCCTTGCACTTGAAGACGGGCCGGGTCCGGTACTCGTAAGCCTCGGCCGAACCGCAACGCGGGCAAACGGGATTGCCATCGTTGTTGGCCCAGCGGATCGCTTTGAACGTCTCGTAAGCTTCCTGGTCAGAAAGACGCAGCACCTTGGCCAGACTGAGCGTCCGGGCCTTGGCTGATAGTAGGAAGTGCTGCGACACGTCATCATCTCCAGTGCTTCAGCACTAAAGATGGTGATGGCGTGTCACCTTTTCAAGGGCCATAGCATCTTATATGATGACATTCTCACCTTGGAGAATGACATATGCCCGAGCGAACCGACTGGGAAGCCAAGGCACGCGGCCTATTGCGAGCCGAAATGGCCCGGCAGCAAGTGACCTATGCCAGCTTGGTTGAGAAACTGGCCGAGATTGGCGTCAAAGAAGACGAGCGGAATCTGCGAAACAAAGTCAGCCGAGGAAAGTTCACGGCGGCTTTTATGCTGGCTTGCCTAGAGGCCATGGAGGTGCAGCATTTAAGACTGGATTAGTTGAATTCCAATTTTATAGCGCATGGCGCTTCTATACCGCTAATACTAATTATCGCATGTCTTTCGGTAAGCTTTTTGACTCTAGTTTCATAACCATCTTTTCTGTTACTACAGGTTATCCCAACATCTCGGACAAAATCCCATTTCTGAAAAACAACCACAATATCAAGATATTCTCCAGCCTTTCCGTCTACACGGTTTACAACAACATCAAATATATTGGACTCTTTGACTGACTCCGCACGCCATTCCTCTAGGTTAATAAGAAGCTCGATATATGTTTCGGTGTGAGAATCTGCCCATGGATCAACTTTTTCGGAATCGTAATCCATAAGTGCTTTAGCGAGGCCAAGCTGCTCTGGGGTCGGCGAGGCCGAGGCTGGTGCTTCCTGGCCCCGTAACAGTGAATCTATCCATAGAGCGGCCCCGGCGCCTGCCAAAACCAAGGCAATCGTCTGAAACCAGCCGGCAGTGAGAATGGCCCAAATGAAATCAAATGCTGGAGTTGCGTTTTCGGCCAACACCTTATCGAGGCCCACCCTCTGAGCTAGAGTCTCGATATTGAGCGCGAGAACCACAACCGCCGGCCAAAACAGCAAACGGATAGTGTTTCGGAACAACGACCGCATGCAGGCAGCTTGCCCGCTTAGGTCGTGCCTGAGAAGTCACTTGCTCCTTCCCTCGACACTGGGTGCATTTGCTACCTAGTGCCGCACCGGCCCGCTCCCCCTCCCGGCCACCCAATAGGATACTGCCGTGGGTGGCCGGGAGGGGGAGGGGCCCGGTGCCGTGATTCCGCGTCAGCGGAAAACGCTCTAGCGCCCCGGCCGAGGGGCCGTCCAGGTTAGGGCCAGGCGCCTTCCGGCGGCGGCGGTGGCGGTGTCGGCTCCGCTGCCTCCGTGGTCTCTGCGGTCTCTCCGGACTGGGCGGTCTCCGCCGCCTCGGGCTCGTGGGCCGCCACCACCTGCAGGAAATCCGCGCCGTAGCGCTCCAGCTTGGCCGCGCCGACGCCGGGCAGCCCCGACAGCGCGTCGAGGCTGCGCGGCTTGTGGCGGGCCATCTCGATCAGGGTGGTGTCGTGGAAGATCACGTAGGCCGGCACGCCCTGGGCCTTGGCCAGGTTGAGGCGTTGGGCGCGCAGCGCCTCGAAGAGCCGCTCGTCGGACGGCGGCAGGGGCACCGGGGCCGCGGCCGCGCGACTGGTGCTTCGGGCCTTCGGCCGCGGCCGGGCCGCGTCCTGGCGCAGCTCGACCCGCTGCTCGCCGCGCAGCACGGCGCGGCAGTCGGGCCCGAGCCGGATGCCGCCGTGGTTCTCCAGGTCGACCTGCAGCAGGCCCTGGGCGACGAGCTGGCGGAAGATCGAGCGCCAGGAATCGCGCGAGAACTCCTTGCCGATGCCGTAGGTGCTGAGCCCGTCGTGGCGGAACTTGCGGATGCGCTCGGTCTCGCCGCCGAGCAGCACGTCGATGACGTGGGCGGCGCCGAACATCTCGCCGGTGCGGTAGACGCAGGACAGCGCCTTCTGCGCCGCCTCGGTGCCGTCGAAGGTCTCGACCGGCTCCAGGCAGGTGTCGCAGTTGCCGCAGGGCTCGGCCAGGGTCTCGCCGAAGGCGGCGAGCAGCACCTGGCGCCGGCAGCGGCTGGTCTCGCAGTAGCCGAGCAGGGCGTCGAGCTTCTGGCGCTCGATGCGCTTCTGGTCGTCCGGGCTGCCGGACTCGGCCATGATCTGCTGCAGCTTGGCGACGTCCTGGATGCCGTAGAGCATCCAGGCCTCCGCCGGCAGGCCGTCGCGCCCGGCCCGGCCGCTCTCCTGGTAGTAGGACTCCAGGCTCTTCGGCAGGTCGAGGTGCACGACGTAGCGGACGTCCGGCTTGTCGATGCCCATGCCGAAGGCGATGGTGGCGCAGATCACCACGCCTTCCTCGCGCACGAAGCGCTCCTGGTGGCGCGCCCGGTCGGCCTTCTCCATGCCGGCGTGGTAGGGCAGCGCCGTCACGCCGTCGCCGCGCAGCCAGGACGCGGTCTCCTCCGTCTTGTTGCGGCTCAGGCAATAGACGATGCCGGACTCGCCCTTGTGGTCGGCCAGGAAGCCGCGGAGCTGGCCGCGCGGGTTGAGCTTGGGCTGCACGCGGTAGCGGATGTTGGGCCGGTCGAAGCTGGCGACGAAGGTCCGGCCCTCCTGCAGCTCCAGGCGCTCCAGGATGTCGCGCCGGGTCGGCCCGTCGGCGGTGGCGGTCAGCGCGATGCGCGGCACGCTCGGGAAGCGCTCGTGCAGCACGGTGAGCTGGCGGTACTCCGGCCGGAAGTCGTGGCCCCACTGCGAGACGCAATGCGCCTCGTCGATGGCGAAGAGCGCGATCTCGCAGCCCTCGAGCAGATTGAGGAAGCCGTTGGTCAGGAGGCGCTCGGGCGCCACGTAGACCAGATCGAGCGCACCCCGGCGCAGGTCGTCCTCGACGGCGCGCGCCTCGTGGTAGTCGAGCGCCGAGTTGAGCGCCGCCGCCTTGACCCCGAGCTGGCGCAGCGCCGTCACCTGGTCGTGCATCAGGGCGATCAGCGGCGAGACCACGACCCCGACGCCGGGCCGGCAGATCGCCGGGACCTGATAGCAGAGCGACTTGCCGCCACCGGTCGGCATCAGCACCAGGCCGTCGCCGCCGGCCATGACGTGCTCGATCACCGCGGCCTGGTCGCCGCGGAAGGACTCGAAGCCGAAGACGGTTTGCAGGATCTGGCGCGGCTCGGCGGGCATGGCACCCCTTATAGCCGCGCCAATAGCCTGTCGGCTACAGCCCGCGCGCCTTCATCTCGCCGGAGACCGCCCGCGCCAGGCTGTCCTCGGCCTCGGCGAGGGCGGCGATGACGCCGACGCGCTCCTCCGGCGTCTTGTTCTGGCTGAGCTTGGCCTTGGCCTCGAGGCGGGCGATCGGGATCTCGAAGGCGACGATGCCGCGCATCATGGAGCCGATGTAGTCGTCGCTCTGGCTGTCGAGGGACCAAGGGTCGGGCCGGCCGGCCTCCTGGGTCGCGACCAGATGCTCGACATGGGCGCGGCTCTGCGGGCCGTGCTCGACCAGGCGCGGCAAGCCGTAGGCATGCACCGCCATGTAGTTCCAGGTCGGCACCGCCTTGCCGTCGTGGCCGTACCAGCGCGGCGAGACGTAGGCATGGGCGCCCTGGAAGACCGCCATGACCTCCTGCCCGGCCGCGGCCAGGGCCTCGAAGTCGCGCCACTGCGGGTTGGCCCGCGCCATGTGGGCCATCAGGGTGCCCTGCTCGCCAAGGCTCTCGTCGAGCAGCACCGGCAGGTGGCTGGCCGTCACCGCACCGCCGGGCGCGCTCACCACCAGGGCGAAATTGTACTGGTGCATTAGGGCGAAGGCCGCCGCGCGGTCCTCCAGCACGAAGAGATCGGGGACGTACATGGCGCGGCCTCCTCAAGCCATGGGCGAGCGGAGACTAGGCGATCGCGGGACCGTGCGAAACGGACGCTTTTGCATGCCTGGCGTACGGAATCGCAGCTGTCGGGGCTTGCCCCCGCACCGCCCGGCGGCTCACTTGCCGGCGAGGGCCGGCATGATCCCGCGATAGGGCAGGCGCAGGACCGCCTCGTGCACCATGGTCGCCAAGGTGGTCAGGTCGAAGATCGGCAGGCCGAGCTTCTCCTGCAGCCGGTGCGCAAAGGGCGGCATGTCGGTGCACTCCAGGACCAGGGCCCCGACGTCCGGGTTCGCCTTGACCAGCGCCTTCGCCGCGGCCAGGACCTCGGCTTCGATCTTCGCCAGGTCCATGTCCGCGCGCTGACCTTCCAGGATGACCTCCCGGAACTCGCGGTACTCGTCCATGCCCTGGATCGCGACCGGGATGTCGCCGGCGCCGACGGCGGCGAGATGCCGGGCGGTCAGGTTGGGGCCGCTGGCGGTCAGCACGCCGACCTTGCGGCCGCGCCCGAGCATGTGGTGGACCATGGGCACCTGGATGAGGCTCGAGGCGAAGACCGGCACGTAGACCGCGTCGGCCAGCTCCCGCTGGAACAGCGCCAGAAAGCCGCAGCTCCCGGTGATCGCGCGCACGCCTTCGCGCTCCAGGTGCTTGGCCGCCTCCAGGAACGGCGCGATGAAGCCCGGGGAGGGCTCCTTGACCAGCTTCGCCACGGTCGCGCCCCGCACCGTCTCGTAGAGCACCGGGAAGCTCAGGCCGGAGGGGTTCTTGATGTGTCCGGGCGGCTTGGGAAAGGCCGAGTCCAGGCACAGGACCCCGATGGTCACGCCGCAGATGTTGGGGCCGCCACGCAGCTTCATGCCTTTGTCCTCTGGTCCAGCTCTGCCCGGCTCACGCCGCGAAGCGGTCGATGGCGTAGGGCGCCAGGTCGATGTTGGGCGGCGTGCCGGTCACCAGGTCGGCGACGATGCGGCCGGTCGCCGGCGCCATGCCGAGGCCGTAGTGGCTGTGCCCGAAGGCGAGGAAGAGCCCCGGCTTGCCCGGCACCTCGCCGATGCAGGGCAGGCTGTCCGGCAGCGAGGGCCTGGAGCCCATCCATTCGTCGGTGTGCTCCGTGTTGAGCTTCGGCAGCATGCGCTTGGTCAGGCGCTTGAAGATCCGGGCGCGGCGGTAGTTGGGCGGCGAGTCGAGGCCGGCGAACTCGGCCGTGCCCGCCGAGCGCAGGCCCATCTCCATGGAGCTGGCGACGAACTTGGCGTCGACCTCCATGATCGAATGGCGCAAGGCGACGCCGGGGTCCTTGAACAGCAGGTGATAGCCGCGCTCGGCCTCGAGCGGCACGCGCAGGCCCAGGGGCTCGAGGAAGCGCGCCGACCAGGCGCCGGCCGCGAGCACGATCCGCGACGCGGCCAGGGCGTCGCCATCGCTTTCGACCCGCCAGCCGCCGCCGTCGCGCGGCGCCAGGGAGCGGACCGTGGCGCGCTGGATCGCGCCGCCCCGGCGGCGCACCTGCTCGGCCAGGACCTGACCGATCCGGCCCGGCGCCAGCGCCCGGGCCTGCTCCTTGATGGCGATGGCGGCCTCGTAGTCCGCGGAGAGATCGGGCTCGATCTCGCGAAGCTGGTCGCCGCTCAGCGCCTCGACCGGCGCGCCCTGCTCGACGCGAAGCCGCCAGGCGAGATCGTCCAGGTTGGCGTCCGCCGCCTTGCGGTAGACGTGCAGATACCAGGAGTCGTGCAAGAGATCTTCGTGGCCGCTGCCGCGCAGGTGGTGCCGATAGAGGTCGACGTTCGGCCGGTTGAGGGTCGCCATGGCGTCGGCGACGGCGCGCACCCGCTCGGGGCGGCCCTGGCTCAGGAAGCGCCAGGCCCAGGGCAGGGCCTTCGGCAGGTAGCCCGGGCGGATGGCGACGGGCCCCTCCGGGTCGAGCAGCCAGCGCGGGATGCTCTTCCAGAGGCCCGGCATGGACTGCGGGATGCAGGACCAGGGCGAGATCACGCCGGCATTGCCGAAGCTGGCGCCCTGCCCCGGCTCGTCGCGGTCGATCAGCCGCACCTTGGCGCCCTTCTCGATCAGCGACAGGGCGCAGCAGATGCCGACGATGCCGGCGCCGACGATGATCGTCTCGTCCTCCGTGGATTGAGGGGTCGATGAAAGCGCCCGGTCAGTCACGAACAGCGTCCCGCGTCACCGTCACGGCCGGTGCTCGGCCAGCCATTCCGCCGACATCCGCTTGGCCCGGGCGACCTCGTCGGCGGTCATGCGCGGGACCAGGGCATCGCGATTGCTGAGGGCGATCGGCTTCAGCAAGGCGCTGTCCGATCTCTCGGCCGTGATGTCGAACCACATGTAGGACAGAACGTAGTTCTTGATGACGCCGTAGCCGCCGGAGTGGATGTTGCCGAGGGCGAACTGGGCGTCGACGTAGCCGAGCTCCGCAGCCGTCTGCCACCATTTGAGCGTTTCCTCGAGGTCCTGCTCGACGCCTTGGCCGTCGCGGTAGATGGTGCCCAGGACGAACTGGGCCTCCGGATCTCCCTGCTCGGCCTGATCGTGGAGGTCGGACAGGGCGTCCGCCCAGACCGGCAGTGCCAAAACGACGAGCAGGGCGACGAAAGCCATCAATCGTCTCATCATCGTCTCTCCCTAGTCTCCAAGACTGCTCTCCGGCCGGTCACGCCGTCTGTGCGCTAGCGGACGACGAAGACCGAGCAGGCGGCGTGGCGCACCACGCGCGCGGCGTTCGGGCCGAGCAGATAGTCGGCCAAGTCCGGCTTGTGGCAGCCGATGACGATCAGGTCCGACTTGTCCGCCTTCGCCTGCGCCAGGATCTCCCGGTAGATCGCCCCGAAACGGACGGCGATCTTCGCCTTGCCGGCCGCCGGACCGAGCTTGTCGACCAGGCCCTCGAGCTGCTTCGAGATCTCCGAGGACGTCCGCGCCTGGTAGTCCTCCGGCATGCGCACGGCGACCTCGGGCGGCAGTTTCGGCCCGATAGAGACCAGCGTGACCTCGGCCGCTTTCAGCGTGGCGAAATCCGCCGTGACCGAGAGCAGCCGATCGTTCAGGTCGGTGTCCTCGAGATCGACGGCAACGAGGATTCTCTGGATCATCGCCTCAAGCCTCCTGCCGCGCCGTGTCGGATGTCTGGGCCAGCCGGTTCTTCTTGGCGATCAACTGGATCAGGATCACCGGCGCGACGATCGCCAGGGCGATCAGATCCGACTGCCAGGTCGGCGCTATGGCCACCAGCCCGGCGAGGGCCGCGAGGACGCGCTCGTACCAGGCCATGGGCGCCAGGAAGTAGCCGACGACCGAGGCCGACAGGGCGACCACGCCGAGGATGCAGCTCGTCGCGGCATAGGAGAACTGCAGGAAGTCGAAGCCCGTCGAGGACACGAAGAGCAGGACCGGCGCGTAGACGAAGGCCATCGGCGCGACGACCTTGCCGAGCCCCAGCGTGAAGGCGGATATCCCGGTCTTGAAGGGATTGGAGTTGGCGATCGCCGCCGCCGCGTAAGCAGACGTGCAAACCGGCGGCGTGATCTCGGCCACCACGCCGTAGTAGAGCACGAAGAGGTGACTGGCGATCGGCGGCACGCCGAGCTGCGCGAGGGCCGGCTGGGCGACCGACACCAGCATGATGTAGAGCGCGGTGGTCGGGATGCCGGCACCCATCAGGATGCAGGCGACGGCGATCAGGATCAGCGACAGGAAGAGCTGCAGGTCCTGCACCGAGAAGAGCTCGAAGGCGCCGTAGCTGAAGAGCCAGTAGACGTTCTCGGCCATGGTCGCGGCGCCGGTCGTGACCATGAAGCCGATCCGGAAGCCGATGCCCGTGGTGTTGATGACGCCGACGACGATGCCGACCGCGGCCGATGCCGCACCGACGGCGAGGGCGTACTTCACCCCGGTCTCGATGGCGTTCAGCATCTGCGGCATCTCCATCCGCTTCTGCGGATTGAAGACGCCGATGATCGAGCCGGCGACGAGCAGCGCCGTGATGGGCAGGTCGAAGCCTTCGTTCAGGTACTTCCAGACGGCGAAGGCGATGAAGGCCGCCGGGAAAGCCAAGGTCAGAGGCACGTCGCGCCGGGAGGCACCGACGATGACGGCGAGGCTGATGCCGCAGAAGGCGGACATGTAGGGCGTGTAGCCCGAGAACAGCACGACCAGGAGCGCGATCAGCGGGATCACGTTGGCCCAGCCGTCCTTCCAGACCGCCTTGAACTTCGGCAGCAGGTCGTCGGCGAGGCCCTGCAGATTGAGACGGCGGGCCATCAGGTGGACCACGGTGAAGACGCCGACGTAGTGCAGGAGGGCCGGGAAGATCGCCGCGATGACGATGGTCGTGTAGGGGACCTCCAGGAACTCGGCCATGATGAAGGCCGCCGCGCCCATGATCGGCGGGGTGATCTGGCCGCCGGCGGAGGCCGCGGCCTCGACGCCGCCGGCGAAGCGCCCGGGATAGCCGAGCCGCTTCATGTTCGGGATCGTCAGGGCGCCGGTCGACACCGTGTTGGCCACGGAGGAGCCGGAGATCGTGCCGAAGAAGGCGGAGGAGACGACCGAGACCTTCGCCGGGCCGCCGGTGTACTTGCCGGCCAGGATCGTCGCGTTGTCGATGAAGAGGGCACCGAGGCCGGTGCGCTGCGCGATCACGCCGAACAGCACGAAGTGGAACACGATGGTCGAGACGACCCAGAGCGTGACGCCGAAGATGCCTTCCTGCGGGAAGTACATGGAGGAAACGAAGGTATTAAACTTCACCCCCGGGTGCTGGAGGATCCCCGGGAAGAAGGGCCCGAGCAGCGCGTAGGACATGAAGATGCAGATGATCAGCGGCAGCACCCAGCCCAGGGTCCGGCGCGCGATGTCGAGCACCAGCACGATGAGCACGGCCCCGAAGAACAGGTCGTAGGTGTTCGGGTTGCCCATCCGGAAGGTCTGCTCCTCGATGCCGAACAGGGGCAGCCCGTGCCAGGCCATGCCCAGGTAGAGCGCCGAGGAGACGCCGAGCAGCATGGCGACCAGGTCGTAGAGCGGGATGTTGCCGATCCGCAGGCCACCGCCGTTCATCTGGAAGGCGGTCTTGGTCCGGAACAGCGGGAAGAAGGCGTAGGTCAGGATGAACAGGCCCGCCAGATGCCAGCCCATGTGCCAATGCTCGGCGGGCAAGGCGAAACCGGCCGTCAGGTAGTGGTAGATGGCGAACACCAGCGCGACCAGGCGCAGGACCTTGTGCATCCAGTCGGCCACGGGGCGAGTCGCCGCGGCCTCGTCGTACTTCTCCTCGATCGCCTTGAGTTCTTCTGCGCTCAGCTCAAGGTCGTCGGATTTCGAGTCGCTCATATTCCCGCTCCCCGTTCGGGCTATCGGCGATACCGAATTCTGTTCGACGGCCGTTTCGGCCTGTCGTTGAAATAGCTAGCTGAGAAAGGCGCGTCCAAAACGGTCCTCGGTCGGCGGCACAAGGTGAGGCGAATGAGCTCGCCGCCGACCGAGGTTAGGTCTCTTTTGGGAGGAATTCCCTACTTGAGCATGCCGGCTTCTTTGTAGAAGCGCTCGGCACCCGCATGCAGGGGCACGCCCAGCGCGGCGATACCGTCGAGAGCGGTCTCCGCGGTGATCTGCTTGCCCTTGGCATGACCGTTGTCGAGCAGCTTGCGGGTGTTGTCGTTCCACAGCGCCTTGGTGATGCCGTAGATCAGCTCCTCGGGCTGGTCCGCGGAAACCACCAGCAGCGCGCTGACCGCAGGCGTCAGGGCGTCCTTGTCGACGCCTTCGTAGACGCCGGCCGGGATCTTGGAGGGAATGTAGGCCGGAATGATCTCGTTGATCTTCTTCAGGTCGGCCTCGGTGAAGGAATGCAGGGACATGCCCTTGGTCGAGGCGAGCTGCACCATGGCGGCCACCGGCCAGCCGGCGGCATAGAAGTAGGCGTCGAGCTGGCCGTCGGCCATGCGCTCGGCGGACTGGCTGTTGTTCAGCTCGGCTTCTTCCATGTTGTCGCGGTCGACGCCCCAGGCCTCGAGCATCTGGAGCACGGCGACCTGCGTGCCGGAGCCGGCCTGCGCGATGCCGACGCGCTTGCCCTTGAGGTCACCCAGGTTGTCGATCGACTTGCCCTTGGGCAGCACCAGGTGCAGGTCTTCCGGATAGAGGTTGGCGACGATCCGCAGCTTCTCGTGCGGCTTGCCTTGGAACTTGCCCTCGCCGAGGTACATGGAGCGGGTCACGTCGGCCGCGGCCATGCCCATCTCCAGCTCGCCGTTCTGCACGGCTGCGTTGTTGAACACGGAAGCCGTGGTCGACTGGGCGATGGCGATCAGGCCGGGCACACCGCACTGGCCGCCTTGGTCGCAGGGGCGAGAGCCGGGCGGGCTGGAGATTCCGTTGGCGATGGTGCCGCCGATCGGAAAGTAGGTGCCGCCGGCGCTGCCGGTGCCGATGCGGAAGAAGGTCGGGTTCTGCGCTTGTGCCACCGTGCTTGCGAGCATCGCGCCCGCAAGTGCCGCGGCGAAGAGCTTGCCGCTATGCTTCATTGGGAACCTCCCGTTGTTGTCGAACCGTCCGCGCCCGGCCCGCAGGCCGCATTCCGGGCGGGAAAGGCCAGGTGATTATCTGGCAGATCTTAGGAGCCTCAAGCATCAGGGCAAATTATAAATTCCTCTATATCATTAGATTTTTCTTATATAATGCCCAACCGGTATCGGAGCACTCGCCGTGAATCTCAAGCAACTCAGCGCCTTCCGGGAGGTCATGCTGACCGGCTCCGTCTCCGAGGCGGCCCGCAACCTCTACCGCACCCAGCCGGCGGTCAGCGCGATGATCGCCAGCCTGGAAGCCGATATCGGCTTCGAGCTCTTCCTGCGGCGCGGCGGCCGCCTGCACCCGGTGCCGGAAGCCCACTACCTGTTGGAGGAAGCCAACGCGATCCTCGATCGGCTGGACAGCACCGCCCGGACCATGAGGAGCGTGCGCGATCTCGAGCAGGGCACGCTCCGGGTCGTCTCCATGCCGGGACCCGCCGTCTTTCTGCTGCCGGCGCTGATCAGCCGCTTCGTCGGCGGCCGCGAGGGCATCCGGGTCTCGCTCATCTCGCGCAGCTCGCCGCAGGTCCAGCAGCTCGTCTCGGTGCAGCAGTACGACGTCGGCCTGGCCGATGTCGGCTTGATGGACGCCGGCGAGACCGCCCTCGTCTCCCACGACACCGAGCGACTCGAGTGCCTCTGCGCCCTGCCGGCCGACGATCCCCTCGCCAAGCGGCAGGCGGTCGAGGCCGGCGACCTCGACGGCAAGCCCATGGCGACGCTCTTCGCCGGGCATCCGACCCATGTGCAAACCGAGGCGGCCTTCGAGCGAGCCGCCGCCGACTTCAACGTCCGCTTCGAGACGCAGTACTTCATCCCGCTGCTGACTTTCGTCGAGCAGGGCCTGGCCTACGCCATCGTCGATCCGCTCAGCGCCGAGAGCTATCGCCTCTATCGCGGCGGCGCGCAGGCACTCGTCTTCCGGCCCTTCGAGCCGACGATCTACCTGGACGCCTCGATCGTGACACCGGCCCACCGGCCGCTATCGACCCTGGCGCAGGCCTTCGCGACGATTCTGAAGGACGAGATCAGGCGGATCGAGAAAGCCGCGTAGACCCCTGCAGCCGCCCGATCAGCCCCGGCGCTCGACCAGCAGCTTCTTGATCTCGGCGATGGCCTTGGCGGGGTTGAGGCTCTTCGGGCAGGTCCGCGTGCAGTTCATGATGGTGTGGCAGCGGTACAGCCGGAAGGGGTCTTCCAGGGCGTCGAGGCGGTCGCCGGTATGCTCGTCGCGGCTGTCGGCGATCCAGCGGTAGGCCTGCAGCAGCACGGCGGGGCCGAGGTAGCGGTCGCCGTTCCACCAGTAGCTCGGGCAGGAGGTGGTGCAGGAGAAGCAGAGGATGCACTCCCACAGGCCGTCGAGCTTGGCGCGCTCCTCCGGGCTCTGCAGGCGCTCGGTGCCGGGCGCCGGCGTGTCGGCCTTGAGCCAGGGCTCGATCGAGGCGTACTGCGCGTAGGCCTGGTTGAGGTCCGGCACCAGATCCTTGACCACCGGCATGTGCGGCAGCGGATAGACCTTCACATCGCCGGTCACGTCGCTGATGTACTTGGTGCAGGCCAGCGTGTTGGTGCCGTCGATGTTCATCGAGCAGGAGCCGCAGACGCCCTCGCGGCAGGAGCGCCGGAAGGTCAGGGTCGAGTCGACCTCGTTCTTGATCTTGATGAGGGCGTCCAGGACCATCGGGCCGCAGTCGTCGAGGTCGACGTAGTAGGTGTCGATCCGCGGGTTGGCCTCGTCGTCCGGATTCCAGCGATAGACCTTGAAGGCCTTGCAGTTCTTGACGCCGTCGAGCGAGCCGTAGGACTTGCCCTCGGTGATCCTGGAGTTGGCCGGGAGATTGAATTCAACCATGGTTCGGACCGTCGATTCTGAGGGTCAAGCCGTTCACCTGCAGGCCTCCGTCAAGCCGCATAGCGGAGCACCTGCAACTCTACGCCGCTTTCGGCCGCCAGCTCGCCGCGCCGCATCACTTCTTCGGTCGTCGCCTCGCTGAGAAAGTACTCGCCGCAGTTTTCGCAGACCTCTGCCGGCACGTCCTTGATGACGATGACCATGTCGCCGCGCTCCAGGGTCACGGTCGTCGTGCCCGGCTGCGTCGCGCCCTGTCTGCAAATGCTGCAATCCATGTCGCCGTGCTATCGCTTGACCAACCTTCGTCGAGCTCAACCATCAATAGACCCGCGCCTTGGGCGGGAAGGACTGGACTTCGTTGGTCAGCGGCTGCAGGTGCACCGGGCGGTAGTCGAAGCGCAGGCTGCCGTCGTCCTCGAGCCAGGCCAGGGTGTGCTTCATCCAGGTCTCGTCGTCGCGCTCGGCGAAGTCCTCGCGGGCGTGGCCGCCGCGGCTCTCGGTGCGGTTCAGCGCGCCCTCGATGGTGACCCGCGCCTGGGCGATCAGGTTCTCATACTCCAGGGTCTCCACCAGGTCGGAGTTCCAGATCATCGAGCGGTCCTCGATGCTGACCGTGTCGTGCTTGTCCCAGGTCGCTTTCAGCCTGCGCACGCCCTCCTCCAGCACGTCGCCGGTGCGGAAGACCGCGCAGTGCTCCTGCATGGCCTGCTGCATCTCCAGGCGCAGCGCCGCCGTGGCGTTCTCGCCCCTAGCGTGGCGGGCGGCGTCGAGCCGCGCGACGGCCGGCTCGTGGGCATCGGCGGGCAGCGGCTTGTGGGACTCGCCCGGGCGCAGGATCTCGGCGCAGCGCTGGGCCGAGGAGCGGCCGAAGACCACCAGGTCGAGCAGCGAGTTGGAGCCCAGGCGGTTGGCGCCGTGCACCGAGACGCAGGCCGCCTCGCCGATCGCCATGAGCCCCGGCACCACGGCGTCGGGATCGCCGTTCTTCAGGGTCACCACCTCGCCGCTGTAGAGCGCCGGGACGCCGCCCATGTTGTAGTGCACCGTCGGCAGCACGGGCATCGGCTCCTTGGTCACGTCGACGCCGGCGAAGATGCGCGCCGTCTCGGAGATGCCCGGCAGGCGCTGCGCGACGGCGATCCGGACAGCGTGGTGCCGGGCCTGATGGCGATCGGCGAGGCGGCCTGCGTCTCGGTGCACGGCGCCAACCGTTTGGGGTCCAACTCGCTCTTGGACTTGGTGGTGTTCGGCCGCGGCTCGGC